>DUPF01000251.1 GCA_012838445.1 Intrasporangiaceae bacterium | reverse complement strand
TGGGCTCAGCCGGGCGGCAGCGAGGCGTGCTCGGCACCGAGGTCGTCCGTGCGGGCGACCCCGAGCAGTTGCAGGGTGCGGTGGTATTCGGCCGTGAGGATCTCCAGGGCGCGGTCGACGCCGGCCTCCCCGCCGGCCATCAGGCCGTAGAGATACGGCCGGCCGATCATCGCCGCGGAGGCACCGAGGGCACGGGCCGCGGCGAGGTCGGCGCCGGAGCGCACGCCCGAGTCGACGAGGACCTCGCAGCGGTCACCGACCGCGTCGACGACGTGCGGCAACAATTCCAGCGGCGCAACAGTGCGGTCCAGCTGCCGGCCGCCGTGGTTGGAGACGACCAGAGCATCGACACCACGGTCGGCGATCTCGACCGCGTCCCGGACATCCTGGATGCCCTTGACGACGAGACGGTGCGGCCAGTGCTCCCGCAGCCACTCCAGGTCGGTGAGCGTGGCTGCCGGGTCGAACATGCGGGCGACGAGTTCGGCGACCGTCCCGTCGTAGTTGCTCATCGCGGCGAACGACAGCGGCTCTGTCGTGAGCAGGTTGAGCCACCACCTCGGATGGACAGCCATGTCCGCGAGCGTCCGCGCCGTCAGCGCCGGCGGCACGGTCAGGCCGTTGCGGACGTCCCGGAGCCGAGCGCCGCCGATCGGGGTGTCCACGGTGAGCACGAGCGACTCATACCCGCACTCCGCAGCCCGCTGCACCAGATCCCGGCTCGCCGACCGGTCCTGCCACAGATACAGCTGGAACCAGTGCCGCGCCCCCGGGACAGCGGACCGCAGGTCCTCCGGGCTCGTCGTGCCCATCGTCGACAGGGCATACGGGACCCCGGCGCGGGCAGCCGCCCGGGCCACCGCGACCTCGCCCTCGTGGTGCATCATCCGGGTGAAGCCGGTCGGTGCCAGGACGAGCGGCAGCGCAGCCGGTCCTCCGAGAACCGTCGTGCTCAGGTCGACGGTGGACACATCTCGCAGCACCCGCGGATGGAATGCCACCCGCTCGAACGCCGCTCGGGCCCGAGCCATACTGATCTCATCTTCGGCACCGCCGTCGACATAGTCGAAGACCGACCGGGGGACAGCGCGCCGGGCGACCGACCTCAGGTCATCGATGGTCTGGGCGGTCGCGAGCCGACGCCGGCGCCGGTCTAACTGCGGCCGATTCACCCGCAACAGACCGGTGAAGTCGCCGGGCCGCGGCAGCCGATGGGCGACCCGGCGCGAATTCACCGCTGCTCCCGGATGATCCGCGCATACTCCCAGCCGGAGTCCTTGACGATCCGCTCCTGGGTCGCGTAGTCGACATAGACGATCCCGAACCGCTTGCTGTACCCGTAGGCCCACTCGAAGTTGTCGAGCAGCGACCAGGCGAAGTAGCCCCGGATGTCGGCGCCGTCCTCGATCGCGTCCGCGACCGCGTCGAGGTGTCCGTGCAGGTAGGCGATCCGGTCCGGGTCGTGCACCCGCCCGTCGGGGGAGACGACATCGGGCCAGGCCGAGCCGTTCTCGGTGATGTAGATCGGCAGACCCGACTCCTTCGCCGAGCGGATGAGGATGTCGTAGTGGCCGCGGGGGAGGACCTCCCACCCCATGTCGGTATGCGGTGGTCGCGGCTCGACACCGACGACCCGCTCCATCCCGGCCAGCTCCGGGGTCCCCCGCTCCCCGTCCCGGGCGGCGCGCACCCGGGTCGGGAAGTAGTTGTTGACGCCGAGATTGTCCAGCGGTGTCGAGATCTCGACGAGGTCGCCGTCGCCGATGTAGGAATGATCGCTCAAATGTGCTGTGTCGTCATGGAATCCATCGGGGTAGCGACCGGCGAACAGAGGGCTGAAGAAGACCCCGTTGTAGATGTTGTCCGCCCGGCGCACCGCATCCGCATCCGCCTCGTCGCCGTCCTCCGGTCCGTAGACCTGGGTCGGGTTGAGCGTGATCGAGACCTCCGCGCCCGGCGCACTGTCCCGGATCGCCCGCACCCCGCGGCCGTGAGCGAGCAGCAGATGGTGCGCGGCGACCAGACCCTCGAGCGGATCGGTGTGTCCGGGCGCGTGGTGACCGAGGGAATAGCTGAGGAACGAGGAGCACCACGGCTCGTTGAGCGTGGTCCAGTTCCGCACCCGGTCCCCGAGCGCACCCGAGACGAGCGACGCATACTCCGTGAACCAGTCCGCGACCTCCCGGGTGAGCCACCCGCCGCGGTCGTCGAGGACCTGGGGCAGGTCCCAGTGGTAGAGGGTGACGAACGGGCGAATCCCGTTGTCCAGCAACGTGTCCACGAGTCGGGAGTAGAAGTCCAGACCCTGCTGGTTGACTCTCCCGGTGCCGTCCGGCAGGACCCGCGACCAGGACACCGAGAAGCGGTAGGCATCGACCCCGAGGCTGCGCATGAGCGCGACATCCTCGGGCATCCGGTGGTAGTGGTCGCAGGCGATGTCGCCGGTGTCGCCGCCGAAGACCTTGCCCGGCGTGCGCGAGAAGGTGTCCCAGATCGACGGGGTGCGCCCGTCCTCGGCGACGGCGCCCTCGATCTGATAACTCGCGGTGGCCGTGCCCCAGATGAAGCCGTCGGGGAAGGATCGATCGAACGTCATGCTAGACATGGTTCCATGGCCACCACTGCATTCAAGGGTTCCCCAGTCACGACCACCGGAGAGCTGCCCGCCGTCGGCGCCGCGGCTCCCTCCTTCGAGCTCACCGGCACCGACCTGTCCGTCGTCAGCCGTCCGGAGGGGCGCCGGGTCGTGCTCAACATCTTCCCCAGCGTCGACACGGGTGTATGCGCCGCGAGCGTGCGCAAGTTCAACGAACTGGCGGCGGGGCTCGAGAACACGAGCGTCATCTGCGTCTCGGCGGACCTGCCGTTCGCGCTCGGCCGGTTCTGCGGGGCGGAGGGCATCGAGAACGTCACCGCCGCGTCGACGTTCCGCTCCTCCTTCGGCGAGGACTACGGCATGACGATGTCCGACGGCCCGCTGCGCGGTCTGCTCGCCCGCTCGGTCGTCGTCCTCGACGAGTCCGGCAACGTCGTGCACACCGAGGTCGTCCCAGAGATCACGACCGAGCCGGACTACGACGCCGCGGTCGCCGCGCTGAGCTGA
>DUPF01000250.1 GCA_012838445.1 Intrasporangiaceae bacterium | reverse complement strand
GGCAACGGCGACACCGGAAACGGCGGCGACACCGGCACCGGCGACGGGGACGGCGGCGACACCGGCGGCGAGACCGGCGGTGACGAGGAGTACGCGGACGGGTCGGAGGTCCCGGGCGACGACACCGGCGACACCGGCGACTCCGGCGACTCCGGCGACGACGCGGCGGGGGAGGGTGCCGCCTAGGAGGCTGCTGAACAAGGCGCCATTGGGGGTTGCGGTGGTGTGAGCGGCTTGCGGATCGGTCTCGGTGGGCCGTCAAGCGGCGATTCAGGTCAGCGCTCTGGGTACGGCGACTGGGAGCGATGCGCCCGCCTGTGGTCCTCGTGTGGCTGACCGGCCTGCAGCAGGGAGGTTCATGAGGCCCTGTTTGCTGGTTCAGGCCAGGGCCCAGGTCCCGTTCTCCATGGTCAGTCCCATGGCGAGCAGGCGTCGTAGGTTGAGGGCGGCGGCGCGGTGGTGGAGCCAGTTATTGTTCTTGTCCACGCCGCGATAGGGCACTCGTCGGGCGCCTCGGGTGAGCCAGGCGATGGAGCGTTCCACCATCGGGCGATGCTGCCGGTAGGTGGCCCGGAAGTCCTCGCCCTGTGCGCGCTGGCGGTGCTGGCGTTGCAGCACATGGTGCTCGCCCAGCAGCACCGAGCGGCCGGATTGTGAGGTGGTGCACCGCTGGCGCAGCGGACACTGCCGGCAGGCCGCACCGAACTTCGCCCGGCCCTGCGGCGACACTGTCCGCGTGACATCAGCCGGGCAGGTCAACGTGTTTGCCGCGGCATCGAAGGTGAAGTCATCCAGACCAAACCCGCCCTCCACAGCGGGCCTGGTCGGCCAGGGTTTGACCAGGGGCAGCCACTGCTTTCCGGCGAGGGTGGCCAGCATGTCTCCGGTGGCGTACGCCGAGTCTCCGAGCACTTCAATGTGTTCGACGTCTGTAGTGGTGGGATCTGTGGTCACCAGGTCCGCACCGACGGCGGCGTCGGAATTGTCCGGACCGCTGGCCCGAGTCAGCCGGGCCGCAGTGGTCAGCCCGGTATCGGGTTCGACCACGATGTGGGCTTTGAACCCGTCCTGGCGACGCTGCTGGGTCTTGTGCGCGTGCCGGGCATCGGGGTCCACGGTAGAGATCACCCGGTCCGGGACGGTGCGGCGGGCGATGCGCCACCGGCCGTCGGTGCCATCGGAATCCTCGGCGGGCTCGACGTCCTGGCCGGCGACCAATGCCAGCAGCGCCACCGCCTCGGCTGGTCTGCCGCCGGCGGCGGTGATCGCCTCGACGTTCAAAGCCTCCAGCAGTGCCAACGCATCGGCTACCAGGGCGGAGACCAGCTCGTCGCGGGCGGCCTGGTCATCCCAGGCGATACGCGGCTTACCGGTCTCGGAGTAATCGTGCCCGCACACCGCCGCCAACCGGGTGCACTCGGAGGCGATCAGCTCTTTCGCGCCGGGCACTTCGCGGCCGACCCGCCTGATCTGGGCGATGAGTTGGGTGATCGTGTCCTGACGGGCCACCGCATCGTCCAGCACCGTCGAGTCCAGTGCGCGGCGGGTCTTGGACTTGACCGCTCCGGTCTCGGCGATGACCTGACGTACCACCTCGAAGATCCGCTGCGGACGCTCGCTGGCCGCCAACCGGCGCCGCCAATAGGTCAACGTCGACGAGTCGAAGCCCTTGGCATCGACCGCGTACCCGCAGGCAGCCTTCCACCGCAGATCGAACGTCAACGCATCCACGGCCTCACGGTCCGAATGGCCGTACAGGGCTTGCAAGACGATGACGGAGGCGATCACCTCCCCCGGGATCGACGGCCGGCCCCGACCCGACCGGAACAGGTCGGCGAACAACTCCGCCGGGAACAACCGGTCCCGATGCTCGGCCAGCAATGCGAACACGCTGCCGGGCTCGAGCAGATGCCCCGCCACCGACTCCACATCCAGCAATTCCCGTTGCCGATCCGACTCACCCTGCATACACGCAGTATTTCAGGCGCCCCGCCAACCCGAGGTGCGGACACCCGGATTGTTCAGCAGCCTCCTAGG
>DUPF01000249.1 GCA_012838445.1 Intrasporangiaceae bacterium | reverse complement strand
GCGCCAAGGTCACCCACCTCGGCGAACTGCCGCAGGGCCAGCCGGAGCGGGACGCGCGCGTGGTCGCGATGGTCAACCAGCACGACGCCGAGGGCTTCGGCGGCTGCACGAACATCGGCGAATGCACCCACGCCTGCCCCAAGGGCATCCCGCAGGATGTCATCTCGACGCTGAACAAGGACCTGCGGCACGCGCTGCGCGCCGGGCGCTGAGCCACCCTTCATTACGAACGGACAGGAACCTGACTCTGGTCAGGTTCCTGTCCGTTTTTCCGGCGACGGTCACGGGCTGGGGCGCAGGGCGGACAGGGTCAGATCCAACTCGGCCGCGACATACTCCCCGAGGGTGAGGTGCCGGGAGAGATCCCAGTGCTTCAACGCCCACGCGTGCGCCGCCATCTTCAGGTTGTGCGCGACGAGTTCGGGGGAGACGTCCCGGAACTGGCCGGCGGCGATACCGGTGCGGACCGCCTCGCGGAACGGCTCGATCGTCTCGTCCTCCATCCGGATGATCGTCGCCCGACCGGAGGGGGAGAGGGTTTGGCTCTCCCGATAGGCCAGCAGGGTCGCCTCCCGGCGGGAGTCGATGACCGCGCAGAACGCCGCGAACCCGGCCCGCAACCGCTCCTGCGGATCGGCGCCCGCGGCATCCATGGCCGCCGGGACCTGCTCGCGGAACCCGTCGAGGATGTCGACGATGACTGCCTCGAGCACCTCCTGCTTGCCGCCGAAGTACTGGTAGATCAACCCCACGCTCATCCCGGCCCGATCGGCGACCGCCTGCATCGACATCCCGTGGTAGCCGGTGTCGTACATGATCCGGGCGGCGGCCTCGAGCACCTGGGCGCGGCGGCGCCGGACCCGGTCCCGTCGGGCCTGCTCGCGCGACTCCGGACCGCTCGCCTCCCGGGGCGCGGCCTCCTGGTTCACCGTCGTCATGTCCGCGGTCATCTCCGTGGCCATCTCCGTCGTGGTCACCGCCTCGTCCACTCATCGGTTGGGTCTTGACACAGCATACCGATTGAACCATCATTCAGTGAACAGTCATTCAGTGAACGATCGTTCAATCACGATCGCCCGCCGACACAAGGAGTCCCGATGAACCAGTTCGACGACATCATCTACAGCGTCGAGGACGGCGCCGCGATCATCACGATGAACCGGCCCGAGCGCTACAACGCCTTCCGGGGCCAGACGGTCGAAGAACTCATCGCGGCCTTCCGGCTCGCCTGGGCCGACCATGACGTGCGCGCGGTCATCCTCACCGGCGCCGGGGACAAGGCGTTCTGCACCGGTGGCGATGTCAAACAACGCGCCGAGACCGGTGACTACGGCCCGACGACATCCGGGATGTTCGAGATCGGCTACCTCCAGAAGCTCATCCGTGACATCCCCAAGCCGGTCATCGCCGCCGTCAACGGCCTGGCGATCGGTGGCGGACACGTCCTGCACGTCCTGTGCGATGTCTCCATCGCCAGTGAGACCGCCCGGTTCGGCCAGGCCGGACCACGGGTCGGTTCCTTCGACGCGGGCTTCGGCACCGCATACCTCTCCCGTGTCGTCGGGGAGAAGAAGGCCCGCGAGATCTGGTTCTGGTGCCGCCAGTACAGCGCCGCCGAGGCGCTCGAGATGGGGCTGGTCAACAAGGTCGTCCCCGCCGCAGACCTGATGCGTGAGGCGCGGGCGTGGGCGGCCGAGATCACCGCCCTGTCCCCGACCGCGATCCGCTTCGTCAAGCAGTCCTTCAACGCCGACACCGACCACCAGGCCGGGTTCTCCAACATGGCCATGACCGCGCTGGATGCGTTCGCCACCTCGCCAGAGGGTATGGAGGGGGCGCGCGCCTTCGCCGAGAAGCGCACGCCCGACTTCGCGCCCCACGTCACCTGGCACTGAGCGAGTGGACGGACCGAACGCACGATGCACTACGGATACGACGAGGACCAGCAGGCTTACCGGAGCGAGGTGGCCCGGTTCGCCGCGAAGGTGCTCGCACCGCACTACCAGAGCGATGACGTCGCGGCGCAGTTCCGTCCCCGACTGGCGACCGACATGGCGGTGATGGGACTGACCGGCCTGCGCATCCCCGAGGAGTACGGCGGGCAGGCCGCGAGCGCCGTCATCGCGGGCATCGCCGCCGAGGAGGTCGGCCGGCACGACTTCAACGCGACCTACCTCATCATCAATACCGCCCTGATCAGCGACATCATCGTCCGCAACGCGACCCCGGAACAACAGGCGGCGTGGCTGCCCGGGATCGCCGCCGGTCGCACGATCCCGTGCATCTGCATCACCGAGCCGGGGCACGGGACCGATGCCGCAGCGATGGAGGTCGCCGCCGTCGCCGGCCCGGACGGTGGGTGGACACTGCACGGCGAGAAGACCTCGATCACCCTCGGGATGGCCGCCGACCGAGCCGTCGTCCTGGCCCGCACCGGCGGCCCCGGAGCCCGCGGGATCAGCGCCTTCTGGGTGGACCTGACCCACCCGTCGGTGACCCGGTCCGCCTTCGACGACCTCGGCAGCCGCGCCATCGGCCGGGCCGCCCTGCACTTCGACGCCACCCCGCTCCCGGCCGAGAACCTCATCGGCGAGCAGGGCGCCGGGTTCGTCTCGGTCATGCAGGGATTCGACTACTCCCGTGCGATCATCGGCCTGGCCTGCCTCGGCGCCGCCCAGGAGTCGCTCGACGAGGCGCTGCAGTGGTCCCGCGACCGGGTCGCCTTCGACCAACCCATCGGTCGCTTCCAGGGGGTCGCGTTCCCCCTCGCCGAGGCCGCGACCCACATCCGGGGTGCCCGCCACGTGTGCCTCGAGGCGCTGTGGCGCAAGGACCAGGGCCTCGACCACTCCGCCGAGGCCGCGATGGCGAAGTTCTGGGCGCCGAAGCTCAGCGCCGAGGTCATCCACCAGTGCCTGCTGACCATCGGCCACGTCGCCTACAGCTCCGAGCACAAACTCGGCCAGCGGTTGCGCGACGTCATCGGTCTGGAGATCGGTGACGGCACCGCACAGGTCTCCAAACTCGTCATCTCCCGCCACCTGCTCGGCCGGGAGTTCGCCCCCTGAGGCGAGCACCGCATACCACCACCGAACACGCCCTTCGGTCGAATCCACGATCAACCGCCACCTACCCAGGAGGAACCCATGGGACGTCTGCAGGACAAGGTCACCGTCGTCACCGGCGCCGGATCCGGCATCGGCCGGGGCATCGCGCACAAGTGCGCCGCCGAGGGAGCCGTCGTCATCGTCACCGACATCGACGAGTCGGCCGCTGCAGCCGTCGTCGACGAGATCGGCGGCGGGGCGAGCGCCTACCGCGTCGATGTCACCGACCGGGCCACCGTCGACGCGATGGTCGCGGACGTCATGGCCGAGCACGGCCGGATCGACGTCCTGGTCAACAACGCCGGCTGGGACGTCGGCATGCCGTTCGTCGACACCGAGCCCGACTTCTGGGACCGGGTCATCGCGATCAACTACGTCGGCACCCTCAACACCTGCCATGCGATCCTGCCGATCATGGCGGCCCAGAACAGCGGCTCGATCGTCAACCTCGCCTCCGACGCCGGGCGGGTCGGTTCCTCCGGGGAGGCGGTGTATGCCGGCGCCAAGGCCGGGATCATCGGATTCTCCAAGACGATCGCCCGCGAACACGCCCGGCACAGGATCACCGTCAATGTCGTCTGCCCCGGTCCGACGGACACCGCGCTGTTCGCCTCGATGGGGGGCGACAATCCACGCCTGCGGGAAGGGCTGACCAAGGCAATCCCGTTCCGCCGACTGGGAACTGCGCAGGACGTCGCCAACGCAGTCGCCTTCTTCGCATCCGACGAGGCGTCCTTCATCACCGGCCAGACGCTCTCCGTCAGCGGCGGCCTGACGATGGTGTGACGATGACCCGACCCACGCATACCGCATCCGGACCGGTGGGCTGAGACAGTATGACGATGAACGAACTCACCACGGCCTACATCGTCGGCGGCGTCCGCACCCCGTTCGGCCGCTACGGC
>DUPF01000248.1 GCA_012838445.1 Intrasporangiaceae bacterium | reverse complement strand
TGTTCCAGCCTTGCTTCAGGGTTGTGCCGCACATCACAGGGGATGACATGCCTGGAGAAAACGTTACCGCGCTAAGGACGATCAGTTGAATCCGCAACGCCCGAGGTCACCAGATGTTCACCCGGACGACCCGTCGGACCCCGGCTGCGCATACGATCATCCAGCGGACGACGGCCGCTCAACCCCACTCGAGGAGACCGACCATGAGGAGCTACAACGACCGGCGCCGGATCCTGGTGACCGGTGGGGCCGGATTCCTCGGTTCACACCTCGTCGACCGACTGATCGAACAGGGCGCGGAGGTGCTCTGCGTCGACAACCTGTTCACCGGGACGAAGCGGAATCTGGACCATCTCCACGACGAGCCCCGGTTCGAGTTCATGCGGCATGACATCACCATGCCGCTCTACGTCGAAGTGGACGAGATCTACAACCTTGCGTGTCCAGCCTCCCCGATCCACTACCAGCACGACCCGATCCAGACCACGAAGACCTCGGTGCACGGTGCGATCAACATTCTGGGCCTCGCCAAACGCTTACGGGTCAAGGCGTTCCAGGCTTCCACGAGCGAGGTCTACGGGGATCCGAGCATCCATCCGCAGGTGGAGAGCTACTGGGGCAACGTCAACCCGATCGGTGCACGGTCGTGCTACGACGAGGGCAAGCGTTGCGCGGAGACCCTCTTCTTCGATTACCACCGTCAGGTCGGACTCGACATCAAGGTCGCCCGCATCTTCAACACCTACGGTCCACGTATGCACCCGAACGATGGGCGCGTCGTCTCCAACTTCATCGTCAAGGCGCTGCGCGCAGAACCCCTGCCCATCTATGGCGACGGTTCCCAGACCCGCTCGTTCTGCTACGTCGACGACCTCATCGACGGTTTCCTGCGACTCATGGACACCCCTGCGGGTTTCACCGGGCCGGTCAACCTGGGCAACCCGAACGAGTTCACCGTTATGGAACTCGCCGAACTGATCCTCGAAATCACCGGCTCGAAATCCTGCCTGGAACACCACCCACTGCCGGAGGACGACCCGGTGCGCCGGCAGCCGGACATCACCCTGGCCAGGCAGTCACTGGGCTGGGAACCGTCAGTGCCGCTGCGCGAAGGGCTCCACCGCACGATCGCCTACTTCGACGAACTCCTCGCCGGAAAGCTCTGAGACCGGGGCACCTTCGGCGGTCAGCTACACGACGAGCGGTCGATCCGTCGGGTCGATGGGTCGCGGCAGGGCGGACGGCCTCCCGGAGAGGTATGCGTCGACCCCGTGGGCGGCAGCCCTCCCCTCGGCGATGGCCCAGACGATGAGGGACTGGCCGCGGCCGGCGTCCCCGGCGACGAAGACACCGGGCACGCTCGACATGTAGTCCCGGTCGCGGCGGATGGTGCCGCGCTCGTCGAGGTCGACACCGAGTTGTTCGACGACGCCGGACCGCTCCGGGCCGACGAAACCCATCGCGAGCAGGACGAGCTGTGCCGGCAGTTCCCGCTCGGTCCCCTCGACCGGGACGAACCGGCCCGCCTCGAGGCGCACCTCGCCGACGCGCAGGGCCCGCACCCGTCCGGCGTCATCGCCGAGGATCGCGGAGGTGCTCACCGCATACAGCCGCTCACCGCCCTCCTCGTGCGCGGAGGCGACCCGGAAGATCATCGGGTAGGTCGGCCACGGCTGGTCCGGGGAACGGTCCATGCCCGGTT
>DUPF01000247.1 GCA_012838445.1 Intrasporangiaceae bacterium | reverse complement strand
AGGAGTACATCGACGGCCTCATGGCGACCGGTGACCTCGGCTCCATGCGCGACGGTCTCGTCTTCGTCGAGGGCCGCGAGGACGACATGATCATCAGCGGCGGCGAGAACGTCTATCCCGACGAGGTCGCCGTCGTCCTCGACCGACTAGCGGAGGTGCGCGAGTGCGCCGTCGTCGGTGTCCCGGACGATCAGTTCGGGCAGCGGCTCGTCGCGTTCGTCGTACCCACCGATCGGTCCGCGCTGACCGAGGAGGCGGTCCTCGCATACTGCCGCGAGACCGTGGCCCGGCACGCCGTGCCCCGCGAGGTGCACTTCGTCACGGAACTGCCGCGCAACGCAACCGGCAAGATCCTCACCCGGGAACTGCGCGAGAACCTGAGCGGCTGAGGCCGCCACCCGCCGGCAGATATCGGACTTGACCCTCACGTGACGTGAGGCGGCACAGTCGATGACATGAGCCGAGAACCCACGACAATGGCAGCCATGGAACGCACGGTGGGGCAGGTGGCCGAGGAGTTCGGCGTGACGGTGCGCACCCTGCACCACTACGACGACATCGGCCTGGTCGTCCCCAGCGAGCGCTCCCTGGCGGGTTATCGGCTCTATACGGACGCAGATGTCCAGCGACTCTCCCAGGTTGTCCTCTACCGACGAATCGGGTTGCCGCTGGAGCAGATCCGCGAGGTGCTCGACGGTGGCGACATCGTCGAGCACCTCCGCCGCCAGCAGGCGGCGGTCCTGGCCCGAATCGACGAGATGACCGATCTCGTCACGACGATCGAGACGATGCTGGAGGCAGCGATGAATGACCGACCCGCCACCGAGGCCGAGTTGAAGGAGATCTTCGGCGACGGCTTCTCGGAGGAGTATCAGCAGGAGGCCGAGGAGCGCTGGGGAGATACCCAGGCATGGGCGCAGTCGCAGACCCGGGCCGCCGCATACACCACCGCGGACTGGACCCGGATCAAGGCCGACATGGACGCCACCACCGCGGCGTTCGTGGCAGCGATGGCCGCTGGTGAGCCCGCCACGAGTAAGGCCGCGATGGACGCGGCCGAGGCGGCGAGGATGCACATCCACACGTGGTTCTACGACTGCTCCGCACAGTTCCACCGGCGCCTCGGGGACATGTATGTCGCCGACCCTCGGTTCGCGAGGACCTACGACGACATCCGGCCCGGGCTGGCCCAGTATGTCCGCGATGCGATCCACGCCAACGCGGACCGGACGCTGCGCACCCCTTGACGTCCCCGGGTCCCTGCAGGATCCTGCAGGGACCGGGGCCGCGGGAGCACACCCGTCGGCGCACCCCGGCCCGCACTGTCGGCGCCGTCGCCTAGGCTCGACGTCGTGATCGGGCTGTTCATCGCATTCGAGGGTGGGGACGGGGCCGGCAAGTCGACCCAGGTCGAGTTGCTCGCCGACCGTCTCGGTCAGCTCGGGTATGCCCCGATCCTGACCCGCCAGCCCGGCGGCACCACCTTGGGGCGGGCGCTGCGGGACCTCGTCCTGCACGGCGAGCACATGAGTCCGCGCGCCGAGGCGCTCATCTTCGCCGCCGACAAGGCCCAGCACGTCGAGGAGCTCATCCGCCCGGCTCTGCTCGCCGGCGAGATCGTCATCACCGACCGCTACACCGACTCCTCGGTCGCCTACCAGGGGGCCGGTCGTGACCTCGGGGCCGAGGAGGTGCAGCGGCTGCAGATGTGGGCGGTGCACGACCTCGTGCCCGACCTGACCGTCATCGTCGACATCACGGCGGAGGAGGGGCGGCGGCGGCGCGGGGCGGTCCACGATCGCCTCGAGTCCGAGCACGACGGGTTCCACGAGGCGGTCCGCGACCACTTCCACGCACTCGCCGCAGCGGATCCGCAGCGGTATCTCGTCGTCGACGGCACGGACTCCCCGACGCAGATCGCGGCCCGAGTGTGGGAGCGGGTCGAGCCGATGCTGCCGGGCGTGCCGTCATGAGTGTCTGGGACGACATCGTCGGTCAGGGCCCGGCGATCGAGGTTCTCCAGCGGGCCATCGACGACCCGGAGGCGATGACCCATGCGTGGCTGTTCACCGGTCCGCCCGGCAGCGGCCGCTCCAACGCCGCCCGGGCCTTCGCCGCCGCGCTGCAGTGCCCGCAGGGCGGCTGCGGCACGTGCCGCGAATGCCGGACCTCGCTCGACGGCACCCACGCCGACGTCACCGTCGTCGCGACCCAGCATGTGCAACTGCGGGTCGAGGAGACTCGTGGCCTGGTCCAGGAGTCGGCCCGTCGACCCTCCCTCGGGCGGTGGCGGATCATCATCGTCGAGGATGCCGACCGGATGAATGACACCGCCTCCAACGCCCTCCTCAAGGCCATCGAGGAGCCCACCGCGCGCACCGTGTGGCTGCTGTGCGCCCCGTCGCCGGACGATCTACTGACGACGATCCGCTCCCGGACTCGCAACGTCCGGCTGCGCACCCCTCCGGCGGCGGAGGTCGCGGCCCTGCTCCAACGCCGGGACGGGATCGACCAGCAAATGGCCCTGTATGCAGCGCGCGCCGCCCAGTCCCACATCGGCATGGCGCGGCGTCTGGCCCGCGACGAGTCGGCGCGCAAGCGCCGCCGTGATGTCATCACTCTGGCGGCCCAGATCCACACCGTCGGGGACGCCGTCAACGCGGCCGAGGTGATGAACACGATCGCCGACGAGGAGGAAGTCGCCCAGTCCGCCGAGCGGCACGCGGCCGAGCGGGCCCGGCTGCTCGAGACCCTCGGTGCCGACCCCGCGGCCCGCACCCAGCCGCCGCACATCCGCTCCCAGATCAAGGCCCTCGAGGAGGACCAGAAGGCCCGCACCCGCCGGGCCAAGCGGGACGTCATCGACCGGGTCCTGACCGACCTGCTCTCCGTCTACCGGGACGCGCTCATCGCCTCGGCACAGGCCCCGGTCGACCTCGTCAACCCGGACCACGCCGGAGTCGTCGACCAGGTGCGTTCGAAGATGAGTCCCGAGCAGATCCTGCACGCCATGGACGCCATCGGTCTGGCCCGCGAACGCATCGAGGGCAACGTCCCCCCGCTCCTCGCGCTGGAGGCGATGGCGATCAGTCTGCGGCTGCCGAGGTGAGTTAGCGTGTCCGCCATGCCACCGCATACCGCATCACCTGCTCCGGTCCGCCGACGCCGCAGGTCACGGGCCGCCGCCCTCGGCGTCAGCGTGGCTCTCGTGGCGACCCTGGCCTCCGGCTGCACCGAACTCGGGGACCAGATCCTCGGCCGCACCCCGACCCCGAGCGCCGGGACGGACCTGATGCCGGAGGGCCTGGAGGAGCTCGCGACGTTCTACGAGCAGCGGCTGGACTGGGTCGCGTGTGGGGCGGGGGAGTGCGCGGAACTGACCGTCCCGCTCAACTACGCCGAACCCGACGGGGAGACCATCGAGATCAGCCTGCTCAAGGTGCCGGCGAGCGGACCCCGCAACCGGATCGGCTCCATCGTCGTCAACCCCGGAGGCCCGGGCGGCTCCGGCGTCGACTATGCCGCCGCGGCCGACTTCATCGTCGGCCCCGACGTGCGCCGCCGCTACGACGTCGTCGGCTTCGACCCCAGGGGCGTGGGTCGCAGCGCCCCGATCGACTGCGTCCCCGACGCCGAGCTCGATGACTTCCTCGGCACCGACCCCACCCCCGACGACGCGGCCGAGGAGCAGCAGTTCGCCGACGTCACAGCCGGATTCGCCAAGGCGTGCGCCGCGAACGCCGGACCGCTCCTGGCGCACGTCTCCACCGTCGACGCCGCCAAGGACATGGACATCCTGCGTGCCGCGCTCGGCGAGGAGAAGCTCACCTATCTCGGCAAGTCCTACGGCACCTATCTCGGCACGGTCTACGCCGAACAGTTCACCGACCGGGTCGGCCGCTTCGTCCTCGACGGCGCCGTCCCACCCGACCTGACCTCCCAGGAGGTCGGGATCGGTCAGGCCGAGGGCTTCGACCGGGCGACAAAGGCCTGGGCGCAGGACTGCATCGACTCCGGCTCCTGCCCCCTCGGGGACACCGTCGACGAGGTCGTCACCGGCATGGGCGACCTCATGCGACGCTTCGATGCCGAGCCGGTCCCGGTCCGCGGCGACTCCCGGGTCACGTCGATGAGCGAGGGCTGGGCCGCCCTCGGCGTCGCCGTCGCGATGTACGACCAGGGCATGTGGAGCATGCTCACCGACGCCCTCGGCGACGTGGTCGAACGGGACGACGCGACTGCACTCATGGCACTGGCCAACCGTTACGCCGACCGCACCTCCAGCGGCTCCTACACCGGCAACATCATGGAGGCGATCTTCGCCGTCAACTGCCTGGACCGCGCCGAGTCCGACAACCTCGACGACTTCCGTGCCGCCCAGGCCGAGGCCGACCGGCGCGCCCCGCTGTGGGGCCGGTTCATCTCCTGGTCCTCGCTGACCTGCGGCTTCTGGGAGCCGGACGTCGTCGGCGGCGGGGCCCGCACCATCGCCGCCGCCGGCAGCGCCCCGATCGTCGTCATCGGCACCACCCGCGACCCGGCCACCCCCTACGAATGGTCCGAGCGCCTCGCCGACCAACTGGAGTCCGGCGTCCTGGTGAGCTTCGACGGGGACGGGCACACCGCATACATGCGGAGCAACTCGTGCGTGGACAAGGCCATCGACGCCTTCTATCTGAGCGGCACGGTCCCCGAGGACGGGCTGCGCTGCTGAGCCGATTTAGTGCGCCGCGCGCCGACCTCGTATAGTGGTCCGGCGCGCCGCCTTAGCTCAGTCGGCAGAGCGATTCACTCGTAATGAATAGGTCGTCGGTTCGATTCCGACAGGCGGCTCCAGGACAGGCCCCTCACTTCGGTGGGGGGCTTTCCTGTGCGGTGAGGCGATGGGCGGGGCGTTGCTAGCATGACGGGAGGACCCGAGCAGGGATCCCCGGACGAGGGAGCCGTACCCGGCACGACAAGACGGCCTTGTTTTCGCCAACGAAAGGAAGGCCAGTCATGGCGTGGATCATTCTCATTCTCTCGGGTGCCTTCGAGGCCGTGTGGGCCACGATCCTCGGTCGCCCCGCCAACCTGCAGCGCCCCGCGTTGCTCGCTGCGTTCCTCGGCAGCCTGTTCATCAGCATGTACGGCCTCGGCTGGGCGATGCGGTTCATCCCGACCGGGACCGCCTATGTCGTCTGGGTGGCGGTCGGGGCCTCGCTGACGGTTGTGTATGCGATGCTCACCGGCGTCGAGCCCGTCACCTGGATCCGGGTGCTGTTCCTCCTGATGATCATCAGTGGCGTGATCGGCCTCAAGCTCGCGAGCTGACGGCGAGCCTGGCGCGGTTGGTCGTCGGTGCCGGGGATGGTCGACCGCGCCGCGAGTTTTCGTCCATGCCGCTGCAATTGCCGTGGCGGGGGACGATATTCCGCGGTTGGCGGCGAATAACCGCGGCGGGGACGAGGGAGCGCGTCGGGGAGCAGCAGCTCGCCGGCGCTCAGTCGAAGAACGGATCCCGGGCGATCGGGCAGGTCATGCACCGTCCGCCGCCGCGGCCGCGGCCGAGCTCGGAGGCGGAGATCTCGATGACCTCGATGCCGGCCTTGCGGAGCAACTCGTTGGTGCCGACGTTGCGGTCGTAGCCGATGACGACACCCGGCTCGAGGGCGACGACGTTGTTGCCGTCGTCCCACTGTTCGCGGTGCATTCCGTAGACGTCACCGCCGGTGTTGACGACGTGCAGGTCGACCCCGAGAGCGGCGGAGACCGCATCGACGAACGTCCCGGACGGCCGCTCGATGCTCAGCCCCGACGGCGACGAGGTCGACGGGCGCAGCACGAGCGGGACGATGTGGTCGACGACCGGGTCGAAGGCGGTCGCGATCTCGGCGTCGCAGAACGTGAAGACGGTGTCCAGATGCATCGCGGCGCGCAGGTTGGGCAGCCCGGCAATGATGACCTGCTCGGCGGCCCCCCGCTCGAACAGTGAGCGGGCGAGCAGTGTGATCGCCTGGTGGGAGGTGCGTTCCCCCATCCCGACCAGGACGGTGCCGCGACCGATCGGCATAATGTCGCCGCCTTCGATGGTCGCGCCGGAGGAGCTGTATGCGTCGGCCGGCCACGGCTGGTCCGGGTCGCCGAACCAGTGGCTGAAGTTGGCGGTGGCGAACCTGGGGTGGAACCGGTAGAGCGCGGCGGTCAGGATCGTCTCGGGTCGGCGGGCCGGCCAGTACATCGGGTTGAGGGTGACCCCGCCGTAGATCCACGACGAGGAGTCCCGCATGAACAAGGTGTTCGGCAGCGGGGGCAGGATCCATTCGTGCTGGTCGCGCAGTCCGTCGCGCAGCACCCGCAGGAAGGAGCCGCCGAACTCGTCGGGAAGTTCGTTGTAGGAGACCCCGCCGATGAGGTGCTCGGCCAGTCGGGCCGGTTCCAGCGAGGTGAGCCACTCCCGGGTGGGGGTCATCAGGCCGAGCCCGACCTCGTCGAGGGTGACGCGACGGTCGAGGAGCCAGTCGCGGGCCGTGTCGTCGGTGACGACCTCGGTGAGCATCTCGTGCAGTTCGAGGACCTCGATGCCGCGTTCGCGCATCCGGTCGCGGAACTCGGCGTGGTCCTCGCGGGCCTTCTCGACCCAGAGGACCTCGTCGAAGAGGAGGGACTTGCACGTGTCGGGGGTCAGCCGGGTGTGGGCGAGTCCGGGTGCGGCGACCAGGACGGTGCGCAGCCGGCCGATCTCGGAGTGCACGCCGACACTGGGTGGCTCGGTCACAGCATTCTCAACAGGAGTCACTGCGCCACTCTTGCACGGAACACAGGTGGGGGGCGAGTGATCGCCCCGACGCTCAGCGCGGGTTGTCGCTGAGCGGGTTCTCCTTGGTGGCCAGTTCGCTGCGGGCCCGCTCGGCGGTCTCGGCGTGCGCCTCGGCCCACGCCTCGGGGCTCTCCGGCGGGTTGACCCCGTCCGGGACCGGCATCCGCCAGCGTGCGGTCGACATGCCGGCGGCCTTGGCCCGCTCGATCGCCTCGCGCACGGAGCGTTCGGCCTCCTCGCGACCGGCCCAGTGAGCACCCTCGACGGACTTGCCGGGCTCGAGGTCCTTGTAGGTCTCGAAGAAGTGCTGGATCTCGAGACGATCGAACTCGTTGATGTGCTCGAGTTCGGTGATGTGCGTCTTGCGCGGGTCGCCGGCCGGGATGCACAGGATCTTGTCGTCACCGCCGGCCTCGTCGCGCATGTGGAACAGCCCGATCGGGCGGGCCCGCACGAGGCAACCGGGCCAGGTCGGCTCGTCGAGGAGGACGAGCGCGTCGAGCGGGTCGCCGTCCTCACCGAGGCTGTCCTCGACATACCCGTAGTCGCTCGGGTAGGCCATCGAGGTGAACAGGAGCCGGTCGAGTCGGATGCGTCCGGTCTCATGGTCGACTTCGTACTTGTTCCGAGCGCCCTTCGGGATCTCGATCGTGACGTCGAACTCCATGCTCGCCTTCTCCTTCGTCGGTGGTCAGGTCCCGGGGTCATACCGAGGTGACGGGTACCGATGTGTCTTAACCTGCTGGGGACAGTCTTGCACTCCACGCCGTCCGGCTCGAATCCACCACCTGCTTCGTTGCAGTGGATGTGGGCCGGCCCACGCCGGAAGGACACCCATGCCCCGCGCCCGCACCGTCGTCGCCGCCACCGCGGCGACGCTGCTGGTGGGTGCCGGGGGGTATGCGGTCGCCGACATCTACGACATCGTCCCGGGGGTCCTGACGATCGTCGAGCCGGTCGATCCGCAGACCCTGCCGGAGGTCGAGCCGGAGCCGGAGGTGACCGGCCTTGTCGCCGTCCCGGCACCGCGGAGCGGGGCGCTGTTGCAGTCCCCGGTGGCGGACGCCCCACTGCCGGACCGGGAGGCGCTCGCCGCCGCCGTGCAGGAACAACTCGCCCAGCCCGGGTTCTATGGCTCGGCCACGGTCGTCATCGCCGATGCCCGAACCGGGGAGATGCTGTTCAACCACCGCGGCGACGAGCCCGTCGCTCCGGCCTCGACCCAGAAGCTCCTCGCCGGGGCGGCGGTGCTGACGACGCTCGATCCCGGCAGTCGGTTCACGACGTCGGCCGTGCGCACCGGACCCGACACGATCGCCCTCGTCGCCGGCGGGGACACGATGCTCGCCCCCGGCCACGGCGACCCGACCGTGACCGAGGGCCATGCGGGGCTGGCCGATCTCGCCGAGGGCGTGGTCGCCGCCCTGCGTGAGGCCGGCGACGTCCCGGCCACGGTGACGGTCAGCGTCGACATGTCGTATGCGGCCGGTCCCCGCTATGCCCCGCGCTGGAACATGGAGGACATCCGCGTCGGCTACAACCAGGGTGTGACGATGATCGGCCTCGCCGGGCAGCGTCCCAAGCCGTTCCGTCCGTCCCCGACCGAGCCGGAGCGGGAGGCGGTCAAGGCCTTCGCCGCGGCGCTGACCGAGGCCGGACTGCCCGCGACGGTCGCCGCTGATCCGGTCCTGACCCAGCCCGCTGACGGACCGGAGCTCGCCGAGGTGCACAGTGCGACGGTGGGCGCGATCACCGACCTCGCCATGGACGACAGCGACAACGCCCTCACCGAGGCGCTGACCCGCCAGGCGAGTTCCGCCACCGGCGGACCGACCGACTTCGAGTCGGTCGCCCGGTTCGTCCTGGAGCGGGTCGCGGACCTCGGCGTCGACACCACCGGAGCCCACCTGCTCGACTCCTCCGGGATGACCTACGACCAGGTGCTCCCCGCCCGCGTCATCACCGACGTCATCCTCCTCGCGACGACCGGGAAGGACCCCCGCCTCACCGACCTGATCGCGGACCTGCCGGTCGGCGGCCTCGACGGCACCCTCCACGACCGCTACCTGGGCAAGTCCACCCAGGCGGTGGGCGGCATACCCCGGGCCAAGACCGGCACGATCAACGCGACCATTGCCCTGGCCGGGACGACGATGTCCCGCGACGGGCGACTCCTCGCCTTCACCGTCATCGCCGACGCGGTGCCCCGGGAGGGAAGGTTGCAGGCCCGCCTGGCGTTGGATCGGCTGGTCACAGCACTGACCGAGTGCGGCTGCTCGGCACCTTCGGGCAGCCGGTGACGTTGACCCAGCGATGACAAGGAATCTCATGACCGACGCCCTGAGCACCGACCCGACCGGGACGGCGGCCCCCTCCTACGTGGACTGGGGCTTTGCCAAGACCGCGGGCCGACGACTGGTCCAGGCGGGCCCGTCGGTGAGCCCCGCCGAGGCCCGCGAGGCGGTCGAGCAGATCCGACTCCTCGCCGCCGAGGCGGTCGAACCGGTCGCCGCCACCTCCCGGATGCACGCCCCGGGTGCCGCGCCGGCACCGGTCGTCATCGACCGGCCGACGTGGATCTCGGTCAACGCCGATTCGATGGCCGCCCTCATGGACCCGGTCTTCGCCGCGGTCATGGCCGCCAAGGAGCACCCCCCGTCCGCGACGGCGGCCGCGATCGGCGGCAAGGTCACCGGTGCGGAGGCCGGGGCGCTGCTCGCCTTCCTCTCCGGCAAGGTGCTCGGCCAGTACGACCTCGCCCCCGCCGGCACCCCGCAGTTGCTCCTCGTCGCCCCGAACATGGTCCAGATCGGCCGCGACCTGCAGGTCGACGAGACGGACTTCCGCCGCTGGGTGTGTATGCACGAGGAGACCCACCGGGTGCAGTTCACCGCTGTCCCGTGGTTGCGCGAGCACCTCATCGACTCCGCCCGCAGCCTGGCCAAGGACCTCGTCCCCGACCCGGAGAGTCTGCAGGACAGGGTCGGCCAGATCCTCTCCCGGCTTCCCGAGGCGTTCTCGGGCGAGGGCGGCGGCCTCGCCGACCTCGTGACGACCCCGCAGGTGCGGGAGCGGGTCGCCGAACTGACCGCGGTCATGTCCCTGCTCGAGGGGCACGCCGACGTCGTCATGGACGAGGTCGGACCCCAGGTCATCCCGACCGTGGCGGAGATCCGCCGCAAGTTCACTGCCCGCCGCAAGGGCACGAGCGCCCTGGACAAACTGCTGCGCCGACTCCTCGGCCTCGACGCCAAGATGCGCCAGTACCGGGACGGGGCGGTCTTCGTGCGCGCCGTCGTCGACCAGGTCGGCTGGGACGGACTCAACGCCGTCTGGACCTCCCCGCAGACCCTCCCGCAGGCGCGGGAGATCGCCGACCCGGCTGCGTGGGTCGCGCGCGTGTACGGCTGAATCCGGTCCGGCGGACGGCAGTGAGCGGTGGTGGCGGGCATGGGTGAGCAGCGTCGGCACGGTCGCCCGCACCCGTCGGTCGCGACGATCCGGTATGCGGTGCGCACCTGCCTGCACGACCTGCCGGCCGAGGGACTCGTCCTGGTCGCCTGCTCCGGCGGGGCCGACTCGCTCGCGCTCGCCGAGGCGCTCGCCTTCGAGGCGGGCCACACCGGGCGCCCCTCGGGCGCGATCGTCGTCGACCACGGACTCCAGGACGACTCGGCAACCGTCGCCGCCAAGGCCGCGGCCACCTGCCGCCGCCTCGGACTCGACCCGGTCGAGGTCGTCACCGTCGAGGTGCCGGACACCGGTCACGGGCTGGAGGCCGACGCGCGCCAGGTGCGGCATGCGGCCCTCACCGCCGCTGCGGACCGGCTGGGGGCGTCCGCGGTGCTGCTCGGGCATACCCTCGACGACCAGGCCGAACAGGTCCTCCTCGGCCTGGTCCGCGGCTCCGGGGCCCGATCACTGTCCGGGATGCCGGCCCGGCGCGGCATCTTCCGCCGCCCCCTCCTTGCCGTGACCCGGGAGCAGACCCGGGCCGCGTGCGCCGCCGAGGGGATCGCCGTGTGGGAGGACCCGATGAACACGGATCCGGTCTTCACCCGGGTGCGGGCCCGGGCCGCTGTCGCCGACCTCGAACGGGACCTCGGGCCCGGTGTCGCCGCCGCCCTGGCTCGCACCGCCGCCCAGTTGCGGACCGATGCGGATCTGCTCGACGCCCTCGCCGCCGACGCGCGAGCGACGCTGGGGCCCGACGGCCCGCACGACGTGGCGGCGCTGCTCGACATCCCGCCAGCGCTGCGGACCCGGGTGTGGCGGACCCTGCTCATCGAGGCCGGTGCCCCGCCTGGCCAACTGGGCGCGACACATACCGACGAGTGCGACCGGCTGCTCACGAACTGGCGCGGCCAGGGTCCCCTCCACCTGCCCGGCGGGTTGCGGGTGCGCCGGGGTGAGGGTGGGG
Source organism: Intrasporangiaceae bacterium (assembly GCA_012838445.1). Lineage (GTDB taxonomy): Bacteria > Actinomycetota > Actinomycetes > Actinomycetales > Dermatophilaceae > F2B08. The sequence continues at coordinate 31,969 of DUPF01000247.1, read as the reverse complement.
TGCGCATCGAACCTGCCGGTCCGGTTGAATAGGGACCGTGGACAGTGCAGCGATGGGCAACGACCTCGAGAAGGTCCTCCTCACCGACGACCAGATCCAGGAGCGGCTCAAGGAACTCGCCGCCGAGATCGCCGAGGAGTACACCGGCAAGGACGTCCTCCTCGTCGGGGTCCTCAAGGGCGCGATCATGGTCATGGCTGACCTGATGCGGCACCTGCCGTTCTCGGCGCCGGTGGACTGGATGGCCGTCTCCTCCTACGGCTCGGGCACGAAGAGCTCCGGGGTGGTGCGCATCCTCAAGGACCTCGACACCGACATCACCGACCGGCACGTGCTCATCGTCGAGGACATCGTCGACTCCGGCCTGACCCTGTCGTGGATCCGCGCCAACCTCGAGTCCCGGCACCCCGCCTCGGTCCAGATCTGCACCCTGCTGCGCAAGCCGGAGGCGGCCAAGGTCGAGATCGACTGCCGGTGGGTCGGCTTCGACATCCCCAACGAGTTCGTCGTCGGCTACGGCCTCGACTTCGCCGAGCACTACCGCGGCCTGCGCGACATCGGCACCCTCGCCCCGCACGTCTACAGCTGACCGCCGGCCGCTCCCTCTCCCCTCCTCGCCAGCCCTGGCGTCCCCTCTCCCTCCCCGTGCGGGGCACGGGAGTTCTGCGGCGCTATATCGCCGCAGGATCCGCCGAACGCCTCCTCTGGCGCAGAACGCCGCAGTCTGTGCGGGGCAATTTGGTGGCCCCGACGCCATTTCAGGGAGCGGGGGTCGCTCAGGAAGCGCGGCGCCGCTGATGGCCGAGGTCGATCCACGTGGATCGCGGCTGCGGCTTCAGACCGTGCTCGATGAGTAGCCGGGCGAGCGCCGCGGTGTCGCGGGCGGTCTGCCATACCCATCTGGCGATCCGGCGTTGGCGGCGCAATCGATCCTCACGCTGTTTCTCCCGCCAGACGATCTCCCCGGCCTCCTGCGGACTGGCGTCCGGCGGCACCTTGTACTTGAGTTGCCCGTCGAACTCACCGACCAGTTGGGCCTCCTCGAAATCGAAGTCGGTCCGGCCGATGAACCCGTCACTGTCGTAGAACTCGGTCTGCAACTCCGGCCGGACGAAGTTGGCGCGGAACATCTGCAGTCGGGAGAGGCTCTCCCCGGCGGACTCGCTACGACCATCGGCCAACTCGGCGACCAAATGCGCCACACCGCGGTTGCGGGCACCGGCTGGGATGAGTGCAGCCTCGGCCGCGATCTGCTCACGGGTGCACATTCCGGTCCGCAGGGCGTAGTCGGCCGCGGCGAGTGCGGTGTCGAGGGTCCCGACCCTAGCCAGGTCGACGATGGTGCGGTCCGGCGGGGTGAGAAGGACGCCATCGACCCGGATGGGCTGGGCCGGCTCCCCGTGGAACATCCGGATGTGTCGTGACGATCCGGCGACACCCTCCGGGTCGAGCAGCCGAACATGCTTCGGCCACGGCCCGATCGAGGGCATGCCCAGGAGAGCCGCTGCGGAATGGGCCGCGAGGATGACCTCGGTGGGCTCGTCGCAGGACAGCACGGTGGCATGGACGAACGCCTGGAACCGACGGTCGTAGTCCAGAGTTCCCCACGTGCCCGGAGGCAGCCAGATGCCGCGGCGCACGCGGTGCCAGCCTTTCCCGGCTGGGTCGATGCCGAGTTGGCGCAGATCGCTCCCGGCGCGCAGGAGAGTCCGGTCGAAACGGGATGGAGAGTCGAAGGTGGCGGCGCGGTCGGGTCTTGGGTCGAAAGTCATGCCAACGATCCCACCACCCATCGCGCCGAACCGGCCGGAGTTATCCACAGTGGCGATGGAGAGGGCTGCCGATCAGGCGGTTCGATCCTGCGGCGGTGCTAACGAGCAGCGGCGTTCCGCGGATCCTGCGGCGATATAGCGCCGCAGAACTCCGGTGCCCCGCACGGGAGGGGAGAGGCGGGGTGGGGGTGGGATGGGGATCCGGGGTGGGCACAGTTGGGTGGAACACGCCTGCGCCGAGTAGCGTTGCTCTGATAGACCCACCCGGTCCCTGACCGTCTTCGCAGAGAGGGGGCCCCGAGACGGGGCCCGGCACACCATACGTATGAACGCCAAGCGCATCTTCCGCACGCCACTGTTCTGGCTCGCCATCGCCGTCGTGATCGCCTTCGCGATGTTCTCGATGGACGGCAGCGGCGGCTACGCCCGCATCGACACGATCCAGGCCGAGAAGCTCATCGCCGACGGACACGTCGAGAAGGCCAAGATCACCTCCGAGAACGTCCTCGACCTCGACCTGAAGGAGGGGCAGACCTACACGAGCCCCGACAACAGCGTCAAGGAGGCCACGAAGGTCCGCACCGAGTTCGTCGAGGCGCGCGCCGACGAGGTCGTCGCCCTCGTCAAGGAGCACGTCGGCGACGGCGGATACAACGACACGATCGAGCGGTCCTCGGCGTTCTGGACGTTCTTCATGACGTTCGCGCCGATCATCCTGCTCGTCCTGCTGTTCTGGTTCCTGATGAGCCAGGCCCAAGGCGGTGGCGGCCGGGTCATGCAGTTCGGCAAGTCCCGCGCCAAACTGGCCACCAAGGACACCCCGAAGGTCACCTTCGCCGACGTCGCCGGGGCCGACGAGGCGGTCGAGGAGCTGCACGAGATCGTCGACTTCCTGCGCGAACCGGCCAAGTTCCTCGCCGTCGGCGCGAAGATCCCCAAGGGCGTCCTGCTCTACGGCCAGCCCGGAACCGGAAAGACCCTCCTCGCCCGTGCGGTCGCCGGTGAGGCCGGGGTCCCGTTCTACTCGATCTCCGGCTCGGACTTCGTCGAGATGTTCGTCGGTGTCGGTGCCTCCCGCGTCCGGGACCTGTTCGAGCAGGCCAAGACCAACGCCCCGGCGATCATCTTCGTCGACGAGATCGACGCCGTCGGACGCCACCGTGGCGCCGGCCTCGGTGGCGGTCACGACGAGCGTGAGCAGACCCTCAACCAGCTCCTCGTCGAGATGGACGGCTTCGACGTCAAGACCAACGTCATCCTCATCGCCGCGACGAACCGTCCCGACATCCTCGACCCGGCGCTGCTGCGGCCGGGCCGCTTCGACCGGCAGATCTCGGTGGAGAACCCGGACATGATCGGCCGGCACCGCATCCTCGAGGTACACGCCCAGGGCAAGCCGATGGCCCCCGGTGTCGACCTGCTCGCCGTCGCCCGCCGCACCCCGGGCTTCACCGGTGCCGACCTGGCCAACGTCCTCAACGAGGCCGCGCTGCTGACCGCCCGCTCCGACAAGCAGCTCATCGACGACGAGGTCCTCGACGAGGCCATCGACCGAGTCATCGCCGGACCGCAGAAGCGCACCCGGATCATGTCCGCCCAGGAGCGCAAGATCACCGCCTACCACGAAGGCGGGCACGCCCTCGTCGCCGCCGCGATGAACCACACCGATCCGGTGACGAAGGTGACGATCCTGCCGCGCGGCCGAGCCCTCGGATACACGATGGTCATGCCGCTGGACGACAAGTACTCCACCACCCGTAACGAGATCCTCGACCAGCTCGCCTACGCCCTCGGGGGCCGGGTCGCCGAGGAGATCATCTTCCACGACCCGACGACCGGTGCCGCCAACGACATCGAGAAGGCCACCGCCATGGCCCGCAAGATGGTCACCGAGTACGGCATGAGCGAGCGGGTCGGTGCGATCAAACTCGGCCAGAGCCAGGGTGAGCCGTTCCTCGGCCGCGACATGGGCCACCAGCGCGACTACTCCGAGGAGGTCGCCGCGATCGTCGACGAGGAGGTCCGCCGACTCATCGACGCCGCCCACGACGAGGCCTGGCACGTCATCAACGACAACCGCGACATCCTCGACAACCTCGTCCTCGAGCTGCTCGAGCACGAGACCCTCAACGCCGCCGACCTGGCCCGGATCTTCGCCGACATCCGCAAGCGTCCGCACCGTCCGACGTGGCTGTCCAGCGACCTGCGGGTCCACTCCGACAAGCCGCCGGTGCTCACCCCGGCCGAGCAGCGCGCCCTCAACGGCGACGGCTCCGGCGCCCCCGCTGGGGCCCGGGTCAACGACGGCGACCCGGCGGTGGAGCAGAAGATCGACCAGGCGGCCCGCGCCGGAGCCGGCCCGAACCCGGAACGCCCCCCGGCCGAGGTCCGGGAGGTCCCCGACGGCGGACAGGTCGACACCGGTGGCCACTGAACCGGCGGCATTGCCCCGCCCGGGCAGCGAGGTCAGTGAGGTGGACCTGGCCCGCGCCGAGGCGGCGGTGCGGGAGTTCCTCCACGCCATCGGCGAGGACCCGGACCGGGAAGGTCTGCTCGACACCCCCGGCCGAGTGGCCCGGGCCGCGGTCGAGATGTATGCCGGACTGCGGCAGTGCGCCGCCGACGTGCTGTCGACGACGTTCGAGATCGAACACGACGAACTCGTCATCGTCCGGGACATCCCGCTCTACTCGGTGTGCGAGCACCACCTCCTCCCGTTCCACGGGGAGGCGCACATCGGATACATCCCCGCCGTCGACGGCCGGGTGACCGGACTGTCCAAACTGGCCCGTCTCGTCGATGTCTTCGCCCGCCGCCCCCAGGTCCAGGAACGGATCACGACCCAGATCGCCGACTCCCTCGTCTCCCACCTCGGGGCGCAGGGCGTCATCGTGGTCATCGAGGCCGAACACCTGTGCATGTCGATGCGGGGGGTCCGCAAGCCGGGCTCCCGGACCATCACCTCAGCGGTGCGGGGCCAGTTGCGCAACCCGGCCACCCGCGCCGAGGCGATGGCGCTGCTCCTCGGTGGCAAGCACCACTGAGGACGGTGCGATGACCCGACCCCCGGCGGCCCGTCCGCTCGTCATGGGCGTCCTCAACGTCACCCCCGACTCGTTCAGCGACGGCGGACAGTGGCTCGACCCCGACGATGCCATCACCCATGCCCGCACCCTCGTCGACCTCGGCGCCGACATCGTCGACGTCGGTGGTGAGTCCACCAGGCCCGGTGCCGAGCGGGTCGACCTGGCCGAGGAACTGGACCGCACCATCCCGGTCGTCGCGGCGCTCGCCGAGGCGGGCATCACCGTCTCCATCGACACCATGCGTGCCGCGGTGGCGAGCCGGGCGGTCGAGGCGGGGGCCGCATACATCAACGACGTCAGTGGGGGACTGGCCGACCCGGACATGGCCGCCGTCGCCGCCGCAGCCGGCACCGACGTCATCCTCATGCACTGGCGCGGCCACAGCCGCACCATGCAGGAACGGATCTCCTACCGCGACGTCACCGGTGAGGTCGTCGACGAACTCACCCAACGCGCAGCCGAATTCATCAACGCCGGGTGCGCGCCGGAGCGGATCGTCCTGGATCCCGGACTCGGGTTCGCCAAGACGTTCGCCCATAACTGGCACCTCATCGCGACCCTTCCGGCCCTCATGGCCCTCGGCCACCGGGTCATCGTCGGGACGAGCCGCAAAGGGTTCCTCGGCGCGGTCGGCCGACCGGAGGGGCATCCCCGACCACCGACCGAGCGGGACGTCGCAACCGCGGTGACCAGCGCATACCTGGCCGATCTCGGAGTATGGGCCGTGCGCGTCCATGATGTGCGCTCGACGGTGGATGCCCTCGACGTGTCCGAGGCCGTGCGCGAGGCGAGGCGCCGAGCCGAGGCGCCCGACCACGGAGGCGGGCCGCAGCGCGACCCGAAGGCGTGGGTGGACCGGTGAGCGGGCGGATCGAGGTCAGCGGCATCACCGCCCGCGGCTTCCACGGAGTCTTCCCGGAGGAGAAGCGGGACGGGCAGGAATTCGTCGTCGACATCGTCCTCGAGGCGGACCTCAGCGCCGCCGGGGTCAGCGACGACCTGGCCGACACGGTCAACTACGCCGAGATGGCCGCCCTCATCGTCGCCCGGATCGAGGGACCGTCGGTCGACCTCATCGAACGGCTCGCCGCCCTCATCGCCGCGGACATCCTGGCCGCGCCGGCCAGTCGGATGCTCGTCGACGCCGTCACCGTGACCGTGCACAAGCCGCAGGCACCGGTCGGGGTGCCGTTCGGGGATGTCGTCGTACGCGTCCGTCAGGAGCGCGCCCCGGTCCCGGTCGTCATCGCCCTCGGCACCAACCTCGGGGACCGGCACGCGATCCTGGCCGTCGCCGAGGAGGCCATCGCCGACCGGGTCTGCGCCGGGATGGTCACCGTCTCGGACTATGTCGAGACCGACCCGGTCGGCGGGCCGGACCAGCCGGACTATCTCAACGCCGTCGCTGTCGGCTGGACCCGGCTCGCTCCGTCGACGGTGCTGCGGGTGCTGCACGACATCGAGGCCGACGCCGGCCGGACCCGCTCGATCCAGTGGGGACCGCGAACGCTCGACCTCGACCTCATCCAGTACGGCGACCCGATCACCGGCACCGACATCACGAGCACCGCCGAGCGGCTCACCCTGCCGCACCCGCGCGCCCACGAGCGCGGCTTCGTCCTCGTGCCGTGGCTCGATGCCGATCCCGGCGCGAGTCTGCGGGTCGACGACGAGGTGATCGAGGTCAGTTCGATCCTCGAGTCGGTCGACAGCAGCGGGGTGCGTGCTGCGGCAGCGGGGGACCCGGGAGAAGCCCTCGACAACACGACCGGTTCGTGCGGGTGTGGCGGATGCTGAGCGAGGGCCTGCGTCCCCGACACGTGCTCACCGTCGGCGTCGCCACCGCCCTGCTCTCGGCGGTGGTGTGGCACCTCTACACCCGCACCGGCAGCCTGCTCCAGGGGCCGGCCTGGCTGACCCCCGTCGTCATCCTCGTCATCGCCGCTCTCGTGCTGTGGTTCGGCTGGCAGGTGCGCGCCTACCAGCAGGGAGAGGCGCACAAGGACCTGTCCATGCTGCGCGCTGCCCGCACCCTCCAGCTCGCCCAGGCCGCAGCACTGACCGGCGGAGCGCTCACCGGCTGGTTCATCGGGCACCTCGCGATCCTGCTCCCCGACCGGGATCTGACGCCCTACGCCCGACAGATCGTCCCGCTGCTCCTCGTCATCGGGGCCAGTGTGGTCCTCGCCGTCGCCGGACTCCTTGCACAACGCTGGTGCCGGCTGCCCGAGGACTGGGGCGACGGTCCGCAGGCCAACCCGGCCTGAGCTCAGGGTCTCTCTGGGCCGGTCGCGCCGCCCCGTCGAGGGGGCCTACTTGTCGACGTCACCGACGACGAAGAACATCGACCCGAGCACGGCGACCATGTCGGCGACGAGACAGCCGGGCAGGATCTCGCTGAGCACCTGGACATTCGAGAACGACGCCGAGCGCAGTTTGAGCCGCCACGGCGTCTTCTCGCCGCGGGAGACGAGGAAGTACCCGTTGAACCCGAGCGGGTTCTCGGTCCCGACATAGTGCTCACCCTCGGGCACCTTGAGGACCTTCGGCAGCCGCTGGTTGATCGGCCCCTGCGGCATCGACCCGAGCCGCTCGATGCATACCTCCGCGATGTCGAGCGAGACCTGCACCTGCTCGAGGAGGACCTCCAGCCGGGCCAGGGCATCCCCGGCCGTCCGGGTGACGACCCGCCCCGGCCCGCCCGGGACGAACAGTTCGCCATAGGCGAGATAGGGGGCGTCGCGACGCAGGTCGACATCGACCCCGCTCGCCCGGGCGATCGGCCCCGAGACGCCGTATGCGTGGATCAGCTCCGCGGAGAGCGTCCCGATCCCCTCGGTGCGGGCCGCCACGATCGGGTTGCCGACGAGGAGGGACTCGATGTCCGGCATCCGCCGCCGGACGGCGGCGACCGCCTCGCGGGTGCGGCCGAGCCAGCCCGCCGGCAGATCCTGGTAGAGCCCGCCGACCCGGTTGAACATGTAGTGCATCCGCCCGCCGGAGGCCTCCTCGAGGACCGCCTGGATCTCCTCCCGCTCCCGGAAGGCGTAGAAGATCGGCGTGATCGCGCCCAGCTCCAGGGGGTAGGAGCCGAGGAACATCAGATGGTTGAGGACCCGGTTGAGTTCGGCGAGCAGGGTGCGCGCCCACGTGGCGCGTTCGGGGATCTCCATCCCGAGCATGTGTTCAACGGCGAGGACGACACCGAGTTCGTTCGCGAACGCGGACAGCCAGTCGTGCCGGTTGGCGAGCACGATGATCTGCCGGTAGTCGCGCACCTCGAACAGCTTCTCCGCCCCGCGGTGCATGTATCCGATGATCGGGTCGGCACTGACGATCCGTTCCCCGTCGAGGACGATCCGCAGCCGGAGCACACCATGGGTGGCCGGGTGCTGCGGACCGATGTTGAGGACCATGTCGGCGGTCGCCAGACCGCCGGCACCGACGCCGACATCGAGGGTCCGCCCGGTCGGGGCCGCATCGTCGGTGATCACGGTGTCAGTCTGCCCCATCGGGCTGCCCGGCTCCACGACTCGCCTGCCGCAGCCGTCACGACACTCTCCGCAGCACCCACCAGAACCCGCCCGGCCCAGCGGAATTCGTCAGGGCGGTCACCGCGGAACGGTGGGCAAGCGCATGGAGATAGGCGGCGGGGTCGGTGCGGGCCAGTCCGTGGTCGGGGGCGTCCGGGATCAGCCCCAGCTCGGTGAAGAGTTCCCGTTGGGTGATCAGCCGGTCGTGGGTGAGGGAGTCGACGGCGACATGGGCGGTGAGGTCGCAGGACCCGTCCGGCACCGGGTCGACGACTGCTCCCCGGGAGTATGCGGTGAGCGAGCCGTCCTGCGGCCGCGCCTCGCGCAGGTGTCCGTAGTCGACCGCGACGGCCAGGCCGTCCTCGATCCGGGACAGCAGATCCGTCCAGGCATCGTCGCGGGCCCGGCCGATCTCGATCCGTTCGCCGTCGGGCCACCACTGCCGCGCCCAGGCGGCATCCTCCGGTGCCACCGGGTCCCCGACCGACTCCGCCCCGCTCCGATCCACGAGCACCGCCACAACTTCGCAATCGCGAAGTTGTGGCGGTGCCGGGCGCCGGGTGGCGATGGTGCACGGCACGTTGTCGAGCCACTCGTGGGCGAGCACGAGGGATGAGGTCAGTCCGCGCAGTCCGTCCGGCAACCCGGCACCGCCGGGGGAGCGGACCCAGCGGATCCACTCCGGCAGACCCTCCGGTCGGGGCCGGACCTCGACACACGTGATGTCCCGATCGGGGGCGAGAGCGCTTACCGCACAAGCGAGTTCACCACCGCCGGCGGCGACGTCGACGAAGTGATCGAGGCCCTCGCGGCGCATGAGGGCCACTACGGCAGCAGCGAGCACGTCCACGAGACCGGGCGAGGTCGACGTCGAGAAGTGGGCGTGTGGAGCCTCCCGGGCATAGAACCCGTCCGTCCCGTAGAGCGCGTCGTGCCACGCCTCGATCCAGGGTCTCGCCACCTCGCCAGGTTAGACGGCTGGATCAGTACTCCAGGACGCGCAGACCGGGGATCCGGGAGAAGTGGCTTGTGTTCGCCGTCAGCACCGCTGCATCCTCGACCAGGGCAGTGCAACCGATGAGGAGATCCATGGTTGCGAGAGGTGTGCCGCGACGACTCAGGTGAGCATGTGTGCTCGCATAACGCTCGGCCAGCCGGCGGTCGGGAGAGATGATCGGGAGCTCGCCACAGATGGAGAGGACGCATTGGCGTTCCTGGTCGGCTTCGGCATGGAGTTCCGCACCGACGAGGAGTTCCCCCAGCACGAACACGCTCAGTGCCAGGCTCTCCTGGCGGTGCTGCGCGAGCCAGCGGTGGGCAGGACCGACAGACCTCCGACGGGATTCCCGCATGGCATCGACGAGGAACGTGGTGTCGAGATGGATCACCACTGCGGGGCCCGGATGGGGTGGTCGCTCCGCTCCTGGACCACGGCTTCGATCGCGTCCAGAGTCTCCTCCGCGACGCTGACGTCCTCCAGGGTGGAGAGAAGATCCCCGGCCGTTGCGCCCGGGGCGGGGATGTACCTCTTGATGACCTGGGAGAACGACTGGCCGTCCTTGAGGCGGCGCAATCGCTCGTATGCCTCCAGGTCGATGGTGATCGTCTTCACAGCCATGCACTTAGCGTACACGGACTCCGTGCCGCCATTTCTTCGCAATCGCGAAGAAAAGGCGACGACGGGAGGAGGGTCGCGCGGCACGCCGGTAGCGTGAGGCACCGTGAGCCAGGCATTTCAGGGCAACGCGGCCGACCATCCCGCCCGACTGTCCGTCGGCGTGATCGGTGCGGGTCGGGTCGGCGCCGTGCTCGGTGCAGCACTCGCCAGGGCCGGACACGACGTCGTCGCGGTCAGCGCCGTGAGTGCAGCCTCCCGCGAGCGCGCGGCCGACCTGCTCCCGGGCGTCCCGATCCGAACTGTGCCCGAGGTCGTCGCCGCGGCCGAGCTCGTCCTGCTCGCCGTCCCGGACGATGCGCTCGCCGACCTCGTCCAGGGGCTGTCGACGACCGGTGCCTGGCAGGCCGGACAGATCGTCGCGCACACCTCCGGCCGGCACGGCGTCGCCATCCTCGACCCGGTCCGGGGCCATCACGCCTTCCCGGTCGCCATCCACCCGGCGATGACCTTCACCGGGACCGCCCTCGACCTGGAGCGGCTGCACGAGTGCTGCTTCGCGGTCACCGCCGACGATGCGTTCCTGCCGATCGCGAGCGCCCTCGTCCTCGACATCGGTGCCGAGCCGGTCACGATCGCGGAGGCGGATCGGATCGCCTATCACTGCGCGCTCACGCACGGGAGCACCTACCTGACGACGGTGACCTCCCAGGCCCTGCAGATCCTCGACCACGCCGGGGTCGAGCAGCCGGAGCACCTGCTGCAGCCGCTCCTGCTCGCCGCCATCGACAACGCGCTCCGGCAGCGGGACGCGGCCCTGACCGGTCCGGTCGCCCGCGGGGACACCGGGACGGTCGGGGCGCACCTCGACCTCCTCGCGGACCGGGTCCCCGACGTCCTGGGCACCTATCGGTCGCTGGCCACGGCGACGGCCGCCCGGGCCGTCGAGGACGGTCGGCTCCGCCCGGATCTGGCCGGCCCGCTGCTCGACCTGCTGGCCGCGGCGGCGGAGTGAAGGGTGCACGGCTGTCCGGATGGGGTGGCGACAAGGCAGACTGTCCCCTCGTGAAGGACCTGACCGACCTCGGCACTGCGTATGCGGTCCCCGCCGGCGTCACCGATCCCCACCTCCCGCAGCGGCTCGTGGCCCCACCCCCGGGGTGGGTCGCGACGGCGGACGTCATCGTCGTCGGGTCGGGGATCGCCGGACTCACCGCTGCCCTGAAGCTGCGGGAGCGGGTCGATCGGGTCCTCCTCGTGACCAAGACGGTCCTGTCGGAGGGGTCCACGGAGTGGGCCCAGGGCGGGATCGCGGCGGCGATGGCGCCGGAGGACTCCCCGGACGAGCACTTCGTGGACACCCTCGTCGCCGGGGTGGGGTTGTGCGACGAGGACGCGGTCCGGGCGCTCGTCGAGGAGGGGCCGGCCCGGGTCCACGAACTCATTGCCCTCGGCACCCAGTTCGACACCGACGAGGTTGGTGCGATCAAACTGACCCGGGAGGGCGGCCACGGCCAGGACCGGATCGCGCACGCACGGGGGGATGCGACCGGCGCGGAGATCTCTCGGGCGCTCATCGCCCAGTTGCGGGCGGTCCTGAGCGACCCGGGCATCGAGGTCATCGAGCATGCACTCGTCGTCGATCTGCTCAAGGACGAGGGCGGCCGGGTCTGCGGGGTGACCCTGCACGTCATCGGCGAGGGGGAGATCAACGGCATCGGGGCCGGCCACGCCCGCGCGGTGGTCCTCGCCAGCGGCGGTCTGGGGCAGATCTACTCCTCGACGACGAACCCGTCGGTCGCCACCGGCGACGGGATGGCGATGTGTCTGCGGGCCGGTGCGGTCATGGGGGACCTCGAGTTCGTCCAGTTCCATCCGACGGTCCTGTGGCTCGGGCCGGGGGCCAGTGGGCAGCAGCCGCTCATCTCCGAGGCGGTCCGCGGTGAGGGGGCCTTCCTCGTCGACGCGGCCGGTGAGCGGTTCATGCCCGCGATCCATCCCCAGGGTGATCTCGCGCCGCGGGACGTCGTCGCCCGCGCGATCGTGGCGCGGATGGCGGCCACCGGCACCGATCACGTATTCCTCGACTGCCGGCACCTCGGGGAGGAGTTCCTCCTGGCCCGCTTCCCCGGGATCGTGCGCACCCTGCGGGACCTCGGCCTGGACCCGGCGCGCGAACTCATCCCGGTCGCCCCGGCCCAGCACTACGCCTCGGGTGGGGTGCGCACCGATCTGCGCGGGCGGACCTCGATCGAGGGGCTGTATGCGTGCGGCGAGGTCTCCTGTACCGGCGTCCACGGTGCGAATCGGCTCGCGTCGAACTCCCTCCTCGAAGGCCTCGTCTTCGCCCACCGGGTCGCCGACGACATCGTCGCCCGGTTCGCGGCGGGGGAGTTGCCGCCGACCGAGCCGGCAGCCTCGGGCGGCCCGGCGGATGCGTGCGACTCGGACCACCGGTTGCACATCCAGACGTCGATGACCAAGGGTGCCGGTGCGGTGCGCTCGGCCGAGTCGCTCGCCCGCACCTCCCGGTGGTTGCTCGCCCACGCGGACCTGCCGCCGACCGAGGCCGAGCCCGGACCGCGGACCTGGGAGACGAGCAACCTGCTCCATCTCGGTCAGGCGCTGACCCTGGCCGCGCAACTGCGGGAGGAGACCCGCGGTGGGCACGTCCGCAGCGACTTCCCGGACCGTGCCGACGCCTGGCGCGGCCGGTTGCACCTCCGTCGCCGGGACGACGGCACCCTGCAGGTGTGGTTCGCGAAGGTGCCGGCCCAGGCAGCGGTCGAGGCGGCCGAGGCGCGGACCGCCGCGCACCAGAGCAGCGAGCACGACAACCTCGAGCACGACAACCCGCAACACCAGAGCCCCGACCCCACTCCGGAGCAGAAGGAGCATCCCCGGTGAGCACCCACATCGCCGAGTTCCCCGTCGCGGCGGCCACCGCGATCATCGAGGTCGCCCTGGACGAGGACCTCGGTCCCGGTCCGGCGCTCGACGTCACGACGATGGCGACGATCCCGCCGGAGCAGATCAGCCGGGCGGCGCTCGTCGCGCGGGCACCGGGTGTCGTCGCCGGCACCGACCTCATCGACCTCGTCCTGCGCGCGGTGGCCGCCCGCCTCGACGAACCCCCGGTCACGGCCGAGGTGAACATCGACGACGGCACCGGCGTCGGCCCCGGGGATGTCATCGCCACCCTCACCGGCCCGACCCGCACCATCCTCATCGCCGAGCGCACCCTCCTCAACCTGCTGTCCCGCACGAGCGGGGTGGCCACCCACACCCGAGCGTGGATGGAGGCCCTGCAGGGCACCGGCGCCCAGGTCCTCGACACCCGCAAGACGACCCCCGGGATGCGGGCCCTGCAGAAGTATGCGGTCCGCGCAGGCGGCGGTCGCAACAAGCGGATGGGGTTGTTCGACGTCGCGATGATCAAGGACAACCACAAACTCGCCGCCGGGTCGATCACCGCCGCCTACGAGGCGATCCGCCGGACCTACCCGGACGTGCCGGTCGAGGTCGAGGTGACGACCACCGAGGAGGCCGTCGAGGCGGTCCGGGCCGGTGCCCGGTTCCTCCTGCTCGACAACTTCGCGCCCGCGGACCTGGCCGAGACGGTCCGTGCGGTGCGCGCCACGGACGAGAGGGTCGAACTCGAGGCGACCGGTGGGCTGAGCCTCGAGGTGGCCCGCGAGGTCGCACTGACCGGCGTGGACTACCTGAGCGTCGGTGGGCTGACCCACTCCTCGCCGATCCTCGACATCGCCCTCGACCTGGAGACCGACTGAGGGGCCGGACCCGATCAGGGCTACCATTCTGCGGTGACCGACACCGACCCTGCCCGCACCGACGCACCCCTGCCACCTGCCCCGGACGACCTGCCGGAGCAGATGAAGGTGCGCCGCGAGAAGCGGGAGCGGCTGCTGAGCGCCGGGCGGGACGCATACCCGGTCCACAGCCCCCGGACCCACACCCTGGCCGAGGTCCGCGAGACGTGGGGACACCTGGCCGCCGCGGAGGAGACCGACGACGTCGTCACCGTCGCCGGCCGGCTGATCTTCATCCGCAACACCGGCAAACTCGCGTTCGGCACCCTCCAGGAGGGGATCGGCACCCGGCTGCAGGTCATGCTCAGCCTCGCCGAGGTGGGGGAGGAGGCCCTGGCCGACTGGAAGTCCCTCGTCGACCTCGGCGACCACGTCTTCGTCACCGGCCGGGTTATCTCGAGCAAACGCGGTGAACTCAGTGTCATGGCCACGTCGTGGTCGATGGCGAGCAAGGCGCTGCGCCCCCTGCCGGTGCTGCACAAGGACCTCTCCGAGGAGGCCCGGGTGCGGCAGCGGTATGCGGACCTCATCGTCCGCCAGGAGGCCCGGGACATGGTGCGCACCAAGGCGACCGTGTTGACCGCGATCCGCGACGTGCTCCACGACCAGGGCTACATCGAGGTCGAGACCCCGGTCCTGCAGCTCATCCACGGCGGGGCGGCGGCCCGGCCGTTCCGCACCCACATGAACGCCTTCGACCAGCAGATGGTGCTGCGCATCGCCCTGGAGCTCAACCTGAAGAAGGCCGTCGTCGGTGGCGTGGACCGGGTCTACGAACTCGGCCGGATCTTCCGCAACGAGGGGGTCGACGCGACCCACAGCCCTGAGTTCACGATGCTCGAGGCCTACCAGGCCTACGGCGACCAGACGACGATCGCTCGGCTCACCCAGGACATCATCGTCGGTGTCGCCGACGCCCTCGGCAGCCGTCAGGTGCCCGCCACCCGCGCCGACGGGACGGAGACGGTCATCGACCTGGACGGGGAGTGGCGCTGGCTGAAGGTCTACGACGCGGTGAGTGAGGCGGTCGGGGAACCGGTGACGATCGACACCCCGCAGCAGACCCTGCTGCGGCACGCCCGGGAGCACGGCGTCGAGGTCGACCCGGACCTGGAGAAGGACAAACTCTTCCTCGAACTGCTCTCCGAGCTCGTCGAGCCCGGCCTGACCCAGCCGACGTTCCTCTACGACTACCCGGCGCTGGCCCAGCCGCTGGCCCGTCCGCACCGCAGCGAGCCCGGGCTGATCGAGGCGTGGGACCTCATCATCGACGGGGTCGAGCGCGGCACCGGATTCTCCGAACTCATCGACCCGATCATCCAGCGGGAGGTGCTCACCGACCAGTCGTTGCGCGCCGCCGGCGGTGACCCCGAGGCGATGCAACTCGACGAGGACTTCCTGCGGGCCCTGGAGTACGGTGCCCCGCCGATGGGTGGAATGGGACTGGGCCTGGACCGGATCGTGGGACTGTTCACCGGATCCAGCCTGCGCGAGACGATGCTCTTCCCGCATCTGAAGCCCGAGGCGTAGGCTGACCGGGAAGGTAGGTGAGACAACCAATGAACGACTTCTGGGATCAGGCCTGGCTCATCATTGCCGGACTGCTGCCGTTCCTCGGCTTCCTCGTCGTCTGTTATGTGATCGTGCGAGCGATCTTCAATGCGGACCGCAATGAACGCAAGGCGCAGTTGGAGTGGGAGCGCTCCCAACGTCAGGAGCAGGCCACGGATTCGACGGAGTCGAATCATCCCGGACGGTAGAACCGGCCCGACAAACAATCCTTGGGAATTGCGCTGTTCGGCTTGAATCGTGACCGCACGAGCCATAGAGTGAGCGACGAAATACGCGCAGGCCACCGATCTGCGCGTTGTTTCGAATCACCTGCCACCACATGAGGGAGTTGCTTAATCATGGCAAAACGCACCATCACGGTCCTTGTTGACGACCTGGACGGATCTGAGGCTGTGGAGACTGTTTCCTTCTCACTCGACGGAGTGAACTACGAGATCGACCTGAACGCGGAGAATGCCGCAAAGATCCGCGATGACTTCGCGGTCTGGACCGCGCACGCGACCCGCGTCGGCGGCCGCAAGCGCACCGGTGTGGTCCGCGCTTCCGGTGGGGAGGACCTGGACGCGATCCGCACCTGGGCTCGCGCCAACGGATTCCAGGTCGCGGACCGGGGTCGGATCAGCAGCAAGGTCAAGGAGGCCTACGCCAAGGCTCACGCCTGAGCGTGCCTGAGCACCACACGCCGGCGGCCTCCCCTGATGCAGGGGAGGCCGCCGCGCTCATGTCGGCCCGCCATGCCTGGCTGCGGTTCGTCGCGACGGGTCGGCCGTTGACGCATCACCTGGACGATCCGGTCCGGCCGTGGCAGGCTGCGATCCTCGCCGACCACCACCACTGGTACGGCCCGGACGCCCCCGAGCAGGTCAGCGGCGCCTTCGTCCTCCAGTACCTCCTCCAGGTGCCGGCGCATACCGCAGCCGGAGCAGCCGGGATCGGTATGCGGGTGCCGGTCCTCGGCCGCCTCACCTTCGAGCGGGGCTCAGGTGGGGTGCCGTGCCTCGTCGAGATCGGTGCCATCGAACCGGTGGGCGGCGAGCTGGAGGAACGGCTGACCCGGGCCGAGGCGGACTATCGGGCGGTGGCCGAACCGCTGGCGCGGGACTACCGCTCGACGCGGCCGATGAGTTCCCGGCAGCGGCTCGGCATGGTCACCGACATGTGGGCCGAGGCGGCCCGCACGGTCCGCGGCGGTGACGGGGTGATCACCCTCGACGAGCCACGCCGGATCTCGTGCTGCCTGATCTATGCCCTGCCCGGCTGCGTCGAATGCGCCGGCTGCCCCCGCCGGCGTCCGGCAGGGCGGGTGTCCCACTAGGGGTGCAGGGCGGCGGTCAGATCGCCGAACTGCTCGATCCGGCCCGCAACCTCGTCGAACATGACCTGCTCGAAGACTTCGCCGGCGGCACCGGCCTCGACTTCCTCCCAGGTCCGCGGCGTCGCGGCGTGGGGCAGGTCCCGACCCCGCAGTGAATAGGGCGCAATGGTCGTCTTGGCGGCGACATTCTGGCTCCAGTCGAGGAACACCTTCCCCGGGCGCAACGATCTCGTCATCTTCCACAACACCAGATCCGGATGCTTCTTCGTCATCTCCTGGGCGAGTTGCTGAGTCAGGTCGCGCACCTGGTCGGAGGTCAGATCACCCCCGAGTGCGGCATAGAGTTGCATTCCCTTGCTGCCGGAGGTTACTGGAATAAGGTCCAGTCCCAGGGTGCCGAGCCGCTCCCGCAACCGCAGCGCCACAATCGCACATTCGGCCAACCCGGCCGGCTTTCCCGGATCGAGGTCGAGGACGAGACGATCAGGATTGGCCGGAATGCCGTCCGCGTCGATCCGCCACTGCGGGATATGGAACTCGAGTGAATTGAGATTGACGAGATAGGTGAGCGTGGCCAGATCCGGCACCAGCGGATAGGTCACGTCATCGAAGTCCGTCGGTCGGATCCACCCGGGTGCGCCGGACGGCAGATTCTTCTCGAAGAAGGACACATCGTGCACCCCGTGCGGGAAACGCACCCGGGTCACCGGCCGGTCCCGCAGGAGCGGCAGCAGATACGGACTGATCTGCGCGTAATAGTTGAGCACCTCGCCCTTGGTCGTCTCCGTCGCCGGGTACATGACCTTGTCCAGGCTGGAGAGTTTGAGCCGCCGCTCACCGACGGTGACCCGCTGGATCTGCGGCTCAGGCATCGCGGTCCGCCCTGACATCCGCCACCGTCAGGTCCGGGCGGATCCCGACATAACTCGGCTGCCGCAGCCGGCCTCCGCCGGAGCGACCGAGGGTGCGCACGTCGATGACGACCTGCGGACGCACCCAGTGGGCGCCGACGGCGTCCTCGCGCGGCACCGGATCGGCGAACGGACTGACCGGTGCGTCCAGGTCGCCCAGGATCCGGCCCAGCATCGCACCGGCCCGACCTGCAAGTCCGGAGCCGACCCGGCCGACGAAGTGCAGCCCGTCGGCGTCGGGGACCCCGACGAGGACCGCGCCGAGCCGACTCGTGCTGTCCGTCTCCGGTCGCCAGCCGCCGACGACGGCACTGACGAGGTGGCGGTGCGCCACCTTGACCCAGTCCGGGGAGCGGCGACCCACCGCATACCCACTCCCGCGGCGTTTGCTGACCACCCCCTCCAGACCCTGCTCCGCCGTCGCCGCGAACAACTCCTCCCCATCGGCATAGGTCGGCGGCACCTGCCAGCGCGGACCGGCCAACTCGAGCCGCTCGAGCAACTCCCGCCGGGCCTGCCACGGCTGCCCGGTCAGGTCCGTGCCGAAGAGCCGCAGCAGGTCGAAGACCATGAGCGTGACCGGACGGGTCCGGCTCAGGGTGAGCGCCTTGCCCGCGCTGCGCACATGCATCCGCTCGGCGAGGGCGGCAAAACTCGGCACACCGTCGTCGAAGACGACGATCTCGGCATCGAGGAGGACGTCGTCGTACAGTTGCGCCACCGGCGCCAGTTCCGGATAGGCGGCGGTGACGTCGTTGCCGTTGCGGGAGGTCAGCCACAACCGTCCGTCGTGCACATCGGCGAGCACCCGCATACCGTCCCATTTGACCTCGTGCACCCAGTCCGGCCCGGTCGGGACCTGGTCACCGGGGGTCGCGAGCATCGGGGACATCGGCACGCTGGCTATCCTCTCAGGCTCGCAGCGGGGCATGCTTGTCCTCATGCGGGCGATCTGGAAGGGCGCAGTCAGCTTCGGGCTGGTCAACGTGCCGGTGCGGTTGTACTCGGCGACCGAGAACCACGACGTGCAGTTCCGGCAGGTGCACCGGGAGGACGGCGGCCGGATCAGATACAAGCGGATCTGCTCGATCGACGGCGAGGAGGTCTCCTACGACGACATCGCCAAGGGGTACGAGACCGAGGACGGGCAGATGGTTGTCCTCACCGACGAGGACTTCGCGGATCTGCCGGCGCGGACCTCGAAGGAGATCTCGGTCGAGAAGTTCGTCCCCGCGGACCAGATCGACCCGATGCTGCTCGACAAGTCCTACTACCTCGAGCCGGACAAGACCGCGATCAAGCCGTATGTGCTGCTCCGGGAGGCCTTGGAGGCCGAGAACCGCATGGCGATCGTCACGGTGTCCATCCGCACCCGGATGACGATGGCGGTGCTGCGGGTGCGCGACGGGGTGATCGTCATGCAGACGATGCTCTGGCCGGACGAGATCCGCTCACCGGACTTCGCCTTCGTCGGCGATACGGACGCCGCCGAGGCGAGCACCCAGGAGATGGCGATGGCCAAGATGCTCATCGACCAACTCGCCGGTGACTACGACCCGGACGACTACGAGGACGACTACGCGGCAGCGGTCCAGGCGCTCGTGCGGGCCAAGGTCGAGGGCGGCGAGGTCGCCGAGGTCGCCCAACCGGCCGAGGAGTCCGGCGAGGTCGTCGACCTGCTCGCCGCCCTGGCCCGGTCGGTGGAGCGGGCCAAGGCGGCCCGTGGTGAGGCCGGCGACGAGGAGCCGGCGCCCACGACGGGTGCCACCAAGGGTGCTGCGAAGAAGACCGCGGCGAAGAAGACCACCACGAAGAAA
Organism: Intrasporangiaceae bacterium; assembly: GCA_012838445.1. GTDB lineage: Bacteria > Actinomycetota > Actinomycetes > Actinomycetales > Dermatophilaceae > F2B08. The sequence goes on along the minus strand of DUPF01000247.1, from coordinate 12,518 downwards.
GCGGCTGCCAAGAAGTCCACGGCCACGAAGAGCACGACCAAGAAGAGCACCGCGAAGAAGGCCCCGACGAAGAAGGCCAGCTGAGCACCGGTTGAGCACTGGTTGAGTACCCGGGCCCATACCCGGACCGCCGCGACGGGAGGACAGTGGTGCCATGAACCCCATCGCCATTGTCATCCGTGTCCTCGTCATCGCCGCCGTCGTGCCGCTCGCCGGGTGGGCGTTCGACCTGGCCACCACCGGTGGTGACAAGAGCGGCGGCGCCAACATCGGGGCAGGCCTGTTCGCCTTCACGGTCGGGGCGGTCCTCGCCTTCGTGTGGGGCATCGTCGACGGCCGACGTACCGGACTGTCCTTCCTCACGCTCCTCGGGCGCTGGGCGCTGGTCTGCGCGCTGGCCGCCCTCCTGGGCTGGGCAGTTCTCTGGCTGCGGGAGGGCTACGACGTCGCGACCGCCATGTCGGACCTGACCTCGCTCACGCCGTTCTTCTTCGCGACGATCTTCGGACCCTCCGTCGTCGGCGTCCTCATCGGGTGGGTGCTGCGACGCACCCCGCCGCCGGACCCCGCAGCACCCGAGCCCGCGTGATCGCCTGCGCCCCGGCGAGATTGGTCGGACTGGATTCCCCCCAACACCGGGGGACGTGGAGCACACTGACGCCATGAACGCTGTTGCGGACGTCGTCGTCCGTGCCCTCGTGATCATCTTCGCCTTCGCCGCCGGGGCCTTCCTCGAGGACATCGTCTCCGGAGACCTCGGCGCTCAGCTCGCCCTCGGTGGGCGAGTCCTCGCGGTCGTCGTCGCCGTCGTGTGGGGTTTCCTCGACGGGCGCGCGACGCATGACATCAGGTGGACGCTCGGGCAATGGGTGGCCGCGGCGATCCTCGTCGGCCTGGCGGCCGGGTTCGTGTTCAAACTCGTCTTCGACCGGGCGAGCAACGGCGCCGACCCCGCCAGTTGGTTCGGTCTGGGGATCTTCCCCGCGCTCATCACGCTGCTGCCGGCGCTCGCCGCCGCCGGACTCGGCTACGTGCTGCGCAGCCACCTGGGCCCGGGTGCCCGGAGGGTGGAGCAGGAGTCCTCGTGAGTAGCCGGGCTCATGACGGTGGACGGGACCGGGAGGAGCATCTCCCCATGGATACCGTGATCGCCGTTCTCGTCCGCGCGGTCGTCATCGGGTTGGTCGTCCCCATCGGCAACGTCACCATCCCGATCACGATCGTCCCGTTCTATCTCGTCGCCGCGCTCGCCTTCGGGTGGGCCTGCGCGACGCCCGCGTCCGCAGTCCGCGGCTGCTGCTGCGGTGGGTGCTCGTGGCCGTCGGTGCCGCCGTCGTCACCTGGGCCGCGATGCAGATCGTCAACGCGGTGCGCGACATCGACGGTGGCGCCCTGAAGTACGACCTGATCATGTACGGCTACGGGGCAGTGGTCTTCGTCCTCATCCCGGCGGCCATCGGCCTGGGAGTGGGCCGGTTGCTCGGTCGGGACTCGCGTCAGGGGTCCGTGCCGGCCACCTAGAGTGAACGCATGCCCGAAGGCCACACCATCCACCGGCTGGCCCTGACGCTCGAGCGGGCATTCGGCGGCACCCGGCCGGAGGTCTCGAGCCCCCAGGGCCGTTTCGCCGACGGTGCCGCCCTCCTCGACGGCCGGCTGCTGGAGCGGGCCGAGGCCTGGGGCAAACACCTGTTCCTCACCTTCGAGGGCGACCGGATCCTGCACATCCACCTCGGCCTGATCGGCATCTTCGACGTCACGCAGTATGCGTCCCCCACCTCCCCACAGCCCCTCCCGCCACCGGTCGGTGCGGTCCGGGTCCGGCTCGCCTCGGCGACCCACGTCGCCGACCTGCGCGGGGCGATGATCGTCGACCTGATCACCCCCGAGCAGCAGGACGCCGTCCTGACCCGGCTCGGCCCGGACCCGCTGCGGGCCGGCACCGACGGCAACGAGCCGGAGCGGGCGCTGGCCGTCATGGCCCGCACCGGCCGGACCTTCGCCGAGGTGCTCATGGACCAGTCGGTGCTCGCCGGCGTCGGCAACCTCTACCGCTGCGAGGTGCTCTTCCGGCACCGGGTCGACCCGTTCCGGCCGGCGAAGCAGATCCGTCCGCAGACCTTCCACACGGTGTGGGACGACCTGGTCGACCTGCTGTCCATCGGCGTCGCCTTCGGGCAGATCATCACCATGGACGACCAGCTCGACCAGGCCCGCGAGATCATCGCCGGGCAGGGCGAGCAGGCGAGCGACGCATACCGCTCCGGTCGGCTCACCCTCGTCGACTGGCGCGGTGCGGACGAGGCCGAACTCGGCCAGCGCCGCCCCGCCTACGAGGAGGGCAGTGCCTTCCCGCGGGAGTTCTACGTCTATCAGCGTGACGGGCAGGCGTGCTACACGTGCGGCTCGCGGATCCGCACCCAGGTCCTCGCCGGCCGCAACCTGTTCTGGTGCGGCCGCTGCCAGCGGCGTCGCTAGGGTCCTGTCGCTGACCTCGTGCGGAGGATTGGTGTCGCCAGAGCAGCACCAATCCTCCGCACGACGCCGTCTTCGGCACCTGCCAGCGCCGAGCCTAGGATCGGGAAGCATGCGCCTGCTTCTCATCCGTCACGGTCAGACGCCCTACAACGTCACCGGATCCCTCGACACCGCGTTCCCGGGAGCCGGGCTCACCGACCTCGGCCGACGCCAGGCGCGGGCCGTGCCCGGCGCGCTGCAGGCGGACACCGTCGCCGGCGTCTACGTCTCACCCCTCGTACGCACCCACCTCACCGCGGAGCCGCTCTCCCGCAGCCTCGGCATGGACTACGCGATCGAGTCGGGACTCGAGGAGATCTCCGCCGGCGACTACGAGTTGCGCAACGACAAGGAAGCCATCCTCGGCTACGTCCTCACCGTCGCCGGCTGGATCGAAGGAGACCTGGACCGGGTCATGCCCGGCGGCAGCGACGGCCACGAGTTCCTCGGCCGCTATCAGGGGGCCCTGGACCGGATCGCCGCCGCGCACGGACCGGACGACCTGGTCACCGTCTTCAGCCACGGCGCCGCGATCCGGGTCTTCACCGCCATCGCGACCGGGCTGGGCACCGACCAGGCCCGGGACCTGCACATCTCGAACACCGGGGCCAGCCTGCTCACCGGAGCACCGCATACCGGCTGGCGACTGGAGCGATGGGTCAGCGAGCCGCTCGGCGGAGCCCACCTGCTCGACGAGGCCGCCCACGACATCACCGGCGAGAGCACCGAGGAGGCCGAGGCCGAGGCCGTCGACCACCACTGAGCGGCGGCCAGCGCCGCGCCCGACCCCGAGCGGGAACAGATAACAGCGCGGTGGCGTTGGTCCAGGCAGTTCCGTCCTTGTCCGATCGTCCGCTCGGCTCATCCGGGTCACAATTGCCCACCGATGTGCAATCGAGAGGTGCTTCGTCAGCCTGTCGAAGTAGCATCGGGGGGAGTAGACGTTAAGCAACAGGAGTTGAAGCAATGTTCGAGCGGTTCACCGACCGGGCCCGGCGCGTGGTCGTCCTCGCGCAGGACGAGGCCCGGCTGCTCAACCACAACTACATCGGGACCGAGCACATCCTCCTGGGCCTGATCCACGAGGGGGAGGGTGTCGCGAGCAAGGCGCTCGAGGGGCTCGACATCCGGCTCGAGGCCGTCCGCGAGCAGGTGCAGGAGATCATCGGCCAGGGCCAGCAGGCACCGACCGGACACATCCCGTTCACCCCGCGCGCCAAGAAGGTCCTCGAATTGTCGCTGCGCGAGGCGCTGCAGCTCGGACACAACTACATCGGCACCGAGCACATCCTCCTCGGCCTGATCCGCGAGGGTGAGGGTGTCGCCGCCCAGGTGCTCGTCAAGCTCGGCGCCGACCTCAACCGGGTCCGCCAGCAGGTCATCCAACTCATCTCCGGCTACCAGGGCAAGGAGGGTCAGCCGCCCGCCGGCGTGACCGCCGGAGGTGCCCAGGAGGGCACCCCGTCCGGCTCGACCGTCCTCGACCAGTTCGGCCGCAACCTCACCCAGGCCGCCCGCGAGGGCAAACTCGACCCCGTCATCGGGCGCGAGAAGGAGATCGAGCGGGTCATGCAGGTCCTGTCCCGCCGGACCAAGAACAACCCCGTCCTCATCGGCGAGCCCGGCGTCGGCAAGACCGCCGTCGTCGAGGGACTCTCCCAGGACATCGTCCGCGGTGAGGTGCCCGAGACCCTCAAGGACAAGCACCTCTACACCCTCGACCTCGGCGCACTCGTCGCCGGCAGCCGCTACCGCGGTGACTTCGAGGAGCGGCTGAAGAAGGTCCTCAAGGAGATCCGCACCCGCGGCGACATCATCCTCTTCATCGACGAGATCCACACCCTCGTCGGGGCCGGTGCCGCCGAGGGCGCCATCGACGCCGCGTCGATCCTCAAGCCCATGCTCGCCCGCGGCGAGTTGCAGACGATCGGTGCGACGACCCTCGACGAGTACCGCAAGCACATCGAGAAGGACTCCGCCCTGGAGCGCCGCTTCCAGCCGATCCAGGTCATGGAGCCGACCCTGTCGCACACCATCGAGATCCTCAAGGGGCTCCGGGACCGCTACGAGGCGCACCACCGGGTGACCATCACCGACGGCGCCCTGGTCAGTGCCGCGAACCTCGCCGACCGCTACGTCAACGACCGGCACCTGCCGGACAAGGCGATCGACCTCATCGACGAGGCGGGTGCCCGGTTGCGGATCCGCCGGATGACCGCCCCGCCGGACCTGCGCGAGTTCGAGGAGAAGATCAAGGAGATCGTCCGCGAGAAGGAAGCCGCGATCGACGGCCAGGACTTCGAGAAGGCCGCCCGACTGCGCGACGACGAGAAGCGGCTGCGCCAGGAGAAGGCCAAGCGCGAGGCCGAGTGGAAGTCCGGTGACATGGACACCATCGCCGAGGTCGATGAGGAGCTCATCGCCGAGGTCCTCGCCGCCTCGACCGGCATCCCGGTGTTCAAGCTCACCGAGGAGGAGTCCAGCCGACTGCTCAACATGGAGGACGAGCTGCACAAGCGGATCGTCGGTATGGACGATGCGATCAAGGCGCTCTCCCAGGCGATCCGCCGCACCCGCGCCGGCCTGAAGGACCCCCGCCGACCGGGTGGGTCGTTCATCTTCGCCGGCCCGACCGGTGTCGGCAAGACCGAGTTGGCCAAAACGCTCGCCGAGTTCCTCTTCGGGGACGAGGACGCGCTCATCCAGCTCGACATGTCCGAGTTCTCCGAGAAGCACACCGTCTCGCGGCTGTTCGGTTCACCTCCCGGCTACGTCGGCTACGAGGAGGGCGGCCAGCTCACCGAGAAGGTCCGCCGCCGTCCGTTCTCCGTCGTCCTCTTCGACGAGGTCGAGAAGGCTCACCCGGAGATCTTCAACAGCCTCCTGCAGGTCCTCGAGGACGGCCGCCTCACCGACGCCCAGGGGCGGATGGTCGACTTCAAGAACACCGTCATCATCATGACGACCAACCTCGGCACCCGGGACATCAGCAAGGCCGCGATGGGCTTCTCGGCCGGGCCGGACACCCGCAGCGACTACGAGCGGATGAAGGCCAAGGTCCAGGACGAGCTCAAGCAGCACTTCCGGCCGGAGTTCCTCAACCGTGTCGACGACGTCATCGTCTTCCCCCAGCTCACGCCGGAGGAGATCGAGATCATCGTCGACCTGGAGATCGCCAAGCTCGACAAGCGCCTGGCCGACAAGGACATGGCCATCGACCTGCGGCCGGCTGCCAAGTCCCTGCTCGCGAAGAAGGGATACGACCCGGTCCTCGGTGCCCGCCCGCTGCGGCGCACCATCCAGCGCGAGATCGAGGATGCCCTCTCCGAGAAGATCCTCTACGGCGAGCTGAAGTCCGGCGACGTCATCACCGTCGACGTCGAGGGCGAGGGTGCCAAGGCGATCTTCACCTTCGTCGGCAAGCCGAAGACCGGCGAGGTCGACCTGCCCCTCGTCGAGGCGGGCACCGGCCAGTCCTGACGGTTCCCGCCCGCGTCACGAGCGCCGCATCCCTCAGGGGTGCGGCGTTCGTGTGTGTTGCGGGGGCGGTGCCATCGCGCGCTGCGCCGGTTGCGGATCGGTGCGCCAGTTGCCCGCTGTGGCGCTAGGTATTACTGGTGCGGGGGCGGGGTGGTGGTGCGCGTCGGGGGTTCTGGTGCACCAGCGGTGGTGTCGGCGGTGGTGGCGAGGGCGTCGGGCGCCTCGGGAGCGGCAGCCGGCGGCAACGGCGGACGGTTGTGGCTGCGGCGGCGCAGCGCCCGGACCACGACGACGACGAGGAGGGCGAGGACGACGGCGGCGAGAATGATGCCGGCGAGCAGCGCCGCACCGACCGTGGTGGCCGACCCGGATCGGTCGAGCGCCAACCGCGAGGCGGCCTCGGAGGCCGCGTAGTCGCGCACCGTGATGTTCTGCTGGGCCGCGTCGATGGTGTCCGCGACGTTGAGCACCCGGGCCCCGATCCCGCCGAGGACGTTGCGCTCGGCGGTGGCGAGGCGATGGGCGTGGGCGTACTGCTCCAGGGCTGCGGTCGCGGCGGCCACCTCGTCGGTGACCGCGGCATACTCCTGCGGGGTGTCCGCGTCCTCGTAGTCACGCTGCACCTCGGGTGCCAACGTGGTCCCGGTGGACCCGGCGAGGTCGCTCAGCGCGGTCGCGGCGGCGGGCAGGTCGGCCAGCTCCTCGGTCAACTCGCCTGCCTCGGTGAAGTCCCACGAGGCCATCGCCCGGCGCAGTCCGAGGGGTGCGCCCCAGGGCGAGGCGCCGGCGAAGGTCTCGAACGCCTGATGGGCCTGCGCCCGCCCGGCGAGCGCATCGGCCGCCGCCTCGTCGAGGACCCACACGCGATAGACGTCCGCCGTGTCCGGTCCCTCCGCGGCGGAGGCGCGGTGCGCGTCGATCAGGTCGAGGAAGGCGGTGGTCGAGAGCTGACCGCCGGACAGTTCCCGGCGGTCCGGCAGATCCCAGGGGCTGGCCGCCGTGACAACATCGGCGAGCACCGCCTGCAGCGTCGCGTCGTCCAGGTCGCCCAGGAGTTCGGAGATGACCTGATAACTGGCCGGGTAGGCCCAGGCGTCCAACTCACTGCCGCGGAATCCGGGTGAGTCCTCCCAGGTCGCGAGCGGGACGGCCTCGGTGTCGCCGGGGGTCACCTGACGCGGTTTGACGAAGGTGCCGCCGGTCCGTTCGGTGGTCTGCTCGGCGAGGAACTCGGCCAGCCCCTCGGACAGCCACCGGTCCTCGACCGCCGAGTAGTTGATCCACGCGTGGGCCAGCTCGTGGAAGAGGATCCCGTCGTTGAGCTCCTCACCGAGGACGATCTCGCGGTCGCTCGTGGAGTACCACCCGTCGAAGCCGCGGACCTGGCTGCCGGCGTCCTCCCGGATCCGGTCGACGTCACCGGGCCAGGGCTGGCCGACGAGCTCGGCGAGGACGGGCAGCCCCTGGTCGGCCCGGTCCTCGATGAAGTCGGCCCATTCCGGGTCGTTCGGATAGGGCACGAGCTGGAGGGAGACTCCGCCGACGGTCACCGGGCGGCCCTCGCCGACGGTGGAGCTGCGCACCGACATCGTCGCGGCGAAGCCGGGGGCGAGGTTGTCCTCGGTCGTGGTGTACACGGTCGTGCCGTCGCCGCGCTCGGACGGGACGAACGTGCGGGCAGTGCTGTCGAGTTCGAGGTCGGCGTCGACGACGACCTCGACGGTGTTGTTGCCCGGGTCGCCGGGACCGAACACCGCGAAGGTGGCATAGCCGGGACCGATCCGGGTCGAGTCGTCGGCCCGGGCCGGTTGCCCCTGGAGCGTGAACGTGAGCTCGATGGTGCGACTCGCGCCGTAGAGCAGTTGCGGGAAGCCGATCTCGAAGAGCCGGAAGCCGGGCTGGCCGACGATCGGTTTGCGCTGCACCCGCAGCCGGGAGCCGTTGCTGCGCGCGACGACGTCCGCGGTCTCGGCCGGCAGCGGGATCCCGTAGGACTCGTAGAAGAAGTACCGGTAGCCGCCGTCCCCGGTGTCGACATTGGGCGTGACATTGCGCAACGTCATCGTGATCGAGCCGGCCACCTCGCCCCGCTCGCTGTCGAGGACATAGCGGCTCGTCGAGGTGACGATCAGCCCCGGATCCGCCTGGGCCGGTGCAGCCCCCGCGATCAGGGCGAGCAGCAGCACGAGCACCGTGGCGACGCCGATCCGGCGGCGACCACGGGCCCACGACGCGTCCACGTGCCCCATCACGCCCCTGATTCTGCCTGCTCGTCAGCCCGGGAGGGCCAGCCGTCCGCCGGGCAGTGGTTCGACGAGGCCGTCGTGGATGAGCCCCGCCAGGCACCGGTCCACCTGCGCCGGATCAGGTCCGGCGTCACCGACCGCGGCGAGGGGGAGCGGCTCGGCACTCTCCCGCAGCCGTTGGATGATCTCGCCGCGCACCTGCCGGTCGGTCCCGGCCCACGGCTGACCCCGTCGGGGCAGGCCGGAGTAGGCCGGCCGGCCCCGGGCGACCCACGCGCACTGGTCGAGCACCGGACAGTCCCCGCACCGCGGGGAGCGGGCCGTGCAGACGAGTGCGCCCAACTCCATGACGGCGACGTTCCAGGTCGCCGCGCGGGCATCCTGCTCGGGCAGCAGACCGGTCGCGAGGTCGGACTCGGCCCGGGTCAGCGACGGCGCCGCGTGCTCGACCCCGGTGACGAGTCTGGCCTGCACCCGGCGCACGTTCGTGTCGACGACGGTGGTGCGCGCCCCGAAGGCGAAGGCCGCCACGGCAGCGGCGGTGTATGCGCCGACTCCCGGCAGCGTGAGCAGCTCGGCCTCATCGTGGGGGACCTGCCCGTCGAAGCGTTCGACGAGGACCGTCGCCGTCTCGTGCAGCCGCAGTGCGCGACGCGGGTAGCCGAGTCGGTCCCAGGCCCGCACGGCCGCACCCGGGGTGTCCGCAGCGAGCGCGGCGGGGGTGGGCCAGCGATGCATCCAGGTCCGCCAGACCGGCTCGACCCGCGCCAGCGGCGTCTGCTGGGCCATCACCTCACTGACGAGGATCCCCCACGGGGAGCACTGCGGGTCCCGCCACGGCAGATCCCGGGCGTGGATCGCATACCAGTCCAGGATCCGGTCGTGCAGGAGTTCGGCTCCCGCGGGCCCGGCCTCAGCGGCGGCAGACACTAGACGTAACGGTCGAGGATGCTGGACTCGGCCACCCGGGACAGCCCGTCCCGGACGGTGTGGGCCCGGCCCTCACCGACGCCCTCGACCTCCATGAGCTCATCGACGGTGGCCGACATGAGCCGCTGCAGCCCGCCGAAGTGGGTGACGAGACGGTCGACGATCGCACCGGGCAGTCGGGGCACCTTGGACAGCAGCCGGTAGCCGATCGGGCTGACCGAGGCGTCCAGGGCGTCGCCGGTGACGGTGAAGCCGATGGCCCGGGCGACCATGGACAGGTCGAGCATCTCGGTGGAGTCGAGCGCGGTCAGGGCCGCGACGGCCTCGTCGAGGGTCAGTCCGGCGCGGGCCTCGCCGAGGTAGTCCTGCAGGACGAGGTGCAGGTCGTCGCTCAACCCGGCGGTGAGTTCCTCGAGCTGGAGGCTGAGCAGGCGTCCGTCGACCCCGAGTTGGAGGACGTAGTCGGAGATCTCCTCGCGGATCCGGCCGACCATCTCGAGCCGCTGCAGCACGCTCGCGACGTCCCGGACGGTGACCAGGTCCTCGATCTCGAGGGCCGAGAGGGTGCCGGTGACCTCGTCGAGACGCTGCTTGTAGCGCTCCAGGGTGGCCAGGGCCTGGTTGGCGCGGGAGAGGATGTCGCTGCTGTCCTCGAGGACGACCCGCTTGTGGCCGACGTAGAGGGCGACGATGTGCATCGACTGGCTCACCGAGATGACCGGGAAGCCGGTCTGTTTGGCCACCCGCTCAGCGGTGCGGTGCCGGGTGCCGGACTCGCTGGTCTCGATGCTGGCGTCCGGGAGCAACTGGGTCGCAGCGCGCAGGATGCGGGTGTGGTCGCGGTCGAGGATGACGGCGCCGTCCATCTTGCACAGCTCGCGCAACCGGGTCGCGGAGAACTCGATGTCGAGCGGGAAGCCGCCGGTGGCGATCTTGGCGGTGACCTTGTCCTGACCGAGCACGATGAGCGCCCCGGTGCGGCCCCGCAGGATCCGCTCCAGGCCGTCCCGCAGCTCGGTCCCCGGCGCGACGGCAGCCAGCGTCGAACGCAGCAGCTCGTCGTCAGTCACGAGGCCCGATCCTAGTCGCTTGGACGTCGTTCCTGGATCACGGTCGCCACGGCGGCGGCCAGATGGTCCGCCTCGAACACGGTCAGCGAGTCCGGGACGGCGACGCTGCCGACGGTGCCGCGCGGCACGACGGCGTGGGTCAGCCCGAGCCGGGCCGCCTCGGCGAGCCGGCGGGCGATGCCGACGACGGGACGGATGTCACCGGACAGACCGACCTCGCCGATGGCGACGAGCCGGGAGAACACCGGGGCGTCGCTGATCGCGCTGGCCAGCGCCAGCGCGATGGCCAGGTCCGCGGCCGGTTCGGTGATCCGCACCCCGCCGACGGTGGAGACGAAGGTGTCGTTGGGGCCGATCTTGCGCCCGGCGCGTTTGTCGAGGACGGCGATGATCATCTGCACCCGGGCCGAGTCGAGCCCGCTCGTGGCCCGGCGCGGCTGGGGCAGGCTGGACTCGGCCACGAGGGACTGGACCTCGGCGAGCAGCGGCCGGCGGCCCTCGAGGGTGACCGTCATGCAGGTGCCCGGGACGGAGAGATCCCGATCGGAGGTGAACAGCCCGCTCGGGTCGGCCAGCCCGACGATCCCGACCTCGGAGAGGTCGAAGCAGCCGATCTCGTCGGTCGGGCCGAACCGGTTCTTCACCGCGCGCACGAGCCGCAGCCGCGAGTGCCGGTCGCCCTCGAACTGGATGACGACGTCGACGAGGTGTTCGAGCACCCGCGGTCCCGCGATCGACCCGTCCTTGGTGACGTGCCCGACGAGGAGGACCGCGATGCCGCGGGACTTGGCGACCGCGATGAGGGCGGCGGCGACCTCGCGGACCTGGCTGACGTTGCCCGCGGCTCCGTCGACCTCGGCACTGGCGATGGTCTGCACCGAGTCGACGACGAGCAGGTCTGGCTGGATCTGCTCGATCTGGCCGAGGACGGTGGCCAGGTCGGTCTCGGCGGCCAGGTAGAGGGTGCGGGCCATCGCCTCGATCCGTTCGGCCCGGGCGCGCACCTGGGCCGCCGACTCCTCGCCGGTGACGTAGAGGACGGTGCGCGCCGGCTCGCCGCCGGAGGTGCCGCGAGCGGCCCGGGCGGCGACGTCGAGCAACAGGGTCGACTTGCCGATCCCCGGCTCGCCGGCGACGAGGACGACCCCGCCGGGCACCAGCCCGCCGCCGAGCACCCGGTCGAACTCCCCGACCCCGGTGGGCCGGGCCCGGGCCGCCTCCAGGCCGATCTCGCCGATGGGTTGGGCCGGGGTGGTCACCCGGGCGGCCTGGACGGTCCGGGGTCCGGCGAGCGCGCCGACCTCCTCGACGGTGCCCCAGGCCTGGCACTCACCGCAGCGGCCGACCCACTTTGCCGTGTTCCATCCGCATTCGCCGCACCGGAACCCCGGTCGGGAACTCACCTTCGATCCTCGCCCAGCCATGACCACGACGGTATGCGACGGCACCGACAGCGGTCACCAGCGGCGGGTGCGCAGCACGACCGAGTAGTCGACGACGAGCCCGTCGTGCCCGGCGATGATCTGCTCGGCCGCCGCCGGTGGGAACTCGATCCGCACGACGTCCTCGAGGTCGGCCCGCCGGTCGAACTCCCACGTGATCGGCACGACCTGCCGCTCCCAGCCCGCCCGGCTCCAGAACCGTTCGGTCGCCACATCGTCATAGGCCGGGTAGGCGGTGGCGAACCACGTCCCGAACGTCGACGGCACGGACGCGTCGTTGTCGATGACGAAGGCGACCCCGCCCGGCGCCATGACCCGGTCCAGTTCGGCCAGGCCGGGCTCACATCCGGAGCCGAAGAAGTAGGCCCACCGGGCCTGCATGACATCGACCGAGCCGTCCGGCAGCGGCAGATCCTCCGCACCCGCCTGGACGACCTCGATGCGGGCCGCCTTCTGCGGCGGCAAGGCGGCGACCCGGGCCCGGGCGGCCGCCACGAGGGGAGTATGCGGTTCGCACCCGATCACCGACCTCGCCCCGTAGTCGACCCACCGTTCGAGATGGAAGCCGCTGCCGCAGCCGAGGTCGAGCAGGCGGGCGTCGGCGATCGGGCGGTGGGTGAGCATGGCCGCCTCGATCCGTTCGGAACGGTCCACGGCGTGGTTCTCGACCTCGTAGATCTGCGGGTCGTTCCAGATGTTCGGGCTCGGGATCGGATCCGGGGTCATGGTGTGCGGCCGGACCGCCCGGCCTTGGTCCCGCCGGCCGCCTTGCCGCCGGTCGTTTTCCCGCCGGTCGTTTTCCCGCCCGTCGCCTTCTTGCTCGTCCGCTTCGT
>DUPF01000246.1 GCA_012838445.1 Intrasporangiaceae bacterium | reverse complement strand
CGCGAAGAAATGGCGGGAATCGGGTGGGTCAGCGCGAGTCGGCGACCCACCCGAGGAGCCGGTGCACATCCCAGGTCGTGATGATCCGGTCGGCCTCGATCCCGAGCCGTTCGGCCCGCTCCGCGCCGTAGGCCTTCATCTCCAACTGGCCCGGTGCGTGTGCGTCGGAGTCGATCGCGAACAGGCAGCCGATATCCCGGGCGAGGACGATGAGTTCATCGGGCGGGTCGCAGCGTTCCGGACGGCTGTTGATCTCGACGGCGGTGTTGTGTTCGGCGCACGCCTCGAACACCGCGACGGCGTCGAACTCCGACGGCGGACGCCGGCCCCGGGAGCCGGTGACCAGGCGCCCGGTCGCGTGTCCGAGGACATTGACCCGCGGGTCGCGGACGGCGGCGACCATCCGGCGGGTCATCGGTGCGGAGTTCATCCGCAGTTTGCTGTGCACCGACGCGGTGATCAGGTCGAGCCGGTTGAGCATCTCGTCGCTCTGATCGAGGGAGCCGTCGTCGAGGATGTCGACCTCGATCCCCTTCAGGAGGGTGAACGCGTCGCCAAGGTGCCGGTTCATCACGTCGATGACAGCGATCTGCTGCGCGAGCCGCTCGGGGGAGAGTCCGTTGGCGATCCGCAGTCGGGGCGAGTGGTCGGTGAGGACCATCCATTCATGCCCCAGTTCCATTGCGGTCAGGACCATTTCGTCGATGGGGGAACCACCGTCGGACCACGTCGAGTGGGTGTGGCAGTCGCCGATGATGCGGGCCAGCAGATCCTCCCCGCCGGTGACGAGGGGCTCCGTCTGGTCCTGCATCTTCCTCAGGTATGCGGGCAGCACCCCCGCGGCTGCCTCGCCGATGACTGCTGCCGTGGTTGAGCCGATCCCCGGGACGGTCTGCAGGATGCCGTCGGCGACGTGCCGGGCCACCGTGTCCGGTCCGAGCTCCCGGACCGTGGACATCGCCTTGCGGAACGCCTCCACCCGATAACTGCCGGCCCGCTCCCGCTCGAGGAGGAAGGCGATCCGGCGCAGCGCCTCGTCCGGTTCGACGGGGGCGGTCAGGGGCGCCAGGGACTGCACGACCCGAGCCCCCGGCTACCAGGAGGTGTGCAGGGGCCGGCCCTCCGCATACCCCGCGGTGCTCTGGATCCCGATCACGGCCCGCTCGGTGAACTCCTCCAGGGTGCGCGCACCCGCGTAGGTGCAGGAGCTGCGCAGGCCCGCGATGATCGTGTCGATGAGGTCCTCGACGCTCGGTTTGGTGGGGTCGATGTACATGCGCGCCGAGGAGATGCCCTCCTCGAAGAGGGATTTGCGGGCCCGGTCGTAGGCGCTGTCGGCAGCGGTGCGGTTCTTCACCGCTCGTGAGGACGCCATCCCGAACGACTCCTTGTAGAGCCGGCCGGTGTTGTCGGTGTAGAGGTCGCCCGGGCTCTCCAGCGTGCCGGCGAACCAGGAGCCGATCATGACGTTCGATGCTCCGGCGGCCAGGGCCAGCGCGACGTCGCGGGGGTGGCGGACACCGCCGTCGGCCCAGACGTGCTTGCCGCGCTCCCGGGCGGCGGTCGCGCACTCCAGGACGGCGGAGAACTGCGGCCGCCCGACGGCGGTCATCATCCGGGTCGTGCACATCGCGCCCGGTCCGACGCCGACCTTGACGATGTCCGCGCCGGCGTCGATGAGGTCGATCGTGCCGGCTGCGGTGACGACGTTGCCCGCGGCGATCGGGACCTGCGGGTCGAGGGCACGCACCCGGCGGACCGCCTCGATCATCTTCTCCTGGTGCCCGTGAGCGGTGTCGACGACGATGAGGTCGGCACCGGCTTCGATGAGCGCCTGGGCCTTGGCGGCCACGTCACCGTTGATCCCGACCGCAGCCGCGATCCGCAGCCGCCCGTCGGAATCCGTTGCGGGAGTGTAGAGCCCGGATCGCAGAGCACCGGCGCGGGTGAGCACACCGAGGAGGTGACCCTCGTCGTCGACGACCGGGGCGTAGTGGTGGCGGGCCGAGGCGAGTCGGTCGAACGCCTCCTGGGGCGACAACCCCTCCGGGAGGGTGACCAGGTGGGTCGACATGACGTCAGCGGCCTGGGCGAACCGGTCCACGCCGGTCACGTCGGACTCCGAGACGATCCCGAGCGGCCGCTTGCCCGAGTCGTCGACGACGATCGCGGCACCGTGCGCCCGCTTGGAGATCAGCGCTGCGACCGAGCCGACCGTGTCGTGCAGATCGACCGTCACGGGGGTGTCGTGGATGAGGTGGGCCGCCTTGACGTCGGCGATCGCGTGGGCGACGACCGCGAGCGGGATGTCCTGCGGGATGACCGCGATCCCACCGCGCCGGGCCACCGTCTCCGACATGCGCCGACCGGAGACAGCCGTCATGTTCGCAACGACGAGGGGGATCGTCGTCCCCGTCCCGTCGACGGTCGACAGGTCGACGTCGAGCCGACTCGACACCGACGATCGGCTCGGGACCATGAAGACGTCGTCATAGGTCAGGTCGTGGGTGGGCTCCAGGCCGCCGAGGAACTGCATGAGGCCCAATCTACGGTGCTCCCAGGCTTCGTCACCGCTCTGCGTCGTCCGGTGGGGAAGGGCCGCCCTGACTCCCGGGCATGCTCACCTCCACCGCCGGGGGAGGGGGCGGATCCGGGCGCGGGCACCGCATACCCCTCGACTCTTGGTCAGGTGGCAGGATTTGGGGCGTGAGCTTCCTGGTCGAGACCCCCGGTGACGAGGAGCGGCGCCGTGGCCTGCGGCGGATGCGGGTCGTTGCGACCTCGTTCCTCGTCCTCGCGGCTGTCATCTGGATCGCGACCCTGCGTCTGGACCAGGGCGGGGTGTGGGGTTATGTGAACTTCGCGGCCAAGGCGGCGATGGTCGGCGGGCTCGCGGACTGGTTTGCGGTGGCGGCGCTCTTCAAGCACCCGCTCGGGCTGCCGATCCCGCACACGGCGCTGGTCAAGAAGCGCAAGGGTGAGCTCGGCCGTTCGCTCGAGGAGTTCGTGACCCAGAACTTCATGACCGAGGAGATCGCCCGCGACCGGCTGCTCGCCGCCGATGTGCCCAAGCGACTCGGGACGTGGCTGACCACCCCGGCAAACCGGACCCGGGCGATGACCGAGGTCGTCCGGGTCGGCAAGGTCGCCCTGGCCCGGATCAAGGACGAGGATGTCGCCGCACTGCTCGATGACTTCCTGCTGCCGCGGCTGGCGCGCGAACCGATCTCACCGATCGCCGGCACTCTCCTCGAGGGCATCGTCGAGGACGGCGTGCACACCGGACTGGTCGACCTCACGCTCGAGCACCTCCAGGTCTGGCTCCAGGACAATCCCGACTCGTTCGCAACCGTCATGGGGGAGCGGGCGCCGTGGTGGAGCCCGCCGTGGCTCGACGGCCGGGTCATCGGATGGACCTACAAGCAGGTCGTCGAGTGGCTCGAGGACATCCGCACCAACACCCATCACCCGGCCCGGGTCGCCTTCGACGATCTGCTCCGCAAGCTCTCCCGTGATCTCCAGGAAGACCCGATCGTCATGGAGCGCGCCGAGGCGTTGAAGGCCCGGCTGCTCGAGAACCCGCAGACCAGCATCAGCCTCGTCAGCCTCTGGGGGTCGTTCAAGGACACCCTGCTCACGGCGATGGACGACGAGCAGTCCTACTTCCACGTCCGCGGCAACGAGCTGCTCGAGCGTCTTGCCGACCGGCTGATCCACGACGACGAGGTCCGCACCCGGATCGACGGGCACCTCGGCGACCTCGTCGGCTTCTTCGTCAACACCTATGGCGGGGAGCTGGCGCAGGTCATCTCCTACACCGTCGACTCGTGGGACGCCGAGGTCGCCTCGAAGCGGATCGAGCTCTTCGTCGGGCGCGACCTGCAGTTCATCCGGATCAACGGCACGATCATCGGGGCGCTTGCGGGCATCATCATCCACGGCATCAGCCAGGTCATCGGCCACTGACCTGATCGGTGCCCGGAACGGCTGTTCCACGCGACCCTCCTGACGTGTTAGGTTAGGCTGCCCTAACAGTCTGGAGGAACCCACGCGTGTTCATCGCCGCGCTCCTGATCGGCCTGCGCGAAGGCCTCGAAGCCTCGCTCATCGTCGGCATCCTGGTCGCGTACCTGACCAAACGCGGTCGACTCGAGCAGCGGCGTCAGATCGGTGCCGGAGTCGCCCTGGCGGTCCTGATCTCCCTTGCACTCGGTGCCCTCTTCACCTTCGGCAGCTACCGGCTCAGCTTCACCGCCCAGGAGATCATCGGCGGCACCATGTCGCTCGTCGCGGTGGCCCTCGTGACCTGGATGGTGTTCTGGATGCTCAAGCTCGGCCGCCGGATGAAGGTCGAGCTCGAGTCCCGCAGCGATGACGCCCTGGCGACCGGTGCACGGTGGGCGATGTTCGGCGTGGCCTTCGTCGCGGTGGCGCGCGAGGGCATCGAGACCACGCTCATCCTGTGGGGCTGGGCGCTCGAGCCGGCCGCGCTCAGCGGTGCCCTGCTCGGATTCGCCATCTCGATCGGGGTCGGCTACCTCGTCTATCGCGGGATGCTCCGGATCAACTTCGCAACCTTCTTCGCCTGGACCGGAGTGTTCCTGGTCATCGTCGCGGCCGGGATCCTCGCCTACGGCATCGCTGACCTCCAGGAGGCGCGTGTCCTGCCAGGTCCCTTCTCGGGCCACCCGATCACGCCGACCGACTTCCGCACCGGCGAGGTGCTCACCGGCCTGACCGACGGACCGTTCTGGCTGGCATCGGTCCCGTTCGGCTGGGCCTTCGACGTCAGCGCCTCCATCGATCCGAGCAGCGCAGCGGCGGCATTCCTCAAAGGGACGGTCGGCTTCACCCCGCAGATGAGTTGGGTGCAGGTGATCGCCTGGCTGCTGTATGTGGTGCTCGTCCTCCCGCCGTTCTGGCGCCGGGCCTTCGCCAACGTGGCGGCCGCCAAGGCGGCGCAAGCGGCACGGCAGCCCCAGGCGGCGCAGGCAGCTGAGACCGCACCACCTGCTCCGGCAGTGCCGGCGCGCCACCCTGCCGGCGTCGACCACGCACCTGCGGGCCCGCTGCCGGTCATCCCGAGCGACGCCACCGCCCATCACCGCACGAACCAACCCGAAAGGATCACTCCTTGAGCAGCACTGCACGTCGAACCCTTGCCGCAGCCGGATCCGTGGCGCTCCTGGTCAGTGGGTGCGGTGGCATCGTCGCGGACGACCCGACCGTCAACGGCACTGCAGGGGCGGCCGGCTCAGCGGACTCGGCCGCCGCAGCGATCACGGTCTCCTCGACCGACACCGAGTGTGCCCTCTCGACGGACACGACGAACAGCGGGACAACGACGTTCTCGGTCGTCAACGACGGCGGCAAGATCACCGAGTTCTACCTGCTCGGTGAGGACGGGCTGCGGATCGTCGGCGAGCGGGAGAACATCGCGCCCGGTGCCACGGCTGACCTCGTCGTCTCCTTGCAGCCGGGCACGTACTTCACCGCCTGCAAGCCGGGCATGCGTGGCGCCAACGTCGGCAGAGCCGAGTTCACCGTCACCGGCGACCCGATCGAGGTCTCCGGAGAGAATGCCGAGCTCTATGACGCGGCTGTCGCGGACTATGTCAACTTCGTCAAGAACGAGGTAGCCGAGCTGCAGCCCAAGGTTGACCAACTCGTCGCGGCCTACGTCGCCGGTGAGGACGAGAAGGCCCGAGATCTGTTCCCCACCACTCGGATCCACTATGAGCGGATCGAGCCGATCGCCGAGGCGCTCGGAGTGCTCGACCCACGCATCGACTACCGCGAGATCGACTATCTCGCTGAGGTCGAGGCCCTCGAACAGGACGACCCGACGTTCACCCAGTGGCTCGGCTTCCACCGCATCGAGAAGGATCTGTGGGTGCCCGCAGAGGATGCCCTGCAGCCCGATGGCAGCAATGCCTGGGACGGCTGGGAGCCCTCGACGCCGGCGCAGCGCAGCGAGATCGGCGCTGCCCTCAGGGCCGATGTCGCCACGCTCTATGACACCGTCCACGCCGCCGACTTCGCGGCCGACCAGGGGCTCGACATCGCGACCGTCGCCAACGGAGCCTCGGCGCTGCTCGAGGAGATCGCCGTCAGCAAGGTGACCGGCGAGGAGGACTGGTGGTCGCACACCGACCTCTACGACTTCCAGGGCAACCTGCAAGGCGCCCAGATCGCCTTCGACCTCGTCGCGCCGATCGCGCAGCGCACGCCAGAGGGTAGGGAGCTGGTGGACACGATCGCGACCGAGTTCGGCGCACTCCAGGGGTTGCTCGGGCAGTACGGCAGCCTCGAGGACGGTTTCATCTCCTACGCCGAGGTCGACCGCGACCAGCAGCGGGAGCTCGTCGACCAGATCGACGCGACCCGCGAGCCGCTCTCCCGGCTGACGGCGACGGTCCTGGCGAGCTGAGGACGACAGACGCGATGGAGCGACAGGCGCGATGACACGGCAGGGGCGATGACCGGATCGACGGACCCGAGCCCGCGGGGCCTCTCCCGACGGGGGCTGCTCGCCCTCGGCGGGGGTGCCACAGTCGCGCTCGGTGCCGCGGGAGCGATGACCCTGACCGGCCCCCGGCCGCAGCCCGGGGCCGCGGTCGAGCACGGCCTCGAATACCCGTTCTACGGCGAGCACCAGGCCGGCATCCTCACCCCGGCCCAGGACCGGATGCATTTCGCCGCGTTCGACGTGCGCGAGCGGTGCAGCCGGGAGGACCTGGTCGAGCTGCTCCAGGACTGGACGTATGCGGCGAGCAGGCTGGTCCTCGGCCTCGACGTCAGCGCGAGCGGAGCCTTCGGTGGCAACCCGCTGCTGCCGCCCGACGATACCGGGGAGGCTGCTGATCTCGGCTCGTCGGGGCTGACGATCACCTTCGGCTTCGGGCCGAGCCTGTTCCGCACCGCAACCGGGGAGGATCGCTTCCAGCTCGTCGACCGGATGCCGGCCGACTTCGTGCCGCTGCCGAAGATGGCGAACGACTTCATCCGGCCGGAGATCTCCGGTGGTGACCTGTGCATCCAGGCCTGCGCGAACGACCCTCAGGTCGCTGTCCACGCGGTGCGCAACCTCACGAGGATCGCGATCGGTCGTGCCCAGTTGCGGTGGTCCCAACTGGGATTCGGCCGGACCTCGTCGACGTCGACGACGCAGGCGACCCCGCGCAACCTGTTCGGGCAGAAGGACGGGACGAACAACCTCAAGGCCGAGCAGCCGGACCGGCTCGCCGAGCATGTCTGGATCTCGGACGGGCCGCAGTGGAGCCATGGTGGCAGCTATCTCATCGCCCGCCGGATCGCGATGACGATCGAGGTGTGGGACGGGCTGCAGCTCGGTGAGCAGGACCGGCTGTTGGGGCGGGAGAAGGGCAGTGGCGCCCCGCTCTCCGGTGGTTCGGAGTTCACCGAGATCGACTTCACCAGGACCGGCCCCGACGGCAAGCCCCTCATCGACGAGCGCTCCCACGTCTTCCGGACCCACCCGGACAACAACGACGGCATCGCGATGCTGCGGCGCGGATACAACTACGTCGACGGCAACGACGACACCGGCCGCCTGGACGCCGGGCTGTTCTTCATCGCCTTCGTCAAGGCGCCGGGGCGCTTCGCGCGGGTGCATACGAACATGGCCCGCGACGACATGTTCGTCGAATACCTCAAGACGACATCGTCCTCCACCTTCCTCGTCCCGCGCGGGATCCGGGACGGGGAGTTCGTCGGGCAGGCACTCTTCACCTGAGGTTCCGGTCCCGACCGGCCGAGCACGGCATACCCTGGCAGCGTCCCCGACCACCGGACCCAGGATCAGGAGACCAGCATGGAGCTGCAGTCGGTCGATATCGTCACCTGCACCGGCTCGATCGCCGACCTCGGTGCCCAGGTGCTGTCCTGGCAGCCGCGGGGCGAGGCTGAGGTCCTCTACACCGGATCCATCGGCGAGGCGCGGCCGGGCGCGCCGGTCCGAGGTGGGGTGCCGATCTGCTTCCCGTGGTTCGGCCCGGGGCGTGATCCAGGTGCCCCGCACAGTCACGGCTTCGCCCGCAGCTCGTCCTGGACTCTCATCGCCAACGAGATCGCCGACGAGGCCCAGCAGGTCACCTATCGCCTGTCACACCCCTCGGCCAGCGACGACTACTGGCCGCACGAGTACTGGGCTCTGCTCACCGCCTCCTTCGGCAAGGAGTTGACGGTCTCGCTCGCGGTGACCAATCTCGACGACCGCACGATCTCCTACGAAGCCGCGCTGCACACCTATCTCGCCGTCGACGACATCGCTGCGGTGCGACTCGACGGCCTCGATGGAGTGAGCTATGTGGACAAGACCGACGGGGGAGCGGTCAAGACGCAGGTGGGTGATCTCACCTTCGCCGGGGAGGTCGATCGGGTGTATGCGACGGCTGGCCCCGTCACGGTCCTGGACGGCGTCAGTGGTCGGGCGACGGTCGTGTCCACCTCCGGCGCATCACACATCGTCGTCTGGAACCCGGGCCGGGTGCGTGCCGCGGACCTCGTCGATCTCGTGCCGGACGGCTGGAAGAGGTTCGTCTGCGTCGAGGCCGGGCGTGTGCTCGACGGAGCCGTGGTCCTGGAACCGGGCCAGACGCATACGCTCTCGACGACGATCCGGGTTTGAGCCGATCTGCGCACCCGGTCCGGATCCGGGTCAACCCAAGGTTGACGATCGGCGCCGGGACTTCCTCGGTGATGGCTCGACGAGAACCGACCGGCGCTCAGCTCACCGGTGAGTCCTCATGACACCGGGGCAGCCGAGAGACCACTGCACGCATCGGCGAGGGCCTTCTCCTCGGTGAGGCGGGTCTGCTCCGCGTCGACGGCGGCGACGGGTAGCCCGTTTGTGCCGATCCTCATCGGCGTCCACTGTTGCGCCGTGACGACCGGGCCGGTCTTGTCCCTGTCGCCGCGCTTGGCCGCCCGGTTGCCGTCGATCGTGATCGTCAGCATCCCGGTATCGCCGTTGGGGCCGTGGCCGAAGTCCCAGATGAAGTTGCCCAGGCCGTAGGCGACGAAGGTGTTGCCCTTCCAGCCGCTGCCCTGGACCCGGTGTGCGTGGCTGCCGATGACGGCGTCCGCACCGGCGGCGACGAGCGCATCGGTCGCCTGCCGCTGGTCGTCACTGGGGCACGTGTCCTTCTCGACTCCCCAGTGCTTGAAGACGATGACGACGTCATGCTCGGTGCGGGCGGATTCGACTGCGGCGACAAGGGCGTCGTTGTTCTCGTGGTTCGTCGCGATCCCGGGCCGAGAGGCAGTCGCGCTGTGGAGCCGACTGGTCTCCTCGGTGAGTTGAGACGACGCGAGGATGGCGATGGAGGTCTCCGCCAGGGTGATGCTCAGCGGCGTGAACGCCTCGGCCTGGTCCTTCCCGATGCCGACGAGCGGGAGGCGGGACGATGCCTTGGCATCGAGGGTGTCCTGCAGGCCGACCTCCCCGAAGTCAGCAGCGTGGTTGTTGGCCATGGTCACCGCGTCGACCCCGAGGTCGGCCAGGTAGTCCAGCGCAGAGGCAGGAGCCCGGAAGGTGAAGGACTTCCCCGCGAGGGGAGTGCCGCCCTCGGTGATGGCCGTCTCGAGGTTGACCATCGTGAAGTCGGCCGCGCTGAGGGCGGACCGCAGCGCCTCCTCGCCGGCGTCCGGCCGCCGAAGCAGTTCACGCACCTGGTGCTCGAAGTGGACATCCCCGACGAAGGTCAGCGTCACCGGTTCCCGGTTCGGCTCGGCCCACGCCGCGCGGATCGTGCCGAGGAGGGCGGCGAACATGGCGATCACCACGACGACGACGAGTCCCGCGACCCGACGTCTGGACATGGAGCGGGTCGCGGTTGATCGTGATCCGGGAGCCGCGTCCAACCGCCATGGGCGCAGCGTAGGACAGACGGACCGGCACTTCGGGGACCTTCGGCGGAGTGTCCGGACTCGACCCGTGTGCGACGCAACGCGATGGCCGGACCGGGGCACACGCATACCCTCTCGATGAAGCCCGAGGTCTTCCACTCACCGTTACACACGATTAGCGTGCTGGAGGTATGAAGAGAACACTGCGGTCAATGTGGTCCGCCATTGCGCTGGCTCTGGTCATCCCCGGCGCCGCCCTCGCCCCTGCGACGGCGGCACCTCCTGCCCCGGTCGTCTACGACGCGCTGGGAGATTCGTACGGCAGCGGATACGGTGTGCCGCCCTATTTGGAGTGCGGCCGGTCCGATGCCGCCTATGCGGTCCAGATCGACGGACGCATGCGGATCGCTCTCGACGACTTCGTCGCCTGCTCAGGAGCGACCACGACAAGCCTGCGGGCGACGCAGTTGGACGCTCTCGATGAGGACACCGACCTGGTGACCGTCTCGATCGGCGGGAACGACATCCTGTGGGCGTATGCCGTGGTCTCGTGTGTGGGGACCAGCGACGAGCAGTGCGCGGCCGGTATCGCCCAGACCAGGCACATGATCACCGATGTGCTGCCCGGACTTCTGGACGACACCTACACCGAGATCCGTGCGGCCGCCCCCGATGCCCACGTCGTCGTCACCGGCTATCCCCGGCTGTTCTCCCCGGAGTTCGGCGACTATCTGCACGCATCGCCCAGTGAGCAGCAGGCCATGAACGACGGTGCCGACCTGCTCAATGCGGTCATCGCTGAGGCGGCTGCCGCGCACGGGTTCCAGTTCGTCGACGTGACCAAGCGGTTCGTCGGCCACGGGCTCAACTCGGACGACCCGTGGATCCTTGGTGTCGGCGACCCGGGGCTGTTCCACCCCAACGCCGCCGGCTACGAGGCCTACGCCGCAGCGGTCACCGCAGCGATCAACCCGCGGGACCTGCGCCGGTAGTCATTGGTCTGCTGGCGGGATCGACGGCGCGTCGTCGAGCGCCCGTTCGGCATCCCTGGACCGTGCCGCTCCGGAAACACGAGTGGGCCCCGTGGGGATCGAACCCACGACCTACGGATTAAAAGTCCGCGGCTCTACCGCTGAGCTAGAGGCCCGTGCCCGAGCCGGTGACTGTGGCCACCGCCCAGGCGTCGCGATCCAGCACGCCCGCCATAACTTCGCGATTGCGAAGTTGTGGCGGGGGATGTGGACCGCCGAGGGTCAAGCCTAATAGCCCTTGCGCCGTGCTTCCTCACTCGGGAGCGGTTCGAGCACCGCATCGTGGGCCGAGCGGTCCGCCGGATCGGCGTTCTCGCCCGCCTTGTGGTCGCGCTCCGCGACCGGACGATCGTCGACAGGCTTGTCGTCGGTGCCGGCAGCCGGAGCACGGTGGCCGCGGGCGCCGACGGCTCGGGCCTGGAGCCGCAGCTGACGCCCCTCCTCGATGCGTTCGACGAGCTTCTCCGCGGACTTCTCCGACTGACGGGTGTCCCGCGGCGGGAGCTGGATGCTCTCCTCGGCCTTGATGCCGGCCTGGAGCTGCCGGGAGCGTTCCATCTCGGCGTCGATCTCGGCACCGAACAGCAGGACGGTGTTCGTCAACCACAGCCACAGCAGGAAGATGATGACACCGGCGAGGGAGCCGTACGTCTTCTCATAGTTCGCGAATCCTGAGACGTAGAAACCGAATCCGACCGACGCCAGGATCCAGACGATGATCGCGATGAACGCGCCGACGCTGATCCAGCGGAACTTCGGCTGCTGCACGTTCGGGGTCCAGTAGTACAGGATCGCGACGGCGAGGACGACGAGGAGCAGGATGACCGGCCACTTCGCGATCCCCCAGATCTGCACGGTCTGATCGCCTAGGCCGACGAAGCTGCCGACCTCGCGTGCGACGCCACCGCTCATGACGACGCCGACGATGATGAGCATTGCGATGATGAGCAGGACGACGGTGACGCCGAGCATCTGCGGGCGCAACTTCCAGATCGGGCGTCCCTCGTCGACCTGATAGACCCGGTTCATCGCCCGCCCGAACGCGTTGACGTAGTTCGACGCGGCCCAGATCGCACCGAGGACACCGAAGACGAGGGCGAAGCCGGCGGCACGGGACTCGGCCAGGCTCGCGATCGGGCCCTGCAACTGGTCGGCCACGTCGCCCTGCCCCGCCTGACGCAGCAGGTCGGTGATCGCCTTGACGGTCGCGTCCGGTTCGCCGACCAGGCCGAGCAGCGAGGTCAGCGCCAGGAGCGCGGGGAAGATCGACAGCACCGAGTAGTACGTCAGCGCCGCAGCCAGATCGGTGCACTGATCCCGGTTGAACTCATCGAACGCCCGCTTCAGGGCGTGTTTGATCGACGGCTTCTTCAGATCCGTCGGATTGGCCGGCTTGCGCGGGTCGTCCGGGTGGGGGGCGGTCTCGGCCTTCGTGCTCGCTTCGCCTTCGCGGGCCACGGGGTCCTCCAGGGGTATGCGGCGGGCAGGTCCTCAACGCAGGTTACCGACTGCGCGGCATCGGGATCGGATGGGTGCGAGACTGGGGGTATGGCCAGCAACGGACGAGGCAAGCCCCGCCGCCCGGTCCACTTCGGACCGGAGGCGATGGAAGCATACGGCGGGATGACGCCCGATCCGGCGGATCTGGTCGAGGCCGCGCATCAGAGCGCCCATTACGTCGTCGTCGCCGGCCGCGACGACGACAGCGCCGAACGGTTCGTCGAACTCGTCGACCAGGTCGGCCTGTCCACGCTCGCCGAACTGTGGTCCGAACGGCCCGCCCGCACCCTGCCGGGGGTGCTGTGGCGGCTCTACGTCATCCGCGAGTGGATCCGGCGCGACCCGGACCGGGCCAGTCGGGAGTATGCGGCGGGCGTGCGGTTCGCCGAGGCCCACCACGCCGTGGCCGGCAGTGCCGAGCCGCCCGGACCGACCGACGTCGCCCTCGTCGCCGACGAGATCCTGCGCGGGGCCTACAACGGGGACTTCGCGGTGGCGTTGGAGCGGGCCTCGGCGTTCTGCCACGTCGTCGCCTCCGGGCGGGCCGAGCTCGCGGATGCCGCCGACGTCGACGACCCCGCCGACGGCACCCGGCAGACCGAACTGGCCGCGACGATGCACGACACCGCCAAGGACCTGCGCGTCGCCGCCACGCTGTGGCGGGCCGGGGAACTCACCTGACCCGAGGGCCACACCGCCACCGACACAAGCCCAGTCGCGGCTGTGGCACGAGTCGCCCTCCCGAACCGTTGGCACCGACGGCGTGCTCGGGTTAGCATCGAGGGGCCACGTCGGACTGCGGCAGCCCCGGGTCCCAAACTCAGCCGCTACGAGCGGCCACGCGCCGTGAGGCGCTCCCAGTCCGGCGTGGTTCTTCTCTGCCCGCACGCAGGTGGGCACCCGGAGATGACACGAACCTGACCGTGGTCAGGTTCGGATCGGGTCAGGCGCTCGACGCTTCGCCCGCATCGGGTGCGGCGACCGGGTCGGGCGAGCCGGCGCATACCTCCGCATGCTTGATCCCTTCCCGCTCGACGGTGGCGTAGGCGCGGCGGGCGGGGGAGGTCCAGCCGCACACCTCGCAACGGCCGAGAACGAAGGATCCCTTGTCGATCATCGTCCAGGTGGGGGCAGGGGAGGTGGACACGATCCCAGCATGGGCATCCGGGTGGTCCGAATGCAACTTGGGACGGGGCAGGACGGCAGTCATGGGACCGGGATCACCCGAAGCGGCCGGAGACGTAGTCCTCGGTCGCCTTGTTCGCCGGGTTGTTGAAGATCTTGACCGTGTCGTCGTACTCGATGAGTTTGCCCGGCTTCCCGGTCCCGGCGATGTTGAAGAACCCGGTGCGGTCCGAGACGCGGGCGGCCTGCTGCATGTTGTGGGTGACGATGACGATCGTGTAGGTGTCCTTGAGCTGGTTCATCAGGTCCTCGATCGCCAGCGTCGAGATCGGGTCCAGGGCCGAGCACGGCTCATCCATGAGGACGACGTCCGGCTTGACCGCGATGGTCCGCGCGATGCACAGCCGCTGCTGCTGACCACCGGACAGGCCCGAACCGGGCTGGTCGAGCCGGTCCTTGACCTCCTCCCACAGGTTCGCGCCGCGCAGCGAGGACTCGACGAGGTCGTCGGCGTCGGAGCGGCTGATCCGGGTGTTGTTGAGTTTGACGCCGGCGAGGACGTTCTCCTTGATCGACATCGTCGGGAACGGGTTGGGCCGCTGGAAGACCATGCCGATCTTGCGACGCACGTTGACCGGGTCGACGTTCTTGCCGTAGATGTTGGCGCCGTCCATCGTCACGCTGCCGGTGCAGTACGCCCCCGGGATGACCTCGTGCATCCGGTTCAGCGAGCGCAGGAAGGTCGACTTGCCGCACCCGGACGGGCCGATGAGGGCGGTGATCGACTTCGGCTCGATCGTGATCGTGACGTCCTCGACGGCCAGGAAGTCCCCGTAGTAGATGTTCAGGTCGTTGACTTCGATGAGCTTGGACACGGTGCTGGGTTCCTCTGTGGGTATGCGGTGCTGGGCTGGGTGGGTCAGCGCCCGGTCTTGGGGGCGAAGAATTTGGAGATGAGTCGGGCGATGAGGTTCAGGGCCATGACGATGAGCATCAGGGTGAGCACGGCGGCCCACATCCGCTCGGTGAACGCCTCGCGGGGGATGCCGGGGGTCGCATACGAGTAGTAGGCGAAGACCGGGAGGGTCTGCATCCGTCCGTCGAAGGGGTTGATGTTGAAGTTCGTCGTGGTCCCGACGGTGACGAGGAGCGGGGCGGTCTCACCGATGACGCGGGCGACGGCCAGGGTGACGCCGGTGCCGATGCCGGCCGCGGCAGTGGGCAGGACGACCTTGCTGATCGTCAGCCACTTGGGCACGCCGAGGGCGTAGGAGGCCTCGCGCAGTTCGTTCGGGACGAGGCGGAGCATCTCCTCGGTGGAGCGGACGACGACGGGGATCATCAGGACCATGAGGGCGACCGAGCCGATGATGCCCATCCGGATGCCGGGGCCGAAGAAGAGGGTGAAGAGGGCCACGGCGAACAGGCCGGCGACGATCGAGGGGATGCCGGTCATGACGTCGACGAAGAACGTCAGGGCGCGGGCGAGGCGGCCCCGCTGGCCGTACTCGACGAGGTAGATCGCGGCGAAGATCCCGATCGGCACTGAGAGCAGGGTGGTGATGCCGGTGATGACGAGGGTGCCCATGATGGCGTGGTAGGCACCGCCGCCCTCGCCGAGGACCCCACGCATGGACCAGGTGAAGAACTCGGCGTCGAAGCGGGCCAGGCCGAGGCTGACGACGGTCCAGATGACCGACAGCAGCGGGATGAGCGCCATGAGGAAGAACGTCGTCACCACTCCGGTGACGAACCGGTCCAGGGCGTGGCGCCGTCCCTCGACGGCCCGGGCGATGCCGTAGATCGCGACGAGGTAGATCGCGGCGGTGAGCATGATTCCCGCGAACAGTCCGATGGCGTCGAACAGGGCCAGGATGCCGAGGGTGAGCAGCACCGCACCGGCGAGGATGCCGGCGTGCACCGGGGTGGTGATCCGGCCGGACTTGATGCCGCTGGCGTCCTCGAACGTCGGCGTGCTGTCCGGTCCGGGGTTGCGGGTCGGGGCGGGAGTGGTCGTGGACATCAGTTCGCTCCTGAGAACGCGGCGCGACGCGAGACGATGTAGCGGGCCGTCATGTTCACGATGAGGGTGACGAGGAAGAGGACGAGGCCGCTGGCGACGAGGGTGGCCAGGTGGGCGCCGTGGGAGGCCTCCGGGAACTGCAGGGCGATGTCGGCGGCGATGGTGCCGGGGTTGGCCGGGCTGGTGATGACGGGGGTGTAGCGCGCGGAGATGGACAGGATGATCGCGACGGCCATCGTCTCACCGAGGGCGCGGCCGAGACCGAGCATCGCACCGGAGATGATGCCGGAGCGGCCGAACGGGAGGACGGCCTGGCGGATCATCTCCCACCGGGTGGCGCCGAGGGCGAGGGAGGCCTCCTCGTGCAGGCGCGGTGTCTGGAGGAAGACCTCCCGGTTCACCGCCGTCATGATCGGCAGGATCATGATCGCGAGCACGGCGCCGGTGACGAGCATCGACTTCGGTGAGGCGGGGCCGCCGATGAACGGCAGGAAGCGCAGGTTGTCGATCGACCAGGCCTGCACGCCCATGAGCATCGGGCCGATGACCGAGACCCCCCACAGGCCGAAGACGACGGAGGGGACGGCGGCGAGCAGGTCGATGACGTAGCCGAGCGCCTGGGCCAGACGGCGCGGGGCGTAGTGCGAGATGAACAGGGCGATCCCGACCGACAACGGGAAGCCGATGATCAGGGCGATGACGGCGGCGACGAGGGTGCCGTAGACGAGGGGTCCGATGTACCAGAGCAGTCCCTGCCCGCCGCGCACGTCCGCCGGATCGGCGACGAGGGCCGGCCAGGCCTGCCAGATGAGGAAGGCCGCGACCCCGACGAGGGTGGTCAGGATCATGATGCCGGAGGCGCTGGAGAGTCCGGCGAAGATCTTGTCGCCGGGTCGGACGACCGGCTTGTCTGCGGGGGGCGCTGAGGTTTGCGCCGTGCTGCTCATGTGTGCTCCGTATGCGGCTGCTCAGCCGGGCGGTTCGGCCCGGCTGATCGGGGTGCGGCTCGGTGGTGGGGGCATGGTCCGGGGGCGACGTGAGACCGAGTCCACGGTCTCACGTCGCCCCCGCCAGATGTGACCAGGGGTCACTCGGTCTCGATCGCCTCGATGGCCTTCATCGCGTTGTCGCGGAAGGTCTGCGAGATCGGGGCGGAGCCGGCGTTCTGCTGCGCGACCTGCTGACCCTCCTCGGAGACGATGTAGGACAGGAACGCCTTGACGAGCTTGGCGTCGTTGGCGTCGGCGTACTTGGTGCACGCCATGGTGTAGGCCGCGAGGACGACCGGGTAGACACCGGCCTCCTGGGTCTCGCGGTCGATGTCGACGGCGAAGTCGAACTCGCCACGGCCCTCGACGCGCGGGGAGGCGTCGATGATCTTGGCGGCGGCCTCCGGGTCGGGGCCGACGAAGGAGTCGCCGACCTTGACCTCGACGGTCTTCAGGTCACCGATCTGGGAGGCGTCGGCGTAGCCGATCGCACCGGCGGTGCGGCCGATTGCGTCGACGACACCCGAGGTGCCCTGACCACCGGTGCCACCGGCGACCGGCCAGTCGTCGACCGCGCCGTGGGTCCAGACGTCCGGAGCGGCAGCCGACAGGTAGTCGGTGAAGTTCTTCGTCGTGCCGGAGCCGTCGGACCGGTTCACCGGGGCGATCGCGGCGTCGGGCAGCGTGGCGTCCGGGTTGTCGGCGGCGATGGCCGGGTCGTTCCAGGTCTTGATCTCCTGGGTGAAGATCTTGGCCAGGGTCTCCGGGGAGAGCTGGAGCTTGTCCACGCCCTCGACGTTGAACGCGATGGCGATGGGGGAGATGTAGGCCGGCAGCTCGATGACCTCGCCACCCTCGCAGCGGGTCTTGGCGGTCTCGACCTCCTCATCCTTGAGGTAGGCGTCGGAGCCACCGAAGACGGTGCCACCGGTGAGGAACTGCTCGCGGCCACCGGAGGAGCCGACCGGGTCGTAGGAGACGGTGACGCCACCGTGCATGGACTCGAAGGACGCCTTCCAGGCCTCCATCGCGGCGCCCTGGGAGGACGCGCCGGCACCGGCGATGGAGCCGGAGAGCTCCTCCTCGGCGGGGGCCTGCGTGTCGCCGGTGGCGGTGTCGCCGCCGGCCGGGGTGGTGGGGCCGGTGCTGGCACCCTCGTTGGCGGCGCCACAGGCGGCGAGCGAGAAGGTCAGGAGCAGGGCAGCCGGGGCGGCCGCGATGCGGAAGGTGGAGCGGTTCACGAGAAGTGGCCTCTCTTGGTTTAAGGGGGGATTCACGTAGCACGCCGGGGGC
Organism: Intrasporangiaceae bacterium; assembly: GCA_012838445.1. Taxonomy (GTDB): domain Bacteria; phylum Actinomycetota; class Actinomycetes; order Actinomycetales; family Dermatophilaceae; genus F2B08. Next base: position 13,462 of record DUPF01000246.1, on the reverse strand, counting down.
GGCTCCGAGGCGCGACCTCCATCGGGCGTGCGGCTTCGACGCTAGGGACGGACAGTGACGCAACGAGGCGACCAAGGTGAACGGCATGTGAACGATGGCCGCACATTGCTCGTCGGGCTTGTCCGAACCGTGACCTGCGGCTATCACGGGGCGTTTCGGTGTCGCGGTGGTGGCGTCTCGGGGTGGTCGTGGCGCGTCGGGGATGGCTGTCGTGCGCTCGGCCGCGCGGTGCCGATCCCTGGGATCGGGGTCAGTCGGGCAGGAACCGTTCCGCGGCCACGACCTGGGGGCCGATGACGCGGGAGTGGGCGACATGGGCCACGATCGCCTCGCCCTTGACCATCGAATGGTCGATCGCGTGGTCGAGGAGGACCTGGGCCGCCCGGCCGGACGCGCTCGGGGAGCAGCGCATCGAGAGCACGTGCAACATCGCCGGCAGCACCGGACCGTGGCCGCACAGCACCCGCGGTCTGGGTTTGCCGAGTTTGGCCCGCGTGATCTCGGCCGCGGCGACCGGGTCGAGGACGTGGTCCTCCTCGCTCAGTGCGGCGAGCAGTTTGACCTTGCGGTCGATCGACGCGGCATACGGCGCCACGGTGTCCACACACCGCAGCGACGGTGAACTGCCGACCCGCTCGATCGCATACGCCGCGAGCAGCGGGACGAGGGCGCGGGCCTGTTTGGTCCCGGCCGCATCGAGCGGACGCTGCTGGTCGTCCGCCCCGGTGAAGCTCGAGCGCGAGACCGCCGTGGCGTGCCGGACGATGACGAACGGGACCGTGTCGAGTTCACCCTCCTGGTCGGCCCGGACCAGGGCCCGCAACTGATCCCGGTCCCGGGAGTAGTCGAGGCGGGCGTGGGCCTGGGCGACCGGGAGCCACTCGATCTCGTCGATCTCGTGCCGCAACGGACCGGCCGGGCCGGCCGGCACCGCCGACCAGTAGCGGACCTCCTTCGTCGCCGGCACTCCCTTGCCGTCGAGGACGGTATAGCTCGATGTCGGCAGCGGACGACCGAGCCGGATCGGGATGGAGGTCTCCTCCTCGGTCTCCCGGGCGGCCGCGATGGCCCACTCCTCGCCGGGGTCGAGTTTGCCCTTGGCCCAGGACCAGTCGTGATAGCGGGGACGGTGGACGAGGAGGACCTCGAGCCCACCCTCAGGGGTACGGCGCCAGGGCAGGGTCCCGGCGGCGGGGATCGTCGACGGCATCGGCGGTCTGGCCTAGCGGCGGCGGGCCTTGCGCCGGCGTTTGTCGTACTGGGCGATCAGGGCCTGCTGGACGTCGGCGAGGGGTTCGCCGTCCGGTCCGTGCGCGACCCGGGTCCACCGGCCGTCCGGTCCGAGGACCCAGTGGGCGAAGTCGTCCCGCGCACCCATCGTGAGCAGCTGCTCGACGTCGGCCAGGTGCCGGGGGTCGGTGAGGCGCACCAGCGCCTCGACCCGGCGGTCCAGGTTGCGGTGCATCATGTCGGCGCTGCCGATGTAGACGACCGGGTCGCCGCCCCCGCCGAAGGCGAACACGCGGGAGTGCTCGAGGAAGCGGCCGAGCACGGAGCGCACCTCGATCGTGTCCGACAGTCCCGGGACTCCGGGACGCAGGGCGCAGATGCCGCGGACCCACAACTGGATCGGCACCCCGGCGCGGGAGGCCCGGTAGAGCGCGTCGATGATCTGCTCGTCGACGATCGAGTTGACCTTGAACGCGATCGATCCGCTGCCGTCCCGCTCGTGGTGGGCGATCTCGGCCTCGATGAGTTGGATCAGGCCGGAGCGCAATGACCGGGGCGCGACGAGCAACCGCTTGAACCGGCTGCGCGGAGCCCACCCGGAGAGCTGGTTGAACAGCCGCGTCAGGTCCTCTCCGACCTCCGGGTCGACGGTGAGCAGCCCGAGGTCCTCGTAGAGCCGGGCGGTCTTCGGGTTGTAGTTGCCGGTGCCGATGTGACAGTAGCGGACCAGCCCCTCGGCCTCCTGGCGCACGACGAGCGCGAGTTTGCAGTGCGTCTTGAGTCCGACGATGCCGTAGACGACGTGGACTCCGGCGTGTTCGAGTTTGCGGGCCCAGGAGATGTTGTTCTCCTCATCGAAGCGGGCCTTGATCTCGACGACGGCGAGGACCTGCTTGCCGGCCTCGGCGGCGTCGATGAGCGCGTCGACGATCGGGCTGTCCCCGCTCGTGCGGTAGAGCGTCTGCTTGATCGCCAGGACGTGGGGGTCGGCGGCGGCCTGCTCGATGAACGCCTGCACCGACGTCGAGAACGAGTCGTAGGGGTGGTGGAGGAGGACGTCCTGCTTGCGGACCGCGGCGAGGATGTCGCGCGCCTTGGCGCTCTCGGTCGGCGCCAGGTCCGAGTGGGTGCGGGCGAGGAAGCGCTCGAACTGCAACTCCGAACGGTCCAGATCGGCGATGACGTTCAGGCCGCGCAGGTCGAGGGGCGTGGGCAGCCGGTAAACCTCGGACTCGGCGACCCCGAGTTCGCGCACGAGCATGGACAGCACGCGGTCGTCCATGTCCTCCTCGACCTCGAGCCGCACCGGCGGGCCGAAGCGGCGCCGGGTCAGCTCACGCTCGAGTGCCTTGAGGAGGTTCTCCGCGTCGTCCTCCTCGACCTCGAGGTCCTCGTTGCGGGTGACCCGGAAGGTGAAGTGCTCGTTGATCTGCATCCCGGGGAACAACTGGTCCAGGTGGGCGGCAATGACCGCCTCGATCGGGAGCAGCCGGGCGTCATAACTGGAGGACTCCCCGACCTGGAGCAGCCGCGGCAGCAGCGGCGGCACCTTGACCCGGGCGAAGTGCTCCTTCTCGGTCTTGGGGTTGGTCAGCAGCACGGCCAGGTTGAGCGACAGGCCGGAGATGTAGGGGAACGGGTGCGCCGGGTCGACGGCGAGCGGGGTGAGCACGGGGAAGATGTGCCGCGTGAACAGCTCGGCCATGTCGGCGCGCTCGCGCTCGTCGAGGTCAGCCCACTGCACGATCGTGATGCCCTGCTCCTCGAGAGCGGGCCGGACCTGCTGGTGGAACACGGCCGCCTGCAGATCCATCAACTCGTGGCTGACATCGGCGATCTGTTCGAGCACCTCCCGCGGCTCGAGCCCGCTCGCGGACCGCACAGCGATGCCGGTCGCGATCCGCCGCTTGAGTCCGGCGACCCGGACCATGAAGAACTCATCGAGGTTCGAGGTGAAGATCGCCAGGTAACGGGCCCGTTCGAGGAGCGGCACCGACTCGTCCGCGGCGAGCTGGAGGACCCGCTCGTTGAACTGCAGCCAGGAGATCTCCCGGTCCAGGTAGCGGTCGGCGGGCAACTCGTCCGGGGATGCGTCGGCGTCGCGTTTGACGAATCGGCCGTTGGCGGCCCGGGCCGGGATCCGCGGGTTGTCCGCCGGTGAGGAGCTCGTGATCGAGACCTCGGAGACGATCACCGGCTCATCGCCGCGGGGTGCGCCCGGCTGGCCGTCCTCGGGCCCGGGCACAGCAGGTGCGGTCGTCGTGGCGGTGGTCATGGCCCAATCCTGCCTCAGGTCACGGGGATGAGGCGAGGGGCGCATACACCTGATCGACCATCGAGACGGTCAATCCGGCCCGTTCGTAGGTGGCCCGGGCCGGGGTGTTGTCCCCGTCGACGTACAACTCGACCGCCGTGCAGCCGCGGCGCACGAGGTGGGCCAGGCCGAGGTCGGTGAGCGGTCCGGCCAGGCCTCGGCCCTGGTAGTCGGGGTGCACGCCGACGACATAGACCTCCCCGACCAACTCGCCCCCGGTCCCGTCGTCGCCGTCCCCGCCATAACTTCGCGATTGCGAAGTTGTGGCGGCGGGGGTGTCGATCTTGGTCCAGTGGAACGCCGCCGGGTCCGCGTCGGCAGCGGCGCCCTCGTCGAGCACCCAGATCAACCCCTCCGGGTCGAACCACGGCTGCTCCATCCGGGTGCGCAGGTCGGCGACGGTGAGCCGGCTCTGCTCCGGGTGGCTCGCGAACGCGGCCGCGTTGACCCGCTGCAGCGCCTCGACATCGGGCCGGTCCGCGAAGGTCGTCGCGGCGAACCCGGCCGGCAGTTCCCGCGGTATGCGGTCCGCACCGTCGAGGGGACGGCTCATCTTGAGCAGGGATCGGGTCGGTGCCAGGTCCCGGGCGGCGGCGAAGGCCCGGGCCGGTGGCAGGTCGCCGTGCGCCCAGACCCGTTCCGCGCCGGCCTCGCGGGCCGCCGCCCACAGGGCAGTGCCCGCTCCGCGGCGGCGCGCACCGGGGTCGACGACGAGTTCGGCGCTGGCGTCCGGCCAGACCTGCGCATACCCGATGAGGTGCTCGCCGTCGTGGGCGAGGACGTGGTGGGTGCCGTGCGGGGAGTCCGGGCCGAGTGCGAGGCGGGAGGCCTCGGACAGGGCGGCGACCCCGTCGGCGTCGGCAGCGGCGGTGGCGAGTGCGCGAACCTGCACGGCGGTGGCGGGCTCGAGGTGGGGGTGGACCGAGATCGTCGTCATCGTCTGGAGGTGGGTCCGGGTCGGCTGCTGGTCGGGTCGTCATTGCCGACGGGTGCGAGACCCGCCGACTCCGCCGCCGGCCCAGCCTCGCCCTCAGTCTCGTCCGGCTCCCCGCCGACACCGGCCTCGTCCGGCACGAACCGGTATCCGACGTTGCGGACCGTCCCGATGAGCCCTTCGTAGCCGGAGCCGAGCTTGGCCCGCAACCGCCGCACGTGCACATCGACGGTGCGGGTGCCGCCGAAGTAGTCGTAGCCCCAGACCTCCTGGAGCAGTTGGCCGCGGGTGAAGACCCGACCCGGGTGCTGGGCGAGGTGTTTGAGCAGTTCGAACTCCTTGTAGGTCAGGTCGAGTCGCTCACCGCGCAGGGTCGCCGAATAGGCCGCCTCGTCGATCGACAACGGCCCCATCGTGATCCTCGGATCCTCCGGCTCGGTCCCTGTGGTGCGCCCGAGGGCGAGCCGCAACCGGGCCTCGACCTCGGCGGGGCCGGCGCTGGTCAGGAGGACGTCGTCGACACCCCATTCGGCCGTCAGACCGGCCAGGCCGCCCTCGGTGAGGATGGCCAGGAGGGGCACCGAGATGCCGGTCGCGCGGATGAGGCGGCACAGGGACTTGGCGGCGATGAGTTCGGTGCGGGCGTCGACGAGGACGATGTCGTGCCGGGACGGTCCGGAGGCCGGAGTCTCGATGAGCGCACTTGCCTCGGCGGGAGCAACGGTGATGTGGTGGGACAGCAGTCCGAGGGCAGGGAGGATCTCCACGCTCGGACCGAGCGCTGACGTGAGGATCACGAGCCGCGCCACCAGGCAAGAATATGTGAGGCAGCGACACACCTCGTCGTGCCGACCGCAGAGAGGACAGGTCATGGGTTCGCAGGGTGATGCACTTCTCGTGCGCTTCTGGGCCGGCGCCCGCGCCGCCGCCGGGACAGCGCAGATGTATGTGCCGCGCACCGACGCGATGACCGTCGCCGACGTCGTGACCCACCTGGAGAGCACGCGCGAGGAGCTCGTGCCCGTGCTCCAGGTGTGCGCTCTCCTGCTCGACGGGCGGGCGGTGCGCCGGGAGGAACCGGTCGGCGCCGCGCAGGTCCTCGAGGTGCTGCCACCCTTTGCCGGAGGATGACCCTGCCCGGGTCGCCGGGCATGGGAGACTGGCGCAATGACGGCTGATCGAGGTGTGGTGCCGGAGCCTCCCCGCGCCCCGGACGACATCGCCGTCATGGACACCGGATCACAGCCGTTCCTGACCCGCGCCGCCCGACGGGCGGCCCGCGAGCAGCACGGGGCGGACGTCGAACTCCCCCCGATCGCGCACGTGCCCCGCTATCTGACCCTGCTCGCGACCCTCGTGGCCGCGGTGCTCGTCGGTGTCTCCGGGGCGGCCGGTGAGGAACTCCTGGCGTTCGCGCTCGTCCTCGGCTCGGCCGTCATCTCCTGGGGATGGCCGCGGGCCGCCGGGCTGCCGTCACCGCGCGGCTCGGGTCTGGTCATGTTCGTCACGGGTATGGCGCTCATCGGCGCCGACATCGCCGCCGAGCAGGAGCCGTATCTGCGCTGGGCCCCGGCCGCGCTCGCGCTCGGGGTGGTCGTCATGTTCCTCCAGCAGCTCATGCGCAAGGACGGACGTCCGCGGCTCGTGGAGTCGGTCATGGGCACCGGGCTGGGGCTGACCGTGCTCGCCTCCGGCATCGCCTTCCTGCCGCTGGTCCACGTCGCGAACGGTCCGCAGATCATCGCGTGCGCGATGGCCGCCGTCGCTGTCGGCACCCTGGCCGACCTGCTCGTCGGCCACGAGCTCGTGCGACCGTGGCTGCTGCCGCTGTCGATGGTCCTCGGCGGGATCGCCAGCGTCGTCCTCTCGCTGCTCCTTCGCGCACCCGACCTGCCTCCGGCCGCGCTCATCGGGGTATCCGCGGCGGCGCTCTCCCACATCGTCCGCCGACTCGTCTCCCCGGAGGCGGGCAGCTATTCGGGGCAGGGTCAGATCGCGACCGGCCTGGCCTCGGTGAGCATGGTCGGGGCGCTGCTGTGGGCGATCAACGACCTGATCATCCGGTGAGGCCGATGTCCCGTCGACTGCTCGTCAAGGTCACCTGCGACCTGACCGCCGCGGAACGGCTCAACCAGGCCCTGACCGTGCCCGCGACCGCCGCCGCGAGCGGGGTCGAGGTCAGTGTGTGGCTCTCCGGGGAACCGACCCGGCTCGCCGTCCCCGGATTCGCCGAGACCCTGCCGACCCTCCCGCACGCCGTGTCCGTCGCCGAGTTGCGGGACACGCTCCTCGACCTGGCCCGGGTCACGGTGTGCTCCCAGTGCGCCAAACGCCGCGACCTGACCGAGGCCGACCTGCTCCCCGGCGCGCGAATCGCCGGGGCTGCCGGGTTCGTCGAGGAGAGCCTCGTCCCGGGCACCCAGGCGCTCGTCTACTGACCGACCGCCCCCGCTGCTCGGGATACTCCAGGATTCCCCGGAAACTCCGTTGTTCTCGCGCAGCTCCGTCGTTCTCGTGCAATTGCGCGGGATCGGCGGAGATTCCGGGGACGGCAGGAAGTGCTGCGGATCGGCGGAGGTTGTGGCGGTGGGCGGTGCCAGAACCATCCGTCGACGGGAACGGCCAGGGTTGAGGGATGGTTCTGGTCACGGTTGCGGCGCTGGGGCGGTGCCAGAACCATCCGTCGACGGGAACGGCCAGGGGTGCACGCGCGCGCCGGTCGTCCGTGGGCCGGTCGGGTGAGGTGACCGCGGGAGGTGCGCGCCGCATACCATCTGGGCATGGCCTTCACCATCGATCCGGACCTGCCCCCCGCACTGGCCCCCCTGGCCTGGCTGATCGGCCGTTGGGAGGGGGCCGGGGTCGTCGGCTACCCGACCATGGAGTCGGTCAACTACGGCCAGGAGATCGAGTGCACCCATGACGGGCGCCCGTTCCTGATGTGGCAGAGCCGCACCTGGCTGCTCGACGATGACGGCAACCAGGTCCGTCCCCTCGCGACCGAGCTCGGCTTCTGGCGGCCGCTGCCGGACAACGAGGTCGAGTTCCTCCTGACCCACCCGACCGGGATCATCGAGATGTACTACGGCCGGACCAGCCCGGCCAAGATCGAGATCCAGACCGACTCGGTCGTGCGCAGCCCGCACGCCAAGGAGTACAACGCGGCGACCCGGCTCTACGGACTCGTGGGCGGCAACCTCATGTACGCGATGGACATGGCCGCTGTCGGCCAGCCGCTGCAGAGCCACCTGTCCGCCGAACTCAAACGAGTCGGCTGACCCACAGCAGGGACCCCGAGGCGGCTACGGCGTGGTGCGCGCGTCGGTGTAGGTCTCCATCGTGTCGGTGCGCATCGAGTGACCGAGCCGATCCATCTTGGCCTCATCGACGATCTCGATCGCGCCACCGTCCGCTGCGGTGCCGAAACCCGTGAAGGGTGCCGTGATGAATATGACGTCGTCACCGCGAATCCCGGTCATTGACAACGCGACCTTGCGCATCTCGTTGAGATTGAGCCCCTCGTCGACGACGAGGTTCTGCGTCGCCGCATCGACGAACTTTGCCAGGGTGATCGGGTTCGTTACTGTCTCGCGACTGAGCGCCTTGAGCATGAGCGCCTTGATGAACGCCTGCTGCCGGAAGCCACGGGAGATGTCACCCTGGGAGAGCTCGTAGCGCTCCCGGACGAAGATCAGCGCCCGTTCCCCGTCGAGATCGTTCCAGCCCTGCTCGATGCCGCCCCGGGAGCTGGCTTCCTCGGCATAGACGCGCACCCCTCCGACAGCGTCGGTCATCCGCTTGAAGCCGTCGAAGTCGGTCTTGGCGACGTGGTCGATCTTGATCCCGAGGAGGTTCTGCAGGGTCTCGACGAGCAGGGACGTCCCGCCGAACGCATACGAGGCGTTGATCTTGTTCTTGCCGTGACCGGGAATATCCACATAGAGGTCCCGTGGGAAGTGAGTCAGGTAAACCTTGGAGCGGTCCTCGGTGATATGGGCGAGCACGACGACGTCGGAGCGCCCGACATCACCGGGCCGGGTGTCGGCACCGGTGAACAGGATGTTCATGCCGGTGTCGGTCTCCGGGATCTCGTAGGCCGTGCCGTCCTCGCGGGTCGGTTGCGAGGACGGGAGCATGTCCCGTTCGGTCGTGACGTTACGGGCCACGATGCTGCCCAGATAGACCCCGAAGCCGCCGACGACGGCCACCCCCGCCAGGAGCAGGATGACGAACCCGATCAGCACCTTCCGGCCCGTGAGGCGGCTCTTGCGATCCCGCCGCGACAGGGTCTCATCCTCTGTTGCGAACTCATCAAGCACCCCTGCAGTGTATGGGCGAGACCTGCCTGGCCCTCGTGCAGCGACGTCTACAGTGGAGAGGTGTCCAACGCCACGTCCGACCCTGCTGTGCTCGCGCAGTCACTGCGGGCTGCCGGAATGCGGGTCACCGCGCCGCGGGAGCGGGTGTATGCGGCGCTCACCGAGGCCCCGCATTCCACCCCTGAGGAGATCATCGAGCGGGTCAACGCCGCCGGCGGGACCCCGGTGCCGCCGTCCTCGGTCTATCGGGCGCTCGAGGCGCTGGAGGAGATCGGGCTCGTGACGCATACCCATCTGGACCACCGGGCCCCGACGTATCACCCTGCCGACCACAACCGTCACCTCCACCTCGTCTGTCGCTCCTGCGGGGTGGTCCTGGAGAGTCCGGCGAGCATCGCGGACCCGCTCGTGGCCGAGTTGGAGCAGGAGCACGGGTTCGTCGCCGACGTGACCCACATGGCGATCCAAGGGGAGTGCCGCCGATGCCGCAGTTGACCTCGCCTCTTCTGGAGCGGCCCGGTGCTGTCGACGTCGCCGTCGTCGGGGCCGGCCCCGGGGGTGTAGCAGCCCATTACGGCGACCCGATGGGGGAGCAGCGGGCGCTCGCGGCCGGGCAGGCGCTCGTCGACCTCTCGGACCGCGGGGTGCTCACCGTCTCCGGGCCGGACCGACTCTCCTGGCTGCACTCCCTGACCTCGCAACACCTCACCGATCTGAGGCCCGGGGTGAGTGCCGAGACCCTCGTGCTGTCCCCGAAGGGCCACCTCGAGCACGCCCTCCACCTCGTCGACGACGGCGAACAGGTGTGGATCTCGGTCGAACCGGGCACGGCCGAGGCGCTCGTCGCCTGGTTGGACTCGATGCGGTTCATGCTGCGGGTGGAGGTCCGGGACCGCACCGCTGAGTATGCCGTGCTCGCCACCCTCGGTCAGGTGCCTGATCTGGGGGCGGCGCCCGCGGCGACCTGGCGGGATCCGTGGCCGGCGATCGCCGACGGTGAGCTCGTCGGGGACACCGCCGCCTATGGTCCGGTGGCCGGTCATCCCGGGGTGGGCTGGTCGCTGACCGAGGTCACCGTGGCGCGGGATGCGTTGCCGGGTCTGGCGGTGCGCGACGACCTGACCTGGGCGGGGGTGTGGGCGCTGGAGGCGCTGCGGATCGCCGCCTGGCGACCCCGGCTCGGCGCCGAGACCGACCACCGCACGATCGCGCACGAGGCGGACTGGTTGCGGACCGGGGTGCACCTGCACAAGGGCTGCTACCGGGGGCAGGAGACCATCGCGCGGGTGCACAACCTCGGGCGGCCGCCGCGGCGGCTGGTCTTCCTCCACCTCGACGGCTCCGGCCATGACCTGCCGGCACCCGATACCCCGGTGCGGCTCGGGGAGCGTCAGGTGGGCCGGGTGACGTCGGTGGCCCGACACTTCGAGGACGGGCCGATCGCGCTGGCGATGATCAAACGCAACACCGACCCGGAGGCAGCGATCCTCGTCGGGGAGGGCGGTGACGTGGTCAGTGCCGCGCAGACGGTGATCGTCGCGCCGTAGTCCTCCGTCGAGAGGGTGCGAGGGGTCCCGATGATGCGTGACTTCCCGCCATAACTTCGCAATCGCGAAGAAATGGCGGGAATGCCGGTGGGGGACGGGTCAGCGGGTGCGACGGTCCTTGATCCCGAGGAACGCCCGCGCGTCGTCGGTCGACATCGGCGGTCGCTGCATGAGAGTCGCGAGTTCGGCTGCCCGGGCGACGAGTTCGTCATTGTGCCGCACCTGCTGGCCGCGCGCATACATGATGTTGTCCTCCATCCCGACCCGCAGGTGACCACCGGCGGAGACCGCGGCCGCCATGATCGGCAGGTGGGTCCGGCCGATGCCGGTCGCCGACCAACTCGTCACGTCCGGCGGGAGCATCGCAACCCCGGCGAGCAGCGCCTGCGTCGTGCCGGGCATCGCCCCGGGCACTCCGGTGACGAAGTCGACGTGCACCTTGCCGCCGAAGGGCAGCCCGTGCGTGTCGATGAGCCGGGCCAGAGTGTGGACGTGCCCCAACTCGAACAACTCGAACTCGGGAACGACCTCCCGCTCCTGGGCCAGGACATACAGGTCGGACATGAAACCCCACGGGTTGAGGAACACATCACTGCCAAAGTTCGTCGTCCCGCACGTCAGCGAGCACGAGTCCGGGTCGGCGTCGAGGACGGTCAGCCGGGTCTCCAGCGGATCGTGCACCGAGCCCCCGGTGGAGAGCTGGACGATGAGATCGGTGCTCTCCCGGACCGCGTCGACCGCTGCCGTGAGCAGCCCCGTGTCGAGGGTGGGGCGGTGGTCGGCGTCGCGAATGTGCAGGTGGATCATCGCCGCGCCGGCTGCCTCGCACCGACGTGCGGTCTCGACGAGCTCCTCGAGCGTCGTCGGCAGTTGGGGGACGTCGGCCTTGGTGTGTTCGGCGCCGGTCGGAGCGACAGTGATCAGGGTGGCGGTCATGGGCCCATCGTGCCAGTCCGGAGCCCGGGTCCGCATGCCGGACGGGGAGAGGCGCGGACCGCATACCTGCTCATAATCTGTCGTTATGCCGAGCCAAACCTTCACTTTCCCCGCCGTCGTCAACGAGCGCGCCGCCCGGGTCGTCGCGACCGGTGTCGCCGCACTCGGGGTGGTCGTCCTCGTCACCGGCCGGCACTGGCTCACCGCTCTGCTTGCGGTGGGCTTCCTGCTCCGTGTCATCGCCGGACCGCGGCTCAGTCCGCTCGGGTTGCTCGCCACTCACGTCGTCGCTCCGCGGCTCGGTCCGGCGATCCCGACCGCCGGGCCGCCCAAGCGGTTCGCGCAGGCGATCGGCCTGGTCGTGACCGCGACGGCCGCGGTGGCGGGCCTCGGATTCGGCCTCGTCGTGCTGCCGACCGTCCTCATCGCTGTGCTCGTCTTCTGCGCGGTCCTGGAGTCGGCCATCGGGTGGTGCGCCGGCTGCTTCGTCTTCGCCCGGCTCATGGAGTGGGGGCTCATCCCGGAGGAGACGTGTGCCGCCTGCGCGAACCTCGCCCTCGCGCCACGGTGAGATGTTCCCGGTTACCGTGTGACAAGGCTAACGCTTGCTCCAGTTTGCATTCTGCTAACTAAAGCAAGCATAATGGAGGCATGACCTCCCGAAACCCGATCGAGAACCTGGGCGAGAGCCTCGGCGAGTACCTGCGCGAGCAGCGTACGAACGCCCGCCTCTCGCTCCGGCAGCTCGCGGACCTCGCGGGAGTCAGCAACCCCTACCTGTCCCAGATCGAGCGCGGCATCAAGAAGCCGAGCGCCGAGATCCTCCAGCAGCTCGCCAAGGGTCTGCAGATCTCGTCCGAGACCTTGTATGTCAAGGCCGGCTTCCTCGACGAGCGCACCGTCAGCGAGCACCGGCCCTGGGATGTCGAGGCCGCGATCGGTGCCGATGCCGCCCTGAGCGACCGGCAGAAGGCCACGCTCATCGACATCTACCGGTCCTTCGTCGGCGAGCCGACCGTCAGCCACGACGCCGCGGCCCGGAAGACCGCCGAGGAGCAGGCGGCCCCGGCCGACCGGCCGGCAGCTGCCACCAGGTCCACCCGGAAGTCCCCGACCAGGACGACCAAGAAGACCACCACCAGGAAGCCCACGACCAAGACCACGACGAGGTCGGCACAACCGGCCCGTCGCCAGACCACGAGCTCGGCACAGAAGACCGCGGCTCGCAAGAACACCCGCTGAAAGAGGAGTGACCATGTCGATCATCGACGATGTCCGCAAGACCAACCAGACCACCTTCTACGCCGCCGTCGGCGTCCTCGACCTCGCGGTCGAGGAGGTCCGCGACGCCCAGGCCCGTGCGGTCAAGGCTCGCGACGAGTTCCGCGCCGAGCTCAAGAGCTTCGACGTCAAGCCCGCCGATGCGCAGGCCCGCGTCGCCGCCCTGCCCGGCAAGACCGTCGACGCCGTGATGAACCTCGTCGAGCAGGCCGGTGAGACGTATGAGGACCTCGCCGTCCGCGGTGAGAAGCTCATCGAGCGCGTCCGCAACCAGAAGGCCACCAAGGACCTCATGGCCCAGGCCGAGAACACGGTTGCGCAGGCCAAGGGCGCCGTGACCACGGCCCGCAAGGCCGCCGCCGACGTCGAGCGGTCCGCCAAGGCCACGCTGACCACGGGTCGCAAGGAGGCCGTCCGGGCCGCCACCGCGATCGCCGAGTCGGTTCAGGACGAGGCCCGCCACGCGACCGCCGAGGTCGAGAAGTCCGTCAAGGCCACCCGCACCGCGGCCAAGCGCACGACCACCACGGCCCGCAACGCCGCGAAGAAGACGACGACTCGCACCAAGTCGACCGCGACCAGCGCGCGCAAGACCGCCAAGGCCGCCCCGAAGGCGACCAAGAAGGCTGCCGAGAAGGTCGGCGACTGACGCTCGACCCGCTGCCGTGATCGGCGTTCGCTGATCACCGGTCACGGCAGCAGCGGGTGCCCTGCACCCGCCCCCTGACTAGTCGGCCCCGACGGGAGACCCCCGTTCGGGGTCGGCTGCATTGTGCCCCGGCAGTGTCGGGGTTGTGCGCCAGCGCCGCGGAACTGCGCTGATGACGCGGTTGTGCCCGGGTGACGCTGCAATTGCAGCGTCACCCGGGCACAACCGCGTCATCAGCGCAGTTCCGCGGCG
>DUPF01000245.1 GCA_012838445.1 Intrasporangiaceae bacterium | reverse complement strand
CGCGGCCGGTGCCCGCCGCGTCGTCGGCGAACCTGCCCAGCAGACGCGGACGCTCACCCCGACGATCCTCACCGACGTCCCCGACGGGGCACCGGCCTGGGACGAGGAGATCTTCGGCCCGGTCGTCGCCGTGCGCACCGTGCCCGACCTCGAGGCCGCCTTCACCGAGGTGAACAACACCCGCTACGGACTGCAGAGCAGCATCTACACCGCCTCCCTGGCCACCGCGTTCGAGGCCCTCGACCGGATCGAGGTCGGCGGACTCGTCGTCAACGAGGTCCCCGGCTTCCGCTCCGACGTCATGCCCTACGGCGGGGTCAAGGACTCCGGCGCCGGCCGGGAGGGACCGCGGTTCGCGATGGAGGAGTACACCGTGACCCGGATGGCGATCATCCGACCCGCGCCGTGAACAGTGACGTCGGGACGTCACCGGCGAGCGAGCGATCGAACGATCGAGAAGGAGACCGAGGATGAGCCAGGAGCACCCCACCGCTGATCCCGCCCCGGATGCCGCCGTGGCTGCGGACCCGTCGCCCGGACCGGACCCGGTGCTCATCCCCGGCACCGACCGGATCCGCCCGGATTACCGGACTCTGTTCCGCCTCGACGGCCGCCGCGCCGTCGTCGTCGGTGGCGGCAGCGGCATCGGACGCGAGTCGTGCCTCGCCCTCGCCGCCGCCGGGGCCGAGGTGGTCTGCGCCGACAGGGACCTCGCCGCGGCGGAGGCGACCGCCGCAGCCGCCCCGTCCGCGGACCTGGTCACGGCATACTCCCTCGACGTCCTCGACCCGGACGCAGTGGCGCGGGCGGCCACCGATCTAGACCCGGTCGACACCCTCGTCCTCACCGCCGGGACGAACGTCCGCAAACCGGTGCTCGACTACACCGCAGAGGAGTTCGAGCGGGTCGTCGCCCTCAACCTGCGCGCCGCCTTCGACCTCGTGCGGGCCTTCGGGCCGGGAATGGCCGAGCGGGGCGCAGGCAGCATCATCGCGCTGTCCTCGATGCGGGCCATCGCCGTCGAACCGGGCCAGGGTGTCTATGCCGCGACCAAGGCCGGACTGCTGCAACTGCTGCGGACCGTCGCCGCCGAGCTCGGTCCGCGCGGGGTGCGCGCCAACACGATCGCCCCCGCCGGCGTGGCCACGCCGCTGACCCAGCAGATCCGGACCGACCCGCAGTGGGAACGGGCCTATGCGGACAAGACCGCGCTGGGCCGGTGGGCGACGCCCGACGAGATCGCCGGGGTCGTCGTCTTCCTCGCCAGTGACGCCGCCTCCTACATCACCGGCACCCAGATCGTCGTCGACGCCGGCTGGACCGCCATCGACGGGCGCTACACCCCGCCGATGTGAGCGCGCGGGTCGTGCCCGACCCACCAGTCAAGCGGTCAGCGCAGACCGGCCAGGACATCGGTCAGCGCTGCGACGAACTCGTCGACCTGGGGTTCGCGCCACACCAGCGGCGGACGGACCTTGAGCACGGTGCCGCCCGGGCCGGTGCGACCGGCGAGGACCCCGGAGTCGGCGAGCCCGTCGACGATCCGGGCCGCGAGCGACGGGTCGGGGTCACCATCGCCGCCGACGATGTCGACGCCGGCGATGAGGCCGCTGCCGCGCACGGCACCGAGCCGGGTGTCGGTGACCGCCATCTCGCGCAACCGGGAGCGCAGCACGTCGCCGCTCACGACCGCGTGCTCCGGCAGCCCGCTCTCCTGGAGCGTGTCGAGGACGGCCAGCCCGGCGGCGGCCGCGACCGGGGTCGCCGCGAACGTGGAGAAGTACTCGTAGTCCCGGGCCAGCGCGTCGGCGATCTCCCGCCGGGTCAGGACCGCCCCGACCGGATAGCCGGCGCCCATCGGTTTGCCGAGGGTGACGATGTCGGGCAGCACCCCCTGGGCAGCGAAACGCCACAGCGGTGGACCGATCCGTCCGAAGCCCACCTGCACCTCGTCGGCGAGGAACAATGCCCCCTGCTCATGGGCGCCGGCGACCAGTCCCTGCATGAATTCGGTTGGCGCGTCGAGGATCCCGGCACTGGTGAAGCCGCAGTCCACGAGCAGCAGCGCCGGTCGGCGACCGGCCTGACGCAGCCGGTCCGCGGCCACGGCCACCCCGTCCGCCGCTGCGGCACCCGTCGCCTCAGCCGTTCCGCCACGCGGTGACGGGAAGGTCGCCACCGACGCCGGGTGATGTCCCACAGGCCACTCGCCCGGGCTGAGATCGGTGCCCCAGGCCGAGGCGCCGTGATAGGCCAGGTCCGCCGTGATCGCACCGGTGCCACCGGTGAAGGCGCTCGCCATCCGCCACGCCAGATCATTGGCCTCGGTCCCGGACGTCGTGAACAGGCACGTGTCGATCGGCTCCGGCATGGTCGCGACGAGACGTTCGGCGAGGTCGACGACGAGCGGGTGCAGATAGCGCGAGTGGGTGTTGAGGACCGCCGCCTGCCGACCGATCGCCTGGACGACCGCCGGGTGCGCGTGCCCGAGGACGGCGACGTTGTTGTAGGCATCGAGATAGCGCCGCCCGTCGGCCGCCCACAGATACGCCCCCGCACCCCGGACCACCTCGACCGGACGGGTGTAGAACAGCGGACTGAGCAGGCCGCCCATGACCGAGCGCCGTCGCTCCAGCAGATCCGCGCCCGGACCACCGAGCGGGCCGGTGCCGGCGATGCGGTGCAACCGGGTGGTCAGCTCCTCCGGGGTGAGGGCGAGCAGGTCGGTCAGCAGCCGCAGACTCGTCGCGTCGTGCTGCTGGATGTATGCGGTGTTCGCCTCGTGCGTGCGGCTGCGGCGGGCGGAGATCGCGACGGTGAGCGCGAGCCGGGAGAGGATCAGGTCGCCGAGGACGGCGACCTCCGCGGGCTGGAGCAGCCGGTGCCGTTGGTAGCCGGTGAGCACGGCCCGGATCAGTTCCCAGAGGGTGGCGACCTGGATCGCTGCGGTGTTGCGGATGACGGCGGTGACGGTGACGGCCAGGTCGCACACGTTCGCGGTGTGGTGCATGTCGCCGAAGTCGATGACCCCGGTGACCGTCCCGTCGATGCTGAGGACGTTGGTCAACGTGACGTCGGCGTGGTTGAGACCACTCGGCAGGAATGCCGTCGCCTCGGCAGCGAGGGCGCAGCGGCGCCGCAACGACTCCAGCGCCGTCGGGGTCAGGTCGAGCAGTCCGGGGTCGAGTCCGTCGAGGACGTGGTGCCCGCGACGGACGTCCCAGTCGATGACCCGGTCCGCGGCCGGATGGAACAGTCCCTGCAGGGCGAGGCTGACCCGCGCCGTGACCGCCCCGATCTGCTCGGCGAGGTCGACCGTGATCGGCTGTCCTTCCGCCGGATCACCGGGCCGGGTCGTGATGAGGCGAGCCCGGCATACCCGTCCCGTGTCGTCGGTGACGACCGCGGTCTCCGCTCCGGCGACGGTGCGGACCAGGTCCGGCAGTGGCAGGTCCGGGTCGGCGGCCCGGGCGTGCAGCAGGGCGCGGTTCTCCAGGTCGATGAGGTCGATCCGTTCGGCCGGGTTGGAGATCTTCAGGACGAATCGGTCGTCGACGAGGATGTTCCGGTCCCGCTCACTCGGCAGGTCGCGCAGGTCCGCGGCGGTGATCGCCCACGCATCGGCGAGGACAGCGGCGGCGGTCGACGGGCTCACCTGCGGGGCCGGTGCGGCGAGGACGTCCTCCTCGGGGGGCGGGGCACTCATCCCGTTAGTGTGGCCCGCCGGCGGTGTGATCGCATAGGACCCATGGACCTTGCCCTCGCCGCCGTGATCTTCCTGCTCGCGGCCGGGGTCCAGGCGGTCACCGGGTTCGGGTTCGTGCTGCTCGGCCTGCCCCTGCTCGCGCTCGTCGTCGACGCCCACACTGCCGTCGTCGCCTGCGTCGCCGCCGGACTCGTCGTCTGCGCGTGGGGGTGGTTGCAGGAGCGGGCGTTCGTCGACTTCACCCCGATGCGGTGGCTGCTCATCGGCACCGTCGTCGGGGTGCCGCTGGGGTTGGTCGTGTTCACGCGGGTCAGTGAGCAGGCCCTGATGTTCGGTATCGGTGCCCTCGTCCTCATCAGTGCCCTCCTGCTCGCGGTCCGGGTCGGGGTCCGGGCCGGCCGCGGCGTCGCGACCGGGGCGGGGGTGCTGAGCGGGTTCCTCCTCGTGACGACCGGCACGAACGGCCCACCCCTGGTCATCGCCCTGCAGGCGGTCGCGCTGCGGCCGGTCCCGATGCGGGCCACGCTGCAGGCGCTCATGGCGATCCAGGGCGTGTTCGGGGTCGCCATGCTCGGTGCCGCGGGTCGGGTCACCGGCGAGGTCCTGGCGATCCTCGCCGTCGCGTTGCCGGCGATCGTCGTCGGCTGGGCTCTCGGGGAGCGGGTGTTCCGGCGGATGTCGGAGGAGGTCGCCCGCCGGGTCGTCCTCGTCGCGCTCGTCATCAACGGTGTCGTGCTCATCGCGACCGCGCTGACCCGCTGACCGGTCCGGGCGGGTGCCGGCTCTCCTGCCCGCCGCCGGCGGCGGGTCGGCGCCTAGACTTGATCAGGTCATGACAACCGCAGCCAGCCCCGCCAGCTCGTTCACCGTCGAGGTCGATCTCGACGCCATCGCGAGCAACGTCGCCGCGCTCAGATCCCGGGTCGGCGCGGCCCAGGTCATGGCGGTCGTCAAGGCCGACGCGTACGGGCACGGACTGGTGCCGGCGGCACGGGCGGCGCAACGTGGTGGTGCGGCCGCGCTCGGGGTGGCCCAGCTCGCCGAGGCGATCACCGCCCGCGACGCGGGGATCGAGGGACCACTGCTCACCTGGTTGTATGCGCCGGGAGCCGATGTCGCAGGCGCCCTGGACCGCGGGATCGAGGTGACGATCTCGAGCCGGTGGCAGCTCGACGCCGTCCTGGACACGGCCTGGGCCAGTGGCAGGGCCGCACCGGTCCACCTCAAGGTCGACACCGGGCTGGCCCGCGGTGGCGCACTCCTCGACGGTGCCGCCAGCGCCTGGCACGACCTCGTCGCGGCGGTCGCGCCGCTCGTCGCCGAGGGTGTCCTCGACGTGCGCGGCATCTGGCAGCACTTCGTCTACGCGGACGCCCCGGACCACCCGACGGTGCGTCACCAGCAGGAGGTCTACACCGAGGCGGTCGCGATCGCGCGCCGGGCCGGGATCGATCCGGGTCTGCAGCACATCGCGAACTCCGCTGCGACACTGACGAACCCGTCGTCCTATCTGGACATGGTCCGTCCCGGCGTCGCCGTCTACGGGCTCTCACCGGTGCCCGACCTCGGCTCCCCGCAGGATTACGGGCTGCGGGAGGCGATGCGGGTGACCGCGCGGCTCGCGCTCGTCAAGCGGGTCCGGGCGGGGCAGGGCGTCTCCTACGCCCACCTGTGGCACTGCCCGCGGGATACCGTCATCGGCCTGGTGCCGATGGGATACGCCGACGGATTGCCCCGAACGGCGAGCAATGGTGCGCCGGTGCAGCGACCGGACGGGACGCATACCCCCATCGCCGGACGGGTCTGCATGGACCAGATCATGATCGATCTCGGTCCGGACTTCGCCGGTGCCGCCGGGGATGAGGTCGTCCTCATCGGCCGCGGGGACCGGGGGGAGCCGACGGCGCAGGACTGGGCCGAGGCGGCCGGCACCATCAACTACGAGATCGTCACCCGGATGGCGCCGCGGGCGCCCCGGACCTACGTCGGGGAGGGAGCCCCATGAGCCGGGCCCGCAGGATCGCCGCCCTCGGAGCCGGTGCCGCCGCCGTCGCGGCCGCCGGTGCCGCGGCACGCACCGTCGCCAGAGCCAGGCGGGACCGGGTCCGCATCGCCCGGCACACCCCGATCGGCAGCCTCGAGCACACCGCGACATCGGAGACGACGGTGGTGACGACGGACGGGGTGAACCTCCACGTCGAGATCGATGAGCCCGAGCAGCCCCGTGACAACGCCCCGCTCGTCATCCTCATCCACGGCTTCACCCTCTCCTCCCGGATGTGGGTGTTCCAGCGCCGGGCGCTGCTCGCCGCCGGGTACCGGGTCCTCACCTACGACCAGCGCGGGCACGGCCGCTCCGGCTCCGGGGACCTGGCCGACACGACGATCGAACAGCTCGGGATCGACCTGCGCACCGTCATCGACCAGGTCGTCGACGACGTCGCCGCGGACACCCCGATCGTCCTCGTCGGGCACTCCCTCGGCGGGATGGCGATGATGGGCTTCGGGCAGACGTCGCCCGAGCTCATCGGACCGAGGGTCGTCGCGGCCTGCTTCATGGCGACCAGTGCCGGCGGCAAGGGACGGCTCATCTCCCTCGGCTACGGTGCGTTCTTCGGTCGGCTCATCGAACGGTTCGGTCCCGGTGCCCTCGATGTGCTCAGCCGCCAGGAGGGGTTCCTCAAGACGCTGCGCCGCTTCGGCCGCAACGTCGAGGACTACTTCGTCGCGCGCTATGCGTTCTCCGCCCCGGCGAACCAGACGCTGGTCCGCTTCACCGGTGACCTCGCCTTCGAGACGGCGTTCACCACGATCGGCGGGTTCATCGCGACCTTCAACGACCACGACCGTCGGGAGGCGCTCGGGGTGTGGGGAGCGGTGCCGACGCTGGTCATCACCGCCCGCGACGACGTCCTCACCCCGGAGGACCACGGCCGGGACATCGCCGCCGCCATTCCGGGCTCGGAGCACGTCCTGGTCGCCAACGCCGGTCACCTCGTCATGCTCGAGCACGCCGATGTCGTCGACGAGGAACTCCTGGAGCTGCTCTCGGAGCTCTCCTCGTGACGGTGGTCAGTCCGCCTCTCGTTGATGCTGATTCGACTCGTGCCTGGGGATCCGGACTGGGCCGTATGCTCCGCGCCGGTGATCTGGTCATCCTCACCGGGGGCCTCGGGGCGGGCAAGACGACCCTGACCCAGGGCATCGCCGAGGGGCTCGGGGTGCGCGGGCCGATCACGTCCCCGACGTTCGTCATCGCCCGGGTGCACCCGTCGCTGGGGTCCGGTCCGGTGCTCGTCCACGTCGACGCCTATCGACTCGGTGGCCTGGAGGAACTGGACGATCTCGATCTCGACACCGACCTGGACCGGGCGGTGACGATCGTCGAATGGGGCCAGGGTGTGGCCGAGGGCCTCGCCGAGGACCGGCTCGAGATCGTCCTCGACGGTGATCCGGTGCGGACCGCGACCGTGCACCGGCACGGTCCGCGGTGGGCTGGCACCGAGATCGAGGCTGCCCTGGCCGGACTCGAGGTGGCGTCGTGATCCTGCTCGCGATGGACACCTCGACGTCAGCGATCACCGTTGCCGTCCACGACGGGGACACGGTGCTCGCACAACGGTCGGTCATCGACGCCCGAGCCCACACCGAACACCTCGCACCGCTCATCAGTGCGGTCCTGGGCGAGGTGCGGCTGACCCCGTCCGACGTCACCGATGTCGCGGTCGGCGTCGGTCCGGGTCCGTTCACCGGGCTGCGCGTCGGGCTCGTCACCGCGCGCACCTTCGCGCACGCCCTGGGCATCCCGTGCCACGGGGTGGTCTCCCTCGACGCCCTCGCGCACGAGGCCGTCCGGGACGGGCGGCTCGACGGGGCAACAGAAATCGTCGTCGCCACGGATGCCCGCCGCAAGGAGGTCTATGTGGCGCGCTATGCCGCCACGGACGGTCGAGCCGATCGGCTCACCGACCCCGAGGTGATCCGACCGGGCGATCTGCCCGAGGCGGTCCGGTCCCTGCCCGCGGTGGGTCGCGGGGCGGTCCTCTATCCGGACGTGTTCCCCACCGGCATCGAGCCGCTCGACGTCAGCGCCGCGGCCCTCGCCCAGGTCGCCCTGCGACACCTCGCGGACGGGACCGAGGTCGGACTCGACGCGCTCTACCTGCGCCGACCGGACGCCCAGCCGGTCGCCGGGGTCAAGTCCACCCTCCCCGACACCCGGGAGCGGCGGCCATGACCGCATCCGCCGACCTGATCACCGCCCGACCCCTGACGTGGACCGACATCCCACGCCTGAGCGAGGTGGAACAGGACCTGTTCCGCGACGACGCGTGGACCGCGCAGACCTGGTGGGCTGAGCTCGCGCTACGGCCCCGACGCGACTACATCGTCCTGACCCGGGACGACCAGATCGTCGGGTATGCCGGACTCGACCTGGCTGGGGAGGTCGCCGACCTCATGACGATCGCCATCGTCCCGCAGGCCCAGGGCGCCGGACTCGGTGCCCGGCTGCTCGACCTCGTCCTGGAGCGGGCGGGAGAGGCGGGGGCCGCATACCTGATGCTCGAGGTGCGCGACGACAATGCTGCCGCGAAGGCCCTCTATGCGCGAGCCGGCTTCGAGACCATGACGATTCGCCGCCGTTACTACCAGCCGGGGGACGTCGACGCACTCGTCATGCGGGCGACCCTCGACGGAGGTGTCGCATGACCGAACAACCGCTCGTCCTCGGCATCGAGACCTCCTGCGATGAGACCGGGGTCGGGATCGTGCGCGGCGAGGCGCTGCTCGTCGACGCGATCGCGAGCAGTGTCGATGAGCACGCGAGGTTCGGCGGGGTCGTGCCGGAGGTCGCCAGCCGGGCCCACCTGGAGGCGATGATCCCGACCCTGGAGCGGGCCTGCACGACCGCCGGGGTGCAGTTGTCGCAACTCGACGCGATCTCGGTGACCTCCGGGCCGGGTCTCGCGGGCTCGCTCATGGTCGGGGTCGCGGCGGCCAAGGCGCTCGCCGTCGCCCTCGGGGTGCCCCTCTACGGGGTCAACCACCTCGCCTCGCACGTCGCCGTCGACATCGTCGAACACGGACCGTTGCCGGAGCCGACGATGTCGCTCCTCGTCTCCGGTGGGCACTCCTCGCTCCTCGTCGTCGAGGACGTCACCGCCGACATCCGTTCCCTCGGCTCGACGATCGACGACGCCGCGGGGGAGGCGTTCGACAAGGTGGCCCGGGTCCTCGGGCTGCCGTTCCCCGGTGGCCCGCACATCGACCGGGCATCCCGCGACGGTCAGGTCACGATCGACTTCCCGCGGGGGTTGACGACGGGACGGGACCTGGAGCGGCACCGCTTCGACTTCTCGTTCTCCGGGCTGAAGACCGCCGCGGCGCGGTGGGTCGAGTTGCGGGAGCGGGCCGGCGAACCCGTCCCGGTCGCCGATGTCGCGGCCTCGTTCCAGGAGGCCGTCGTCGACGTGCTGACCAAGAAGGCCGTCGCCGCCTGCCGGGCCGAAGGCGTCGAGCATCTGCAGATCGGTGGAGGTGTCGCAGCCAATTCGCGGTTGCGGGCGCTCGCCCAGGAACGCTGCGACGCGGCCGGGATCGAGTTGCGCGTCCCCCGGCCGGCGCTGTGCACCGACAACGGGGCCATGGTCGCCGCACTCGGTGCCCAAATGGTGCTGCGTGGACGGCCCCCCTCCGACCTCGGCATCCCGGCCGACTCGTCGCTGCCGGTCACCGAGGTGCTCGCCACCTGAGTGGTGCTCCGCTGGGCGGCTCGATCACGGGCGCCCGTGCGTCACTCGCCCGGTGCGGAGCAGGGCAGCAGCCCCATCTCGTCCTTGAGGGTGAGCACCCGCGTCACCGACGCATCGACCTGGGCAGCGAACTCGGCATCGTCGGCGGCGCGGGCGCGCAGTGCCACGATCATCGCCTCGGTCGCACCGGGGTCGCCGTTGAGGACGATGTCACCGCCGGCCGCGATGAACCGCACCGCCCGCTCGCCGGCCGGGATGCCGGCCAGGGCCGCGGCGTTGACGTCGTCGGTGATGACGACTCCGTCCCAGCCGAGCCGGTCCCGGAGCAGGTCGGTGACCACGGCGGGGGAGAAGAGCGCCTGGTTCTCCGGGTCGATCCTGGGATAGACGGCCGAGGACATCATCACCATGCCCGCGCCGGCCTCCATGCCCGCGACGAACGGTTCCAGGAACGGGTCGTCGACCGTCGCGACGTCGTCCTCGATGCCCTCGGCGGTGAAGTCGGTGTTGCCGGTGACCCGACCCAGGCCGGGGAAGTGTTTGACGATGCCCTCGACGCCGGCAGCCGCCATCCCACGCAGGAACGCCGGGACGTACTCGCTGACGACGGCCGGGTCGGAACTGAACTGCCGGCCCCACCGGCCGATCGGTTCGTTGCGGCGGCCGATGTCGGCGGGGACGGTGTCCGCGACGGGGGCGAGGTTGACGTTGATCCCGGCCGACGCTATCTGCTGGCCCCATTCGGTCGCGGCGGCCGTCAACTCCTCCGGGCTCATCGTCGCGGCCTGGTCGACGGCTTTCGGCGGCCGGGTGAAGCCCGCTCCGCGCAACTGGTGGACGATGCCGCCCTCCTGGTCGGCGGCGATGATGAGTCCGACCCCGCCGGTCGTCTCGGGGGAGACGAGGTCCTGGAGGTGCTCCGAGGTCGAGCTGACCTTCTCGAATCCCTCCCAGCCGCCGAGATAGATGACGTTGCCGACATGCCGCTCCCGCACGTGCCCGTCAAGCGATTCACGGGCGGCGTTGGTGTCGAGCCCGATCATGAGGAGCTGCCCGAGTCGCTGGTTGGCGGACAGGGCGGCGAAGGTCTCCTCGACGCACGTGTCGGTCGATTCAGCCGGCCCCGATCCGGTATGCGTCGGAGCGGGCGTCGATTCCGTCGCCGTCGGTTCGGGGGAGGTCCCGGTGGGCACCTGCGGGGTGTCGGCACCGCCGCCGCCACAGGCTGCGAGGGTGAGCAGACCGATCGAGGCGAGCGCGGCATACCGACGAGGTGTCACTCGCACGACGCTATCCCCTCCGGCGGGCGACCCGGAACTTCCGCCGTCGGGGGGAACGGTCAATAGGGTGGTCGCCATGGCCGCTCCCACGCCGATCGTGCTCGACGTCGACACCGGGATCGATGACGCGTGTGCGCTCCTGCTCGCCGGGCTGCACCCGGGCCTCGACCTGCGGGCGGTGACCTGTGTCGGCGGGAACGCGCCGCTGCCGCAGGTCGTGAGCAACACTCTCGCAGTGCTGCACACCGCCGGTCGGGACGACGTCCCGGTGGCCGCCGGAGCGGAGCGTCCGCTGCTCGCCGAGCCGCACGACGCCCGGCATGTCCACGGCAGTGACGGGCTCGCCGACCTGGACTGGCCCCGGTCTCCGCATGCCCCGGATGAGCGGCACGCGATCGAACTGCTCCGGGACGTGCTGCGCGCGGCGGCGGGCGCCGGTGAGCGGGTCACCGTCGTCCCGCTGGCACCGATGACGAACATCGCGCTGCTCCTGCGCGCCTATCCGGACGTCGCCGCCGGGATCGCCGAGATCTGCTTCATGGGTGGTGCCGCGAACGTCGGGAACGCCACTGCCTCAGCCGAATTCAACGTGTTCCACGACCCTGAGGCGGCCGCTGTCGTCATCGACGCCTGCACCGACCTGGACATCCCGATCCGCATGTACGGCCTCGACGTGTTCTATCGACCGGCGGTCACGCGGGAGCAGGCACAGCGCCTCATCGACGCCGACCCGACCGGTCCGGCGGGCCTGGCCGGACGTCTCATCCGGTTCCAGTGTGACCGGTTCGCCGCCGACTCCGGCACGATCGGGGACGCGGGTGCGGTCTGTGCCGTCATCGCCCCCGAGGCGCTGACGACCCGACGGTTGCCGGTGCGGATCGAACTCGGCGGCACCTGGTCGCGAGGCCGCACCGTCGTCGACCTGCGGGACTGGACCGGCGACCTCGCCCACGACCCGCACGGCCAGGCGAACACCCGCGTCGAGGTCGCCCTCGACGTCGATGCCGACGCCTACGTCGACCTGTGGCTGGACACCCTGCTGAGAGGAACCCCCTGATGGGCCGCGTCATCGTCCTCGGATCACTCAACGTCGACCTGGTCACCTCGGTCGAGCAGCATCCCGAGCCGGGTGAGACGGTCCTCGGCAGGGGACTGGACCGGTATGCGGGGGGCAAGGGCGCCAACCAGGCCATGGCGGCGGCGCGGGCCGGGGCCGAGGTCGTCATGGCCGGCCGGGTCGGCGCCGACGAGGGCGGCACGCTCTACCGGGAGCGGCTCGCCGCTGCCAGGATCGACGTCACCCACCTGGTCACCGATGCGGAGACCTCGACCGGGCACGCCCTGATCGTCGTCGCCGAGGACGGGGAGAACTCCATCGTCGTCATCCCCGGCGCCAACGATCGGGTGGGAAGCGGCGACGGCGCCGATCTCGACGTCCTCGACGAGTGCCGGCCCGGTGACGTGCTGCTCATGCAACTCGAGATCCCGGTGCCGGTCGTCGCCCGGGCCGCACACCGCGCCCACGAGCGTGGCGCCCGGGTCGTCATCAACACGGCACCCTTCGCCGACCTGCCCGCGGACGTGCTCGCCATCGCGGATCCGCTCATCGCCAACGAGCACGAGGCCGCGGCCCTGGCCGACACCGGGGGAGTGCCCGCCTCGCTGCTCGTGACCTTCGGGGCACACGGGGCGAGCTGGGACGGGGTCGAGTTCGCGGCGCATACCGTCCCCACCCACCGGGTGCGCGACACCACCGGTGCCGGCGACGCCTTCTGCGGGGCGCTCGCGGCTGCCCTCGCGCAGGGCCGGGACCGGCGCGCGGCGATGGAGGTCGCGCTGGCCGCCGGCGCCGCCGCAGTGCAGCACCACGGTGCGCAACCGGACCCGCACCTGGGCTGACCTGCTCCGGTCGGGCAGTCCACGTGATGAGATAGACCCATGACGACGCACCAGATCGCACTCGGCATCGACATCGGCGGCTCCGGGATCAAGGGGGCTCCGGTCGACCTCGTCCGGGGTGCGATGATCGGTGACCGGCACAAGATCGAGACACCGCAGCCGTCGACGCCCGAGGCGATCGGGGCGGTCGTGGCGCAGATCGCCCAGCACTTCGCCGATGTGGTCCCACCCGACGCGCCGGTCGGCATCACCGTCCCCGGGGTCGTCGAGCAGGGGGTGGTCCGCTTCGTCGGCAACATCGACCAGGCGTGGACCGACTTCGACGGCGACACGATGTTCGAGGAGTTGCTCGGCCGGTCGGTGCACGTCATCAACGACGCGGACGCGGCCGGGGTGGCCGAGTCCCGCTACGGCGCCGGACGGGACCGGTCGGGTCTGGTCATCATGACCACGCTCGGCACCGGCATCGGCGCGGCCCTGATCCACGACGGGGTCCTGATCCCGAACGCCGAACTCGGCCACCTCGAGATCGACGGCCACAACGCCGAGTCCCGGGCGGCGGCCAGCGCCCGCAAGCGGGAGGGCCTGACCTTCCAGGAGTGGGCCGAGGAACGGCTGCAGCGCTACTACTCGGTCGTCGAGAACCTGTTCTGGCCGGAGCTGTTCATCGTCGGCGGCGGCATCTCGCGCAAGGCGGAGCAGTTCCTGCCGTTCCTGCGGCTGCGCACCCCGATCGTGCCGGCCGCGTTGCAGAACGCCGCCGGCATCGTCGGAGCTGCGGCCGTCGCCGCCGACCACGCCGCCGGCCGCTGATTCCCGCCACTTCTTCGCAATCGCGAAGTAATGGCGGGGGCCGGTCGGCCGCACCGGCGCCCACCCGTGAGTGCGCGGCCGCCGCGTTAACGTCCGCCGCGGTTGTGCCCCGCCACCGCGATCGCAACCCTCTGACGCGGTTGCAACCCTCTGACGCGCCTGTGCCCACGTGACGCTGCAATTGCAGCGTCGGCTGGGCGGAACCCCGTCAGCTGGGCGGAACCGCGTCGGGCAGCAAACCCCGCGGCCAGTCCCTCAGTTCGCCCCTCACGCCGTTCCGCGCCCCGCTCCTCAGTCGGGCTGCACGACGAGCACCGCCGGCTGTCCGGCGACGCGGGTCAGGACGAGCGTCACCTGATCCCCGGTGCCG
This sequence comes from Intrasporangiaceae bacterium, assembly GCA_012838445.1. GTDB lineage: Bacteria > Actinomycetota > Actinomycetes > Actinomycetales > Dermatophilaceae > F2B08. The sequence continues at coordinate 1,582 of DUPF01000245.1, read as the reverse complement.
GCCTTGCGGCCGATCCGCAGATCCCGGCGCAACTGGTCCTCGTCGATGCGGATGCCGCGCTTCTTCAACGTCACCCCGGTGATGCCCCGGGCCCGCAGCCAGGCCCGCAGCGACTTGATGTTGAACGGCATCGCCTCGGTCACCCGGAAGCGGCGCGCGAACGGCACATCGACGGCCACCGCCGCACCGACGTACCCCAACCCCGGCTCGATCTCGACCCCACCGGTGCGGCCGATGACGGCGCCGAGCAGTCCGGCCCGGGTCACCGCCCGGTCCGGCTCGTAGAGATAGCCCCCGAGATCGGCCAGCCGCACCGACCCGGCTGTCGCGGCCACATCGACGCCCGCCGGACCCATCGCCTCGTCCACCTGCACGGGCGGCCGCGACGACGACAGGATGAGCGCTGAACGACCCCGGCGCCGGGCGAGCGGACCGAACCACACCGCGCACTCGACGAGGTCGCCGTCGAAGGAGACCCACTGCGCCTCGGCACCCGGTGGCACGTCACTGTGCGCGAGCGAGGGACTGAGTTTGACCCCGGTCGCAGGCACGACCCGGGCCACCTCGCGCACGAACGACCACGGCGGCGACATCTCCTCGAGCCGGAACACCCGCCGGGTCCGCCCGGCGGCATCGGCCACCCCGCTGACGCGTCGGGCCGGATCGAGCCAGACCCCGACCCGGTCCCGGACCGGATCGGCGGGCGGCTCGAAGTCCTCCGCGAGTCCGTGGTGGGCCCGCGAGTCCGGCCAGGGCCGCAGATTCGCATCGGCGACCCGGGCGGTGACCGGGTCGGCGTCGATCGCCGCGACGGTCACCCCGAGGACGGACAGCGCCATCGCATCCGACCCGATCCCGCAGCCCAGGTCGTGGACGGTTGCGAGACTCTCGTGCGCATACCGCTGCGCATGGACGGCGGCGACCTCGAGCCGGCTGGCCTGCTCGAGTCCGTCGGCGGTGAAGAGCATCCCATCGGCGAACTCGCCGAACTTGGCCCGGGCACGGTCGCGCAGGCGGGCCTGGGTGAGCAGCGCCGCCGCCTGTTCGGGGGTATGCCCGGCTCCCCTCAGCCGGTCCAGGTCGGCCAACTCGTGGCCGGGTCGGTAGGGCGGCAACTCCTGCAGGGCGGCGAAACCCTCCGGCGATGCGAGCCATCGCACCGCCGCCACATCCATAGGTTCGATCCTCGCACGCGTTCCCCTCCGGGCACCTCCTCGACCGGCCCTGCATCACGAGATGAGCCCTTTTTGGCACTCGGCTTGACCGAGTGCTAATCCCGGACCTAGATTCGTCCTTGGCACTCGACCTATCCGAGTGCCAGATTCCGTGTCCGGCCACCGGCTCGACCACCCGCGACGGCGGGCCACCGGCCATCACGGCACGGACCTATCCGTCCAGATCGACTCACCCTAAGAAGGCGAGGAGCAAGGAACCATGTCGGTTTCCATCAAGCCACTCGACGACCGCATCGTCGTCAAGTCCCTCGAGGCCGAGCAGACCACTGCCTCCGGTCTTGTCATCCCGGACACCGCGAAGGAGAAGCCCCAGGAGGGCGAGGTCGTCGCGGTGGGCCCCGGCCGCT
>DUPF01000244.1 GCA_012838445.1 Intrasporangiaceae bacterium | reverse complement strand
GCCCGGTCGCCGGAGCCGCCCCGATCACGACGCCGGCTGCGCTCGGCGGCCCGTCGAGCGGGAGCACCGGACGGGCACCGTCGCAGTCCACCCCCGGCGGGGCCACGACACCACAGTCGAACCCACAGACGGGCACACAACAGTCGAACCCGCAACACTCGGGCCCGCAACAGTCCGGTCCACCGCAGCAGGCGTCGGCTGCTCCGCGGGCCATGGGCGCGCCCGGGGCGGCCCCGTCCGCACCACCGGGTGCCTCGACGTCGCGCGGTGGTGCGGGCCACGACCACCGTGGCCGGGGCAGCGCATCCCCGCAAGCCCCCGATCGCAGCGCCGGAGATTGGAGCACCTCGCCCCCACCGAGCGCGTCCGCCCCGTCGTGGGCCACCGACGGCGAGGACCCGATCGAACGCATCCCGGATCAACCGTCGACGAGCGAGCCACCACCTCCGACAGCCCCGACGCCGGCATCACCACCCGTGACTGCGCTCCCGGCGACTGCACCGCACGAGGTGGTCGACGACCCGGACGCGATCAGCGACGACGACGAGGACATCGAGGCCTCCGGTGAGGTCGGGCGGGCCGTCGTCGAGCGACTCCTCGGCGGAACCGTCATCAGCGAGGACGAGGACTGACCGCCGAGGACCGACCGTCGAGGACCGGGGGAGGGCCGGCGCGGGATGGCGCTGCTGCCGAGTCTCTGGATCCGGGTGCCGACCCGGTGATTCAGGCGGAGGCCGGCGCGTCGTTGTAGACGCCCGCCGGCTCCTGCCCGGTCAGGTCCTGGATCGCGGCCATGACGTCGTCGGTGAGTTGGCGGCGGGCCCGACCGGCGGGCAACCCCGCATACGCGTCCGGGTGGATCGGCTCACCGAACTTGACGGTGACCTTCGCCAGCCGGGGGAACGACCGGCCGACCGGCTGCACGTCATCGGTGCCGATCAGCCCGACCGGGACGACCGGGACAGCGGCGGTCAGGGCGAGCCAGGCAACCCCGGTCCGGCCCCGATAGAGCCGTCCGTCGCGGGAGCGGGTGCCCTCCGGGTAGATCCCGAACGCGAGACCCGCGTTGAGCACCTCGAGCGCGGCGTCGAGGGACTCCTGGGCGGCACTGGCCGAGTTGCGGTCCACGGGGATGGCGCCCATCGCGGTGAACAACTGTCGCCGGAACGCGCCGACCGGTCCGGTTCCGGTGAAGTAGTCCGACTTGGCGAGGAAGTGCACCGGACGCGGTGCGGCGAGCGGGATGGCGAACGAGTCGATGAACGACAGGTGGTTGCTCGCGAGCAGCACACCGCCGGTGCGTGGGACGTTCTCCTTGCCGACGATGACCGGACGGTACGCAGCATGGGACAGGGGAATGAGCACCTGACGGACCGCGCGGAAGAACACGATCAGCACGGTATCGGCATCCCGCCTGCCGGGGCGACCCAGAGCGCGCCGTGAGGACCGCGGGTCACGTGCACCCGCATACAGTGGATCCATGTCCAACCAGACCTTCCACGCCACCGGCTTGACCTGTGGCCACTGTGCCGCCGCCGTCGCCGAGGAACTCCAGGCTCTCGACGGGGTGAGCAGCGCCGATGTCACCCCCGTCCGCGACGGGGTCTCCACCATCGAGGTGAGCGCCTCCCGCGACCTGACCGACGACGAGGTCGCGGCCGCCCTCGACGAGGCCGGCGGCTATGTCCTCGTCCCCGGCCAGGGCTGAAACCATGATCCGCAGCCGAGCCTGCTCGCAGGTGTCGGCGTGAGCGCCTAGGCTCAACACGTGTACGACGGCGCAGTTCAGGATCTGATCGACGAGCTCGGGCGACTTCCCGGCATCGGGCCCAAGAGTGCCCAGCGGATGGCGTTCCACCTGCTCGCCGCCGACCCGAGCGACGTCGGACGGCTCGTTGCCGCGATCCAGGCGGTCAAGGAACGGGTCACCTTCTGCGAGGTGTGCGGCAACGTCGCCGAGGGGCAACGGTGCAAGGTTTGCCTCGACCCGCGCCGCGACGGACACGCGATCTGTGTCGTCGAGGAGCCCAAGGACGTCGTCGCCATCGAACGCACCCGCGAGTTCAAGGGGCTCTACCACGTGCTCGGCGGGGCGATCAGCCCCATGGATGGCATCGGCCCGGAAGAGTTGCGCTTCACCGAGCTGATGACCCGCCTCGGCAACAGCGAGATCACCGAGGTCATCATCGCCACCGACCCCAACCTCGAGGGCGAGGCGACCGCCGCCTACCTCGTGCGCCTGCTGGCATCCTTCGACGGGATCACCGTCAGCCGGCTCGCCTCCGGACTGCCCGTCGGCGGTGACCTCGAATACGCCGACGAGGTCACTCTCGGGCGGGCCTTCGAGGGGCGCCGCGTCATGAGCCGAACGACCGTGCCCGCAACGACCCAGGGGAGTGCCTGAGTGATGGATGAGCCCACCACCGTCCAGACCGTCACCGTCGACGACGTTGTTGCCGAACTCGCCCAGGAATGCGCCCTGCAGGCCGGCTCGTTCGTCGACACGGTCCGCGACATCGCCAGTGGCGACAACGCCGAGACCGCCATCCCGATGGGACTGCTCGCGCTGTCCCAGGTGCTCGTCATGGGAGCCCGCCTGGGCGCTATCGAGGACATCGTCCCCAGTGACCAGTTCGAGGCCGACCCGGGCCCCAACCTCGAGCTCGACCCGCTCCTGGACGGTCTGCGCACCCAGTTCGACGGACTCGACGACTACACCGACCTCATCGATCCGGTCACCTCGACCGAGGTCAGCGCCGGAGCACTGTCCGCCGACCTGACCGAGATCGCCGCCTGCCTGCTGCACGGGCTGCAGCACCACCAGGGCGGTCGGGACAGCGAAGCGCTGTGGTGGTGGCAGTTCAGTTACCTGTCCCAGTGGGGAGTGCGGGCCTCGATGGCCTTGCGCGTCCTGCAGACCCTGCTCGGCCACGTCCGCCTCGACGCCGACGAGGACGTCGTCGCCGAAGCCGCCTTCGATGCGCTGCACGGCTGAG
>DUPF01000243.1 GCA_012838445.1 Intrasporangiaceae bacterium | reverse complement strand
GGGCCGACGGATTGTGTAGCTGTGCGCAGCGATGTCGACATTGATGGTGCCGGGATGACAGTCACGCAGATCGAGGCCGCGAGCCAGGAAGAGCGGCATCTGCAGTGCGATCGTGCCGTCCGGATACGGGGACCGCGGATTGATCCCGGACGCCACGCCATGACCACGGACAACGACGCCGTCGACTCGGGAACAGGGCTGTGAGCTCACCCGCGGTCAACTCTCAGGACCAACGTCAGGATCAGTGCCCGCCAGAACTGCCGTCATCGGGAGCGGCATCATCGAAACCATCACCTTCGAACCCGTAACCATCGAAATCGACGTCGAACCCGCCGACATCGTCGAACTCGGCGCCGGTGCGTCCGGTGCCGAGCAGCGCCCTGGTCAGCTCCTCACTCGCGGAGAGCAGCGCGTCCAGGGCAGCACCGAGGTGGGCGTCGCCGGGCTCGGCCCCCTCCACTGCCGCGACGAGGACAGCTCGACGCATGAGTTCCTTCATGAACGAGGCGGTCATTCCCTCGGACCGGGTTGCTGCGTCCTCGAGCGCCGCCGGCGAGTAGTCCACATCACCGCGGTAGAGGTCGAGCAGTCGACGCCTGCCGTCCAGGTCCGGCAACGGCACCTCAACTGCGAGGTCGACCCGGCCCGGTCGCTGGACGAGGGCCCGTTCGAGGGTTTCGATCCGGTTCGTCGTGAGCAGGAAGGTCACATCCGCATCGGCGTCGAGACCGTCCATCGCATCGAGCACCTCGAAGAGGAGTGGGCGACCGGTCGGACTCATACCCCGGTCCTCGGCGACCAGGTCACAGTCCTCGAGGACGACGATGGCCGGCTGGTGGGCACGGGCCAGGTTGGCTGCGAGGGACACATAGGCGAGCGCCTCACCGGCGAGGACGACGACGGTGTGATCAGGGGTGATGCTGATGAGGTGGCGCACGGTGTGCGTCTTGCCGGTGCCGGGGGGCCCATAGAGCAACAGTCCGCGCTTGAGGTGCTGACCGTGCCGCCGGAGGGTCTCGGCATGCTGGGCGATCCCGATGACGTGTGCGGTGATCCGCTCCATCGCATTCTCAGGGAGGATGACCTGTTCCGCGGTGACCTCCGGGCGCGGCATGAACGTCACGCCCTCGGCCTCAGGGCCGTAGCCGGTCGACTCGAACGAGATGACCTTCCCCTTCAGGACGCTGTGCTCGACGGAGAGGGCTCGGGCTTCCGCGAGCAGGGCAGCAGCGACGTCATCGGCCGGTGCCATGACCTCGATCGTCGTGTTCTCCTGTCCGTAGCGCGGGTTGCCGCGACGCTGGAACACCGCGACCGGCTGGTCCTGGAACCGGAACAGGCGCATCCCGAAGCCGATGGCGCGCCGATGGGTGTCCGGACCGGTAGCCACGGAGACGTAGTCGACCTGCCCGACCGGGAACCGTCCGTCCATGCCGGTGACGAAGTCGGCGAGAGTTTGGTGGTAGCGCATGTCGCCGCCGCCGATGCCAAGGTCCCGGGCCTGCGGGTCACGTTCGGCGAGCAGCGACAGTGCGACGTCCCAGTCCGCGAACCGGTGGTTGCGCACCTCCTCGGTCACGACCGCCAACTCCCGAGCGGGTCGACCGAGGTATGCGGACAGGGCCTCGTCGAATCGCTCGCCGCTGCCGTCATCGACCTGGCGACCGGCCAGGTCGCCCAGAGCGCGGAAGGACGCGAGGAAGGACGCGAGGGTGGCTCCGTCGAGAGTTACAGCGTCGGGGGCGGCGGCGTCGTGGGTTGCAGTGTCGGGGGCGCTCTGCGACGAGTGGGCATCGTCCGGAGTGTTCATTGCTCCAACGTAGTCGCCGGTGGGTACGCGAGTCATGTGGGTTCCCAGCACGTTCGGACGGTTCAGCCTGGGTGGTTCAGCAAGGGGACGGCCCTGCCGCGACCCTGTTACAGCCCCTGGTTACAGCCCCTGTCCCTCCCGCAACCGCTGGCGCAGACCGCTGGCCCGGACGACTCGACGGCTGACGGCGGCCCGGATGACGGCTTCGGAGCCGACGATCCGCACCCGTTCCTCGGCGCGGGTCACCGCCGTGTAGAACAACTCCCGGGTGAGCAGCGGCGAGTCCGCATCCGGGAGCAGGACGGTGATCTCCTTCGCCTGACTGCCCTGCGCCTTGTGAATGGTCATCGCGTGCATCGTCTCGATGTCGCCCAACCGGCTCGGCGCGAACCGTTGCAGCCCGGTCGCACCCTCGATGACGGCCATCCGCACCGGGGTGCCGTCCGGGCGGACGGAGGCGACGATGACGCCGGTGTCTCCGTTGAACACCCCGGTTGCATAGTCGTTCGCGGTCACGAGGAGGGGTCGGCCGACATACATCGGGTCATAGAACGTCAGCCCGGTGTCGTCACCGAGCCACGACTCGGTGTGCCGATTCCAGGTATGCACCCCGAACGGGCCGTTGCGGTGCGCGCAGAGCAACCGATGGGCGTTGACGGCACGCATCGCGGTGGAGTCGTCCCCGGCTCGAGCCGCTTCGAGCACGGCCCGGGCGTGACGGGTGAGGATCGGGCGCAGCACCGGAATCGGATCCGCGTCGGCGACCCATTCCACATCATCACTGCCGGCGGACAGGGCGGCCACGACCGCGTCGGCGTCCCCGACCCGCAGCGCCTCGGCGAGTGCACCGATCGTCGCGCCAAACCGGTGCACGGTCCGCAGTCGCGTCAACGCGACCGGACTGTCGTCCCAGCCGTCGACGCCGGCGACGAGATCGGCGAGCACCGCCCCCGCATCGACGGAGACGAGCTGGTCGGCGTCCCCGACGAGGATCAGTCGCGCCGTCGGGCGCAGCGCTTCGAGCAGCCTGGCCATGTGGGTGAGGGAGACCATCGAGGCCTCGTCGACGAGCACGACGTCGTGGGGGAGCCGGTTGGTGCGGTGGTGCCGGAACCGGGTCCGGCTGTCCCGCCGCCAGCCGAGGAGCCGGTGCAGGGTCATCGGCTCCACCTCATCGAGCGGCTCGATGACGCGACGGGTCGCCGGATCCGGGGTGCGGTCGAGGATCTCGGTCAGCGCCCGGCTCACCGCCACCTTCATCCGGGCAGCAGCCTTGCCGGTCGGGGCCGCGAGTCCGACGCGGAGCGGACGTTCCCCGGCAGCGGCAGCCTGCTCGGCGAGGAGGGCGAGCACCCCGGCGACCGTGGTCGTCTTGCCGGTGCCGGGTCCGCCGGTGATGATGCTCGTCCGGGAGCGGGCCACGACATCGGCGGCTGCCCGCTGCTCGGCGTATCCGTCGCCGGGGAAGATCCGCGCCAACCCGGCCCGCAGGACCGCTTCGTCGACGACCGGTGGATCGAGAGCCGCCCGGGCCTGCAGATCGTCGACGACCTGCACCTCCTGGTGGTGATAGCGCTGCAGGTAGACCATCCCCTGGTCGACGACGAGCGCTCCGGCCGTCACGAGTCGACTCGCCGCGACGATCGCCAGCCAGTCGCTGGACTCGGGCAATGACAGATCGGGGACCGCCTCGGCTATCACCTCGGGCAGCGTCTCAAGATCGACTGCCACCGACGACAGTCGCAGCGCCCGGGTCGCGAAAGCCGCTGCGAGCACAGCATTTTCGTCACGCTCGCCGACGACCCGCGCCAGGGTGCGGGCCACATGCACATCAGCCGCGGACAGCACCCCGGCAGCGTTGAGCGCGCCCAGGGCTCCCTCGACGGCGACCGCGCGGCGCCGGTCATACGGGCTGAACGGTTCGATCGTCTCGAACATCACCGGCTCACCCCCTCATCGACGACCCCGTCGAGGAGATCCGAGATGGCTTCGACGAGCGCGGCCGGAGGACGCCACGAGAACACCCCGCACGGGTTCCCGTCGACGACCGGAGTGTCCGGGCCGCACATGCCACGCACATACAGATAGAGCACCCCGCCCAGATGCTGCTCCGGGTCGTAGCCGGGCAACCGCCAGCGCAGGAAACGGTGGGCGACCACGGCATACAGCACCGCTTGGAGCGGATAGGACGAGTGGCCCATCGCCTGGGTGAGTTGCTCCGGTCGATAACTGGCCGCCGTGAGCGGCGCGTCGAAGGGGCCGAGCCAGTTCGTCTTGTAGTCCACGACGAGATAGCGCCCGCCGGTGCGCAGCACGACGTCGACCGACCCGGTCAGGTAGCCCCGCAACGGCTGACCGGCCAGGTCGGGGCTGGTCTGCAGGACATCGGCCCAGGCGCGCACGGCATCCCCCTCGGGCAGGTATGCGTGGAGCAGCGGGGCCAGATCACCGAGCCGGACCTGGTCGCCGGGTCGGCGGGGGCCGTCCCCGCCGGAGAGGGGCAACTCGAAGTCGAGTTCGGTGAGCCGGTCGCGGTGGCCGATGTCGCGCAACGTCACCCCGGGGGCGAGCGGGCCGAGGGGGGAGTCGCACACCTGGACGAGGGCGTCGGCGAGAAGTTCGGCGTCGAGTCCGTCGACCGGCCACTCGATGAGTTGTTCGCGCACGTGGGTGAGCAGCTCGGCCCGCAGGTCCGGCGCGTGTGGGTCGGCATGCTCGAGGATGGCGTGGACGAGGGAGCCGAAGGTTGCTCCGACCGGCAGGTCGGCCATCGGGGAGGCGACGTCGTCGACGCCGGTGCGGAACGGGTCGGGTTCGGCCGCGACAAATGGCTGCGCCTCGTCGGTGCGGGGCATTACTTCGGGTTCGCTGTCGACGAGGGAGCGCACCTCGACACGGGTGGCCACCTCGCCGGTCGCCTCGCCGGTTGCTTCGGAGATCGACTCTGGAACCGACTCTGGGACCGACTCGGCACGTGCGGACAGGGCCGTGTAGGAGGTGCGTCGCCAGGTATCGTCGATGGTGCGGTTCCACCTGCCCGCAGCCAGAGATGGCGGGGGAGGAATCGGTGCGGCGGGCTGCTGCGCAGCGACGTCGGCGCGTTCGAGAGCGAAGGCTCCGGCGTCGGCCCAGGTCTTCAGGACTGCGGTGGCGGCAGTGTCGTCGGCGGGGGTGCCGAACGAGTCCGGGACGGCACCGGATGTCGACCCGG
>DUPF01000293.1 GCA_012838445.1 Intrasporangiaceae bacterium | reverse complement strand
GGCCGGGGCGAGCCGTAACCGAACAGAGGGGACTGGAGCACCGCGTCGAAGGTCGCCCGGTAGATCAGGGCCCGGTCCTCCACCGAGTAGGTGGTCTCCGCGCGGTTCCGCAACGCCTCCCCGAGGGGGGAGATGAACCAGGCGCCCGCCGCGGCTACCGCAGCCACGGCGCTGAAGAGGCTGAGGAGGATCTGCCCCCGGAGCAGCATCTGGACCACCACCCAGAACCCCACCACCGCCAGGCCGATGAACATGCCCCGGTTGAGGGTGCTCAGGGCCGGATAGACACTGGCGAGAACCACGAGGAGCACCAGCCAACGGTGGCGTGTGTACCAGACCAGCCACAGGTGGAGCAGCGCCAGCGGCAGGACCAGGGAGTAGACGTTGCCCCAGGTGTTGGCGTACAGGAAGGGCGCGACGGGGCGCACGGCCTGCTCGATCCACGTGTCCGGGACCCAGTGGGTCATGTTCCGGATGATCATCTGCTCCACCAGCTGGTTGCGTGCCAGGAACTCGGGCATGATCCAGCTCATGGGGGTACGGATGACCGCCAACGGGAACACCAGGGCCAGGTAGCCGACCAGGCTCATGCCCGCGAGGAACCACACCATCGCACCGGTGACCTGCCGCAACGGCAGGGAACGACGGGCATTGTAGGTGTACAGGGCCAGCAGGCCAGCCGAGAGGTAGAGCAGCAGACGGTACAGGGCCCCCGTGAACCGGCCCGTGTTGTCGTTCATCACCAGGGTCACCGCGACCCAGCCGACGAAGAAGGCCCACAGAAAGTACGGACGAGGAATGCGGAGCCCCCGGATGCGGATCCAGCTGAGCACCACGGCCAGGCCCGCCAACAGCCACACGAAATCACCGATGCCCAGCACCCACCACAGCGCATAACCGGCGAAGGGCAGCACCACCGGGGCGGCGACCAGGTAGTGCCCGCCGCCCTGCCCACTGCGCAGTTCCGACGTGGCGGTGCTCATGTCCCCGTGCTCCTTCGGGCCGCGCACTCCCGGAGGTAGAGGAACGCCCCCACCAGGAATCCCCGGACCTCTCCGCGGCTGAGGGTGGACGGGACGTCGTCCTCGTTACCGCGCATGCGCTCGGTCCCGGGAGCCACCCGCCGGAGGATCCGCGGCACCCGCCGGAGCAGCGTCAGCGCCACTGCGGGGCGGTGCAGCACCGACTTGAGCAGCAGGGCGGCCATGCCGGTCCCGTTCCCGCGGATCTGCTTCTCCAGCCCCGCCATGTCCCGGCGGTGAACGTGGTGGACCACCGCATCCGGGTTGTAGACGATGACGAAACCTGCCCGCAGCACCCGGGCGAAGGCGTCGAGGTCCTCTCCCCCGTTGGTGCGGGTCCCCGCCCCCAGACAGACGTCGAAGTCACCGAGCGCCTCCAGGGCGGCGCGGCTGAAGGCCATCGAGACCCCGGCCCCGACCCGGGCGGTGGTGACCGGGAACAGCGGACCCCCGTCGCCCGGCGCACCGAAGCGGGCGCACGCGGCGGACGGGGGCTCCAACGACCACACCAGCGGCGTGAGTCCCTTGGGGAAGCCACCCCGGGCCTCGAAGTAGCGTTGCGAGGGACTCTGCAGTTCAGCCGCGAACGCGGGCCCGGTCACCGCCCCGACCTCCCCCTCCGGGGCCGACGCGAAGACGTCCAGCAGGGAGGACAGCCACCGCGGATTCAGCAGTGCGTCATCGTCGGTGAAGGCCACGACCTGTCCGGTGGCCGCCTGCAGGCCCCGGTTCCGGGCCCGGGACAGTCCCTTCCGCGGTTCCTCCACGATCCGGAGACGGGGGTCCTCGATCCCCGCCAGCAGTCGGCGGGTACCGCCCCCGGACGGGTCATTGTCCACGACCACCACCTCGAGGTGACGGTGCGACTGCGCCAGGGCCCCCTGCACCGCCAGGGTGAGCACCGGGTTACGCCCCATGGTGCACAGGACGATCGTGGCCGGGATCTCCGCACCGGCGCCGTCCCGCCACCCGCGCTGCGGGACATCCCCGGGGGTGGCTGCCAACGCCTCCTCCACGGCGTTCCTGGCGCCCTCGAGCCGGACATGGGCGAGGGTTCGGCCGTCCTGTCTGACCAGCACCTCCGCACGGGGGTCGGACGCTGCCCCGGACAGCACCGTCACGTCCCCGCTGCCGCGCTCCACCACGGCGATGAGACTGCGCCGCGGATCAGAGGCCTCCACCCCGGGCTGGTCCCCGAGCACCGTCGCTGTGTTGTCCATGATCTACTACTTTCCGGCTGTCCTGAGGCGACCGGACCGGGGGTCGACAGCCACGACCCCGATCATTCTGGTTCCCATCGACTCCACGTCATCCTGCAGTTCGATGAGGGCAGTCCGCTTCCAGGTGGTCGGCACGATGAGGACGGCGTGCCCCAGTCCCTGCAGGCTGTGCAGGAGTTCGGACCGGTCGCCGTGCAGGCCGATGGTCGTTGTGGCCCCCTCGTTAGCGAGCGCGGTCGCCGCGGCCTGGGCGTCGACGAAGCGCTCATCGACGAGCGCCACCAGCGGCTCCTCCCCCGTGCGCCCATGGTGTGCCAGAGTCGCCGCGGCGTCCCAGCGCGTCGGGTCCCCGACGGGGGCCTGTGGGCGGAGGAGACGGACATTGAGCAGCTCCTCGAGGTCATCGGGGTGCGAGGCCTCCCGGTCGAGGGCGTGGCGGACGGCCGCCATCAGGAATCCGAGGAACAGGCCGGAGAGCACCCCGAGCGCCAGGACTTTCCACAGCACCGGAGTCACGACCAGTTCGCTGCTGCGGGCGGGGGAGATGAGCTGCCCGGACTGGATGTTCAGGTCGCTCCACGTCGCACGGCGCTGCTGGAGAGCGAGGATGCCTGCGGTGATCGATTCCTCCCGCACAGTGGCCTGGTTGTTTCCCTCGCCTCCGAAGCTGCGGAGGATACGCAGCTCCTTCTCGTACTCCGTGATGCGTTCGTCGATGCGGGCGGTCATCTCCTCGGCGCGCTCCGCCACCAGGTGGGTGCGTACCATCAGGTACGCCCGTGCCAGCGCGTCTGCCCCGTCGATCGCCCGCTGGCGGCTGGTGCTGGTGAAGGTGACCCGCAGGACCGTGCTCGAGGGTACGACGGAGACGTTGAGGCCGTCCCGGAGCTCAACGACGCGCCACCCGGCGCCGAGCGCCTCGGCCGCCTGCTCCGTCGTCAGAGCAGAGGAGGCGAGCTGACGTTCCGTGGCCATGTCCACCAGACTGGACAGGGCACGACCCTCCGGCACCGGTTCACTGCCCTGGGCCGTGATGCTCACCTGGGCCGTCGCCGTGTACCGGGTCGGTGCGATGAGCAGGAAGGCCACGCCGAGGACTATCCCGATGACGGTCCCCAGGACGATCCACTTCTTCCGCTGACGGACGATCCGCGAGACGATGTTGATGTCCAGTGATCTGTCCTCGAGCGTAGTCACCGCATTCAGAGCACTCATGGTGTGGTCCCTCCCGGAGGCGTCGATCTAGGTCGTCGGTTCATGGTCGCGTGCCCATTCCAGTCTCTTCCGCAGACGACGGTGCAGCACCAGGCGGCTGGGCAGCGGCAGCGTGGAGATGGCGCGGGTCATGGTCTCCTCGAACTCGCGCAGCTCTGCCTCCCTGGTCTCCCCCGGGTCCGTCAGTGCGATGGACACGATGCGACGGAGCCGTCGGCCTGTCAGCTGCTCACTGAGATCCGCGAACGCCTCCGCCTGCAGGGGGTCGGACCAGGATCGCCTGTGCCACCCGGCGGTGGAGGTGATCTGCCGCGGATGGGCCCGGCAGATCAGGCAGGCCCACGGCAGGCGACGCATCCGTACCCCCTGCACCGCCATCCGCAACCAGAGGTCGTAGTCCTCCGCCGGTACCCCGCGGTACTCCCCCACCACGGAGAGGGCCTCACGGTGGGCGATCATCGACGGATGGGTGACCGGGTTGGTCAGCAGCAGGTGGTAGGGAAAGTCCCGCGGCCCGATCGGGACGGGAGGTCCAGGGACGATCCTCCGCCCGCTCATCCGCATCACCTGGGTGAACACCACATCGGTGCCGCTGTCCAGGGCCGGCAGGGAGACCCGGAACCGCCAGGGCAGGCTGATGTCGTCGGCGTCCATCCGCCCGACGAGCGCGGAGTCGGTGTCGGCGAGCATCGAGTTGAGGGCCTTCGCCAGTCCCCCCGAGGGAGGGCGGGACACCACCTTCAGACGCTTGTCGACGACGCCCCGTCGCGTCCCCGCCTCCCGGGCCCGTTCAGCGGTGGCATCGGTCGAACCGTCGTCGAGGACGTAGAGCTCGGAGTCCGCCGGCATCCCGCGCAGAGTGGAGGACACGGCGACCCGGATGGTGTCCTCCGCGTTCAGGGCAGGCAGCAGAACCGTCAGCCGGGGCATCGACCTCACCGTGCCTCTGCATGGTCGAGCGCAGTCAGATCCCGGTAACGACGTCGGAGCGAGGCCGCGGAGTGGGCGGCGGCCACCAGCGCCAGCAGCGTGTACACCGCAGCGAAGAGCGGTGCGGCGCCCCACAGCAGGAAGGACCAGCACAGGGTTCCCGGGTCGGTGGGCAGGAGAATCCAGGACCGCGCATCACCGCCGCGCGACTGCTTCCGACCGGCCTTGCGGACGAAGGCCTCCGCGAGGATCTGG
>DUPF01000242.1 GCA_012838445.1 Intrasporangiaceae bacterium | reverse complement strand
CGAGCGGATCGATGCCGCGGTCGCCCTCGTGACCTGGAACGACCTCGCCCAGTCGCTCTTCGCCCAGCACGCCACCACGGATGAACAGCCTGCGACACCAGCGGGACTCACGCCGATCGACACCCCCGGCGTGTTCAAACGGCTCTGGGGATCCCGCTTCTTCGCCGCCGCCCTCGCCGGCGGCCCACCGATGTCGACAGAGTCGGCGAGCCCAGCAGAGCCAGCACCAGAGACACCAGAGACACCGGAGCCGAGCCCACCGGCAACCCCACCAGCCCCGACCCCGCCACACAGCACCAACCCGATGCTCTGCGGCCGCTTCGAGCCGACCCTGTGCGCCCACCTCACCGCAGCGGCCGAGACCGGCATCCCGGACCAGGCGCTCCTCGACACCCTCCGCGCGAACTCCCCGGCAAGCGTGATCACCACCAGGATGCCGCCGACCCTCCTCATCCAGGGCCAGGCGGACACCCTCTTCGGACTCGACCAGGCGGACGCCAACGCCCGCCTCATCCACGCCACGGGAGCCCCGCTCGCGATCCGCTGGACCGACGGCGGCCACGACGGGACCGCCACCACCGAGGCCGACGACGAACAGGCCGCCAGGACCTGGCTCGACACCTACCTGGCCACCGACCTCACCCCCGAGGAAGCAGCCCGGCAGCCCCTGCCCGTCGACCCGTTCACCTACGCCCTCCCCCTCATCCGCCGTCAGGTGACGGCCACGCTCGAGCGGCTCGACGCATACCCAGGGCTGGGCGAAGCAGACCCAGTCGAGTGGACCACCCTCGCCCTGCGCCGCACCTCCAGTCAGGACCAGCTCCTGCTCAATCCCCCTGGGGGACAACCGGCCTCGATGACCACCATCCCCGGCCTGGCAGCCGGGGTGCGCGGCCTGCCGACCTACGCCCTCGCCGCCCTGCCGGGCTCCTCCGGCTCCTTCGAGACCATCGGCCTGCCCGACCGGCGGACCGTCGCCGGCTCCCCCCGACTGCGGCTGACCGTCACCTCCACAGGGGAGGAGCAGGTCCTGTATGCGTCGCTCTGGCAGCTCCAGGGCAGCACCCTCACCCAACCACGGGCCCTCGTCGCCCCGATCCGAATCCAGGGACCGGCCGGACAGCCGCACGACGTGACCGTCGCACTGCCCGCAGCCGCCTACGCGATGGAGCAGGGCACCCGCTGGCGGGTCCTGCTCACGACGACCGACAACGGACACGCCGGACCGCAGGACGCCCGTGCCGACCGGATCGAGATCGTCGACGCCGCAATCGAACTGCCCGTCGTCACCGGCACCCGCGTCCCCGCCGCCGGCGAAGGCGGCCGCGACACCGAATCCTGGGCCGTCGGCACCGCGCTCGCCGCCCTCCTCCTCACCGCAGCCGCCCTCGCCGTCCTCCGGCGCCGACGCCGCACCCGCGACGCCTACCGCGAGGACCTCGCCGACATCCCCCTCGTCGTCGACGGACTCGTCAAGACCTACCGCGACGGGCACCGCGCCGTCGACGACGTCACCTGGGCCGCCCAACGCGGCCAGGTCGTCGGCCTCCTCGGCCCCAACGGCGCCGGCAAGACCACGACGATGCGGATGATGCTCGGCCTGATCACCCCCGACTCCGGAGATGTGTATGTGCTGGGCCGGCGGATCACGCCCGGCGCCGACATCCTCGCTCAGGTGGGCGCCCTCGTCGAGGGCCCCGGCTTCCTCCCGCACCTGACCGGCCGACAGAACCTCCAGGCCTACTGGCGGGCCACCGGCCGACCCGAGAAGGATGCCGGATTCCGCGAGGCACTCGACGTCGCCGCCCTCGGCGGCGCCCTCGACCGACCGGTGCGCACCTACTCACACGGCATGAAGCAACGCCTCGGCATCGCCCAGGCCATGCTCGGCAAACCCGACCTGCTCTTCCTCGACGAGCCGACCAACGGCCTCGACCCACCCCAGATCGCCGCCATGCGCCCGATCCTGCAGGCCTACGCCGCCACCGGACGCACCGTCGTCGTCTCATCCCACCTGCTCAGCGAGGTCGAGATGACCTGCAGCCACGTCGTCGTCATGCACGCCGGCCGGGTCATCACCGCCGGCCGCGTCGACGACCTCGTCGCCAGCGAGGACACCACCGTCATCGACGTCTCCCGCGCCCCCGACGCCGAGACCCTCGCCGCGCTGCGCGCCCACGACGGGATCCGCTCCGTCGACGTCATCGACGAATCCGACCACGCCAAGGTCACCATCGTCGCCGACCTGCCCCGCGCCGCCGTCGTGCGCGCCGTCCTCGACGCCGGCCTCGACATCCGCGAGGTCGGCAGCCGCCGCCACCTCGAAGAAGTCTTCCTCGGCGTCATCGCCGGCGCCCAGAGCCCGAACGCCGGCAACGGACTCCCGGGACAGAGCCTCATCGAACGACTCAGGCAGGTGCGTGCCCGGTGACCGACCACGACCACCCGACCCAGCAGACCCGACCCGCACCCCAGCCGCAGCGGCCCACGCCGGGGCGAGCACGGCATACTCCACCGTTGTCGTATCGGGCCGAATGGGCCCGGCAACTCACCCGCCGCCGCACCCAGTGGATCTTCGCCACCCTGCTCGCCCTGCCGCTGATCTTCATGGGGGCCTTCGCCCTCGACCGCGGCCCGCGCAGCTCCGGCGGCGTCCGCTTCGTCGACCTCGCGACGAGCGGCGGACCGAACTTCGCCGTCTTCACCCTCCTGGTCTCCGGCGAATTCCTCCTCTATGTCGTCGCCGCCCTCCTCGTCGGCGACCCCGTCCCGGCCGAGGCCTCCTGGTCCTCGCTGCGCTACCTGCTCACCGCCCCCGTGCGGCGGGCCCGACTCCTGACCAGCAAACTCCTCGTCGGCCTGTCCGCGCTCGCCATCGCGACCCTGCTGCTGCCCACCTGGGCGCTCCTGATCGGCGGATTCGCCTATGGGATGGAGCCATTCACCATCCCGGCCGGGGGAGAGCTGGACAACGGACTGTTCTGGGCACGGATGGGCCTCGCCATCGGGTATGTGTTCATCGCGACTCTCCCCGTGGCCGGCATCGCCTTCCTCGTCGGGGTGCGCACCGACACCCCGCTCGCCGCCGTCGGCGCCGCCGTCATGGTGTTCATCATCACCGGGATCCTCGACAGCATCGACGCCATCGGTGACTGGCGCAAAGCCCTGCCGACGCACTACATGCGGGCCTGGCTCGACCTGCTCGGGACCACCGACCCGGACTGGGCGAGTCTGCGGCACGGGGTGCTGTGGTCACTGCTGTGGTTCGCCGTGTTCGTCGTCCTCGGATACCGGGTGTTCCGGCGCAAGGACATCCTCAGCTGACCGTTCATCCCGTCTCGGAACCGTTCGTCAGACCGATGGGCGGGCATCGGGTCGGCGTGTCGGACCGCTCCGATACCCTTCGAGCACTCGAGAACCGAGCCTGAGCACCACCCGCCCCGCACGCGAAGGAACGCGCATGAAGAGCACGACGATCAAGTCCTTGGCCCTGGCCGCAGCACTGGCCCTGACCCTGACCGCCTGCGGCGGCTCCGACGACCCCGCCCCGGCTGGTGGTGGCGGTGGCGAGACCGGCGCCGCTGACGGTGGCGGTGGCGGTGGCCTCGTCGGGACCGGCACCGGCGACGAGTGCGTCATCGAGGACGCCGTCCCCGTCGGCGCCGCACTGTCCCTGACCGGCGCGGCCGGCTCCTATGGCGAGTCCCAGAAGCGTGGTCTCGAGCTCGCCGCCGAGGACCTGGCGAAGAAGGGCGGCGTCACCTACGACCTGAAGATCGAGGACGACCAGACCGACTCCAAGCAGGGCATCACCGTCTTCGAGGCCTTCACCAAGGACCGCAGCGTCATCATCGGCCCGACCCTGTCCAACACCGCCTTCCAGGCCCAGCCCATCGCCCAGGAGGCGGGCGTGCCGGTGCTCGCGATCTCCAACACTGCGGCCGGGATCACCGAGCAGGGCGACTACATCTTCCGCGACTCGCTCACCGAGGGACAGGTCATCCCGCAGACCGTCGCCAAGGCGGTCTCCACCTATGACCTGAAGAACGTCGTCCTCATGTACTCCAACGACGACGCGTTCACCGAGTCCGGCTTCAAGGTGTTCGAGGCCGCCGTCCAGGACGAGGGCGTGACCGCCGCCAAGGTGCTCACCTTCTCCAAGACCGACACCGACTTCCGCACCCTGCTCACCGAGGCCAAGGCCGCCAACCCGGACGCGATCTTCGTCTCCGGGCTCATCGAGGCCGCCATCCCGCTGGTCACCCAGGCCCGTGAGCTCGGAATCGATGTGCCGATCGTCGGCGGCAACGGGTTCAACAACCCCAAGCTGATGACCGACGCGGGTGACGCGGCCGAGGGCATCGTCGTCGGTGCCGCGTGGAACTCCGCCTCCGAGGGCGAGTTGAACAAGGCCTTCCAGGAGGCCTTCGAGGCCAAGTTCAGCGCCAAGCCGGACCAGTTCGCGGCCCAGGCCTACGCCGGCATGACGATCATCGACGCCGCCGTGCGCGCCGGCTGCTCCGGTGAGCGCGACGCGATCCGCGACGGACTCAAGGGCATCAAGGACCTCGACACCGTCCTCGGCACGTTCTCCATCAACGCCGACCGCGATGCCGAGCATGAGGCCGTCGTCCAGGTCATCAAGGACGGCGCCTTCACGGTCCTGCCGTAGATCTCATCCGAATAGGGTCGGGCAGGGCACGCGCCCT
>DUPF01000241.1 GCA_012838445.1 Intrasporangiaceae bacterium | reverse complement strand
GGACCGGGAGCGCGACCCGGGCGGCAGCCCGCACCCCGACCCGCAGGGGCACGACGAGCAAGGCGGCCCGCACCACGACGTGAGTCGGTGCGGCGCCCTGTGGCTGCGCGCCTCACGCGGGACGGCCCAGTGCGGAGACCACCGTGGCCAATCTTGGCCAACCGCTGTACGGTAGTCCTATGACCACGATGAACGTGGGGCAGGCCAAGACCGAGCTGTCCAGACTGATCGCCCTCGCGCTCGCGGGCGAGGAGGTCGAGATTGCCAGGGACGGCGTGCCGGTGGTGCGGTTGGTTCCCATCGAGCCGATGAACGCGGGCGAGCGCTTCCTCGCAGCCCGGGGGGCGTTGCGGGGCCAGATCCGCATCGGGGAGGACTTCGAGCTCACCGATGCCGAGATCGACGAGATGCTTGAGTCGTGAGGCTGCTCCTGGACACTCATGTGGTCCTCTGGCAACTCTCGGGTGAACGTGAGCTGTCCGCGGCAGCGACGCAGGCCATCACGTCGGCCGACGACCTGCTCATGAGTGTGGTGTCCTACGCGGAGATCGGCGTCAAGGGTGCGGTCGGCAAACTCGAGGTTCCTGCTGATCTCGAGGCGCAGATTGCCGCAGCCGGAGTGCGTCAGTTGCCGCTCTCTCCGGCGCACGGACTGGCGGTGGCCGATCTGCCCGTCCATCACCGGGATCCCTTCGACCGGCTCATCATCGCCCAAGCGCTCATCGAGCAACTGACGGTCGTCACGGCCGATCAGCGCTTCCATGACTACGGCATCGACATCGTCAGTGCGTAGCGGTGCCGCCCCGAGACTGCGGGGCGGCTGACCTACCGCACCCCGGCCGGGCGGAACTGGATCGAGATCCGGGGCCCGACCGCATCGGCGGTCTTCGGCACGCAGTGCTCCCACTCGCGCTGGCAGGCCCCGCCCATGACGACGAGGTCGCCGTGCCCCAGACCCAGGCGGTATGCGGTGCGCCCGCCGTTCGGTCGCAGCGCCAGAGTGCGGGGCTGGCCCACGGAGAGGATCGCGACCATCGTGTCCTCGAGGCGGCTGCGCCCGATCCGGTCGCCGTGCCAGGCGACCGAGTCGGCGCCGTCGCGGTAGTAGCACAGGCCCGCGGTCACGAACGACTCGCCGAGTTCGTCGGCGTAGTGCCGACTGAGCATCTCCCGGGCGGTTTCCAGGACTGGGTGGGGGAGCGGGTCGGCCGCTCCGTAGAAGCAGGTCAGGCGGGGGACGTCGACCATCCGGTCGTACATGTGGCGTCGCTCGGCCCGCCACGGGACGTGGTCGGCGAGATGTTCGAAGAGGACATCCGGGGCGGCCAACCATTCGGGTCGGACATCGACCCAGGACCGGGCATCCAGGTGGATCCGGTTCATCCCGTCCCCGACGGCGCGCAGCGTCGGATGCACATGGGTGGCGCTGTCGAAGAGCGACCCCTGCAGCACTGCCGTCATACTCCGACCGTAGCACAATGGCGAACGTATGTTCGATCAACGCGCCGGGTGTGCCCCACGTCGCCGCCACAACTTCGCAATCCCGAAGTTCTGGCGGGCGGCAGGGCGACCGCGGCGGGGCGGGCGTGGCTGGGCGAGTCGCTGGCGACCACCTGGCGTCCGGCGGGGGACAATGGCCGACATGGCTCTGTACCGGGACGAGGGTGTGGTCCTGCGCACCCACAAACTCGGCGAGGCCGACCGGATCGTGACGATCCTGACCCGGACCCGGGGCAAGATCCGCACCGTCGCCAAAGGGGTGCGCCGGACCAAGAGCCGGTTCGGCGCCCGCCTCGAGCCGGGCATGGTCGTCGACGTGCAGTGCTACGAGGGGCGCAACCTCGACACCGTCACCCAGGCGGTGAGCCTGGCCACCCACGGCGACGCGATCGCGCGCGACTACCGCAGTTGGACCGCGGCGGCAGCCGCCCTGGAGACCTGCGACCGGCTCACCGAGGAAGGTGAGCCCAACACCCAGCAGTACCTCCTCATCGCCGGGGCGCTCGCCGCCTTCGCAGACGGAGTCCACGCACCAGAACTGGTGCTCGACGCATACCTCCTGCGGGCTCTCGCGGTCGCCGGCTGGGCCCCCAGCTTCCACGACTGCGCCAAATGCGGCGACCCCGGTCCGCACCGGGCCTTTCACCTCGCCGCCGGCGGTGTCGTCTGCCCGTCGTGCCGCCCGCCGGGATCGGCCGCACCGGCACCGGAAACGCTGCGGCTGCTCGCCGCGCTGCTGACCGGGGACTGGGCCGTCGCCGACGCCAGCGACCCGCGGCACCGCCGTGAGGGCAGCGGTCTGACCAGCGCGTTCCTCCAGTGGCATCTCGAGCGAGGAGTGCGCTCCCTGCGCCTCGTCGAGCGGGCCTGACCGGGTGGCTCAGGACCAGCCGGCGCCGAAGGCCTGGCACCGACGTCGGCCGCTCGCGTGGGGGCATGCCGGCTTCCCGCGTCTGACCGCGGCCTGGGTGTTCAGCAACCTCGCCGACAGCACCCTCTTCCTCGTCCTGGCGATCTGGGTCAAGGACCTCACCGGAAGCGACGCCGCAGCTGCCGTCACCTTCGGGCTCCTCGGGCTGCCCGCGATCCTGGCGCCGGTGCTCGGCCACATCGCTGATCGGGTCTCGCGCCGCCGGCTGCTCGCGGTGTCCAACTTCGCCGTCGGGGTCGTCGTCCTCGGTCTGCTCCTCGTCGACCGCGCGGAGCAGTTGTGGATCGTCTACACCGTGACGGTGCTCTATGCGACGATCGCCTACCTCACCGCGGCCGCCCAGTCCGGTCTCGTGCGTGACCTGCTGCCCGATGCGGCCCTCGCCTCGGGCAACGGTCTGCTCGCGACGATCGACCAGGGCTTCCGACTCGTCGCCCCACTCATCGGGGCAGGTCTGTATGTCGCGCTCGGCCCGCACGCGGTCGCCGCACTGTCCGCCGGGGCGTTCGGGCTCGCGGCCCTCCTGCTGGCGACGTTGCGGATCACCGAGTCCCCACCCCAGGCGGAGGACGAGCGCGGCACCTGGTGGACCGAGAGTTGGGCCGGATTCCGACACCTCGGGCGCACCGCACCCCTCGGCCGGCTCACCGTCCTGCTCGCCGTCGGCTTCGGAGCGACCGGCATCGTCAACGCGGCGATCTTCCCCTACATCGACCAGGGCCTCGGGCTGCCGACCAGTGCCCTCGCCGTGCTCGTCAGTGTGCAGGGTGTCGGGGCACTGCTCGCCGGTGCCACTGCCGCCTGGGCGATCGGTCGCCTCGGGGAGGTGCGGATGGTCGCGGTCGGGACGCTCGTGCTGGCCGCAGCGGCCATGCTCCTGCTCGTCACCGCCCTGCCGGCCGCCGTGGTGGCGATGTTCCTCGCCGGGTGCTCCGTCACGTGGATCATCGTCGCGTTCACGACGCTGCGGCAGCGGCTCACCTCGGGCTTTCTCCAGGGTCGGACGGCCGCCGCGACGAACCTCGCGCTGACGGTGCCGCAGACCGGGGCCGTCCTCGTCGCCGCGGCACTGGTGACGGCCGTGGACTACCGCTGGCTCATGCTCGCCACCGCGGTCGGTCTCCTGCTCACCGCGCTCGCCGCACCGTGGCGGTATGCGCGCCCGACCGACGCCTCCCCGGCACCTGACTAAACTCGGCGACCATGGCATACGATCGGCCCTTCCCGCACCCGTCCGGGGCGACGCCACCGGCGATCCCGGCCGAGGTGATGCCCCGCCACGTCGCGGTCGTCATGGACGGCAACGGCCGGTGGGCCAACGAACGGGGATTGCCGCGGACCAAGGGCCACGAGGCGGGGGAGGCGGCGCTCCTCGACGTCGTGGCCGGGGCGATCGAGGCCGGCGTGACGCACCTGTCCGCATACGCCTTCTCCACCGAGAACTGGAAGCGCTCCCCCGAGGAGGTCCGCTTCCTCATGGGTTTCAACCGGGAGGTCATCCGCCGCCGCCGCGACCAACTGCACTCGTGGGGGGTGCGGATGCGTTGGGTGGGTCGGCGGCCCCGGCTGTGGGGTTCGGTCATCAAGGAGCTCGAGGTCGCCCAGGAGCTGACCAGGGCCAACACCGGACTCACCCTGTACTTCTGCGTCAACTACGGCGGACGGGCCGAGATCGGGGACGCGGTCGCGCGAATCGCCAGTGATGTCAAGGCCGGTCGCCTCTCACCACGCGGTGTCGACGAACGGACCGTGGCCCGCTATCTCAACGAGCCGGACATGCCGGACGTCGACCTGTTCATCCGGTCCTCGGGGGAGCAGCGCACGTCGAACTTCCTGCTGTGGCAGAGCGCCTACGCCGAACTCGTCTTCCAGGACCGGCTCTGGCCGGACTACTCGCGCCTCGACCTGTGGGAGGCGATCGAGACGTATGCGCGCCGCGACCGGCGCTACGGCGGCGCCGTGGACAAGCCGGCCGGGCGCTAGGTCAGGCGCAGTCGCGGCAGCGGCCGAAGATCTCGAGCGTGTGCTCGACGTCGCTGAAGCCGTGGTCGGCGCTGATCGCGGCGGCCCAGCGCTCCACGGCCGGCCCCTCGATCTCGATGGTGTGGCCGCATTCCCGGCAGACGAGGTGGTGGTGGTGTCCGGTCGAGCAGGCCCGGTAGACGGCCTCCCCGTCGTCGGTGCGCAGCACATCGATCTCGCCCTCGGCGACCATCGCCTGCAGGGTGCGATAGACGGTCGCGAGCCCGACCCGGGTGCCGGACTCCGCCAGCCGGGTGTGCAGGTCCTGGGCGGAGATGAACTCGTCGGTGGACTCCAATGCTGTTGCGACAGCGATCCGTTGGCGGGTCACGCGGCGTGGTTCGGCCGCCGGCCGGGAGGTGGTATGCGGTGCTCGGGTCATCGTGGCCCCTTGGCTGAGACATGGTCGGCCTGGTGCTCGTGGGCGTCGGGGTGGTGCTCGTCGTAGTGGCCCTGGTGGGCGGCGTGCCGGTGCCCGTCGTGGAGGTAGTCGACGTGGTCGCCGTGCGGGATGGCCTCGTGTCCGCAGTCGGGGCCGTGTTCGTGGTCGTGGCGTTCGACGCGCGGATAGGTGCGGGCCTGGAACCGGTGGTAGGCGCCACTGGCGACGGCGACGACGATGAACACGGCGATGAGGATGAGCACGATCGTCCCGCCGGAGGGGGTCTGGGCGTAGTAGGAGGTGACGACACCGGCGACGGCGGTGACGATCCCGATGACGGCACCCCAGCGTGCGGTCGCGGCGAAGCTGCTGCTGATCCGCTGGGCGATCGCGTTGGGCAGGATCATCAGGGCGCTGATGAGGAGCAGGCCGACGATCCGCATCGAGATGACGACGGTCGTCGCGGTCAGCACGGCGAGGGTGAGGTTGAGGGTGGTCACCCGCATGCCGGTGGCGCGCGCATACACCTCGTCGTTGGCGACCGCGAACAGTCGCTGGCGGAGCACTGTCACGGTGGCCACGACGATCGCGGCGAGGACCGCGAAGGCGATGAGATCGCCCTGGGTCGTGGTCAGGATCGCCCCGAAGAGGAATCCGGTGAGGTTGGCCGCCGACGTGCTCGTCGACTGGCTCATCAGCACCACACCGGCGGCGATGCCGCCGTAGAACATCAGCGCCAGGGCGACATCGCCGGAGGTGCTGCCGCGTTCGCGGAGCAACTCGATCGCGACGGCGGCCAGGACAGCGGCGATGAGTGCGGTGTAGACCGGTTGGGTGCCGGTCAGGACGCCGATGGCGACGCCGGCCAGGGCGACGTGGCCCATGCCGTCCCCGACGAGCGACATCCGCCGCTGGACGAGGAAGATCCCGACGAGGGGGGCGGCGAAGCCGACGAGGACAGCACCGATGAGGGCGTTGCGCATGAACTCCAGCGCGAGCATCTCACTCATGGGACCCTCCTCGTCGCCGTGCCCTCGAGCGGGCCGGGGCGCAGCGCGGCCGGCAGCGGCGCGACGTCGTCGTGATGGTGGTGACTCGTGCCGATCGCGTGGGCGGCGACGTGCGCGGCATACTCCTCGCTCGTCCCGTCGAAGTCGATGTGTCCGCTGCTGACGCAGACGACCCGGCTGACGACGTGCTGGATGGCGTCGAGCTCATGGGTGACGACGACCATCGTCGTCCCGGCCGCAGCGAGCCGGCCGATGACCTCGGCGAGGAGCTGTTGGTTCGCGGCGTCGACGCCGGCGGTGGGTTCGTCCATCAGGAGGATCCGCGGCTGGGCCGCCAGGGCCCGGGCGATGAGCACCCGCCGCTGCTGACCGCCGGAGAGGTGGCTGACCTCCTCCTTGGCCCGGTCGCTCAGGCCGACCAGGTCGATGGCCTCGTCGACGATGCGACGGTCCTCGGCGGAGGTCCGCTGCCACCAGCGGCGCCGCACCAGCCGCCCGGTGGCGACCACCTCCCGGACGGTGGCCGCGACCGAGGTCGACAGGGAGTGGTGCTGGGGCACGTATCCGAGCGCTGTCTTGTCGCTCAGGTCCGCGATCGCCGTGCCGAACACCTCGACGTGTCCGCCCTGGTGGTCGGCGAGTCCGAGGATCCCGCGGATGATCGTCGACTTGCCGGAGGCGTTGGGTCCGAGAATGGCCATGACGTCGCCCTCGTTGACGGTCAGGTCGACCCCGGCGACGATGCGCCGGTCGCCGTATCCGAAGGCGGCATCGTGGAGGTGGAGCGGCGGTGCGGTCATGGACTGGAGCATTCCAGTCCGTCGCGCAGCGTGGCGAGGTTGGCTCGCATGATCTCGAAGTAGTCGGCCCCGGCAGAGGCATCGCTCAGGCCCTCGATCGGGTCGAGCACCTCGACGGTGACCCCGGCCTCGCGCGCCACGGTCTCGGCGAGCGCCGGGCTGGCGAGGGTCTCCGCATACACGGTCTTGACTCCTGTCTCGCGGACGTGGGCGACGAGGTCGCGGATCTGGGCGGCGGTCGGCTCCTGCTCAGGGCTCAGCCCGGCGATCCCGACCTGATGCAGATCGTATCGGTCGGCGAGGTATCCGAAGGCGGCGTGACCGGTGACCAGGTCCCGGTGGGGGCAGGTGGCCAGGCCACTGCTGAATTCCTTGTCGAGAGCGGTCAGTTCATCACTGAGCCGGGCGGCATTGCTGCGGTATGTGTCGGCTCCGGCCGGGTCCGCCTCGGCCAGTCGTTCGGCGATCGCCTCCGCGACGGAGGCGTAGCGGGTCGGGTCGAGCCAGAAGTGCGGGTCGGTGCCCTCCTCGCCGTGGTCGTGTGCGTGGTCGTCCTCGGCGTGGTCGTGGTCGGCGTGGTCCTCGTCCGCGTGGTCATCCGCGTGGTCGTCGTCCCCGTGGCTGTGACCGTGGTCGTGGCCGTCGTCGGTGGCGGCGAGGGTGAGGCGGGCGGCATCGGTCACGTCGAACCCGGCCTGGGCAGCGGTGTTCGCGACGGCGTCGTCGATGGCGGGCTGGAATCCCTTGAGGTAGACGACGAGGTCCGCGCTGGTCATGCCGGCGACCTCCCGGGGGGTGAGTTCGACGTCGTGCGGCTCGGCGCCGGGCTTGGTCAGGCTGCTCACCTCGACGCGGTCCCCGCCGATGCGCTTCGTCGCGTACTCGAGGGGGTAGAACGCCGCCGCGACACTCAGCGCCGGGGATGCGTCGGCGGTGCCGCCGTCCGGTGGGGCAGAGGTGGTGGGCGTGCCGCCGCAGGCGGTCAGCGCGGCGAGGGCGAGGGTGGTCGTGGCGAGGGTGAACGTGCGATTCATGAGAACCATTCTCAGCCTAGATGAGAACCGTTGTCAAAACGGCTTGGCGTCGGGGCGGGCCCTCGTGGCGAGGGGTGGCGATCCGTCGCGACCCGCCCTGTGAGGGGTGGCGATTGGTCGATTTCGGGCGCGGAATTCAACGGTTTGCCCACCTTCGCGGTGAGGGTGGGGGATCGGGCGGCGGCGCGCGGCGAAGGGTGGCGTTTGGTTGATTTCGGGGCTCGAAATCGACGGTTTGCCCACCTTCGCGGTGAGGGTGGGGGATTGGGTGACGCCGGACGGTGAGGGTTGACGATTGGTCGATTTCGGGGCTGGGATTCGACGGTTTGCCCACCTTCGCGGTGAGGGTGGGGGTTCGGTGACGGGGCCGTCGTGAGGTCGCGAGGGTGGGCGCGGCGGGTGTCAGGCGCCGGTGCGCGGGTTGGCGCGGGTGACGGCGGCGACGATGACGATCGCGATGACGGCGATGCGCATGAGCCGCTCGGCGCTCGTCAGCCGCGGCCAGCCGAGGTAGAGCAGCCAGATGAGGAACACCCCGACGACGGCGATGAGGATCCAGCCGTAGGTCGGGATGAACACCCCGGCCACCATGAGTCCGAGGATGAGCAGGAACGGTGCCCACCTGGGCCACTCGGCCATCCGCTTGACGAGGGGATAGCTGGCTTGTTCGACGGATTCACGCAGGGTGGGCACGGGCAGCAGTCTAGGCGGGGCCGGCGGCCCGCGGCCGCTGCGGGTCGGTGATCCACTC
>DUPF01000240.1 GCA_012838445.1 Intrasporangiaceae bacterium | reverse complement strand
GTGCTGCGACCTTGCCCTTGGCGCGCTTGACGATCATCGCCATGGCTTACTTACCAGCCTTTCCAACCTTGCGACGGATGTGCTCGCCCGCGTAGCGGATGCCCTTGGCCTTGTACGGGTCGGGCTTGCGCAGTTTGCGGATGTTCGCGGCGACCTCGCCGACGAGCTGCTTGTCGATGCCCTGGACCGAGAACCGGGTCTGGTTCTCCACCACGAAGGTGATGCCGGCCGGGGGCTCGATGACGATCGGGTGCGAGTAGCCGAGGGCGAACTCGAGGTTGCTGCCCTTGGCGAGCACCCGGTAGCCGGTGCCGTGGATCTCGAGCTTCTTCTCGTATCCCTCGGTCACCCCGAGCACCATGTTGTAGATGAGTGTGCGGGTCAGGCCGTGCAGCGAGCGCGAGTCACGCTCGTCGTCGGCGCGGCTGACCTCGAGTCCGTCCTCGCCCTGGCTGACGGTGATCGGGGCGACGACCTCGTGGGTCAGCTCACCCTTTGGGCCCTTGACCGTGACGGTCTGGCCCTCGATCTTGACGTCGACACCGGAGGGGACGGCAACAGGCATGCGTCCAATACGCGACATGGTTGGTTCCCCTTACCAGACGTAGGCGAGGACTTCCCCACCCACACCCTTTTGGGCCGCCTGCTTGTCCGTGAGGAGTCCAGACGACGTGGAAATGATGGCGACACCGAGACCACCGAGCACCTTGGGCAGGTTGGTGGACTTGGCGTAGACGCGCAGACCGGGCTTGGACACCCGGCGCACGCCGGCGATCGAGCGCTCGCGGTTCGGGCCGTACTTGAGGTTGATCGTCAGGGTCTTGCCGACCTCGGCGTCCTCGACGGCCCAGCCGGCGATGTAGCCCTCGGCCTCGAGAATCTCCGCGATGTGCGACTTCAGCTTCGAGAACGGCATGGAGACCTCGTCCTTCTGCGCCGAGTTGGCGTTCCGGACGCGGGTCAGCATGTCCGCGATCGGGTCAGTCATTGTCATTGGGCTTCTCCGCCCCTTCTCACCGTGGTTTCCTCATCGCGACCCGGTTCGGGTATGCGGTGCGGACCTTCGATGTAGATGGAATGTTTGTCTGTCTTGATGGTCGGTTGATCTGGTGTGGGCTACCAGCTGGACTTGGTCACGCCGGGCAGCTCACCGCGGTGAGCCATCTCGCGCAGGCAGATCCGGCACAGGCCGAACTTGCGGTAGACCGAGTGCGGGCGGCCGCAGCGCTGGCACCGGGTGTAGCCCCGGACCTTGAACTTCGGCTTCTTGGCGGCCTTGTTCTTCAGAGCGGTCTTTGCCATGGGATCAGTTCTCCTTGAACGGGAAGCCGAGCGCCTTGAGCAGCGCACGTCCCTCGTCGTCGTTGGTCGCGGTGGTCACGACCGTGATGTCCATGCCGCGGACGCGGTCGATCTTGTCCTGGTCGATCTCGTGGAACATCGACTGCTCGTTCAGACCGAAGGTGTAGTTGCCCCGGCCGTCGAACTGCTTCGGGGACAGGCCGCGGAAGTCGCGGATCCGCGGCAGAGCGATCGTCACGAGCCGGTCGAGGAACTCCCACATCCGGTCGCCGCGCAGCGTGGTGTGCGCACCGATCGGCATCCCCTCGCGCAGTTTGAACTGGGCGATGGACTTGCGGGCCTTGGTCACCAGCGGCTTCTGGCCGGTGATCGCGGTCAGGTCGCGGATGGCGCCCTCGATCAGTTTGCTGTCGCGGGCCGCCTCGCCGACACCCATGTTGACGACGACCTTGACGACACCGGGAACCTGCATCGGGTTCGCGAAGCCGAACTGCTCACGCAGTGAGGACTTGATCTCGTCCTGGTAGCGGGTCTTCAGCCGCGGGGCTTGCGTCATCTCACTCATCACAGGTCCTTACCGGAACGCACTCCGACACGGGTGCGGCTCGCCTTCGTGCGACCGTCGCGCTCGACGGTCTCGACCCGGGTCTTGATCCGGGTCGGCTTCTTGTCGCTCGGGTCGACGATCGCGACGTTGCTCACGTGGATCGACGCCTCCTGGACGACGAGCCCGCCGGTGCGCGATCCCCGGTCGGTGCCGGCCTTGGTGTGCCGGGTGACCCGGTTGATGCCCTCGACGAGCACCCGCTGGGTCTCGGGGTAGACGGCGATGACCTTGCCGGTCTTCGTCTTGTCCTTGCCGGTGAGCACCTGGACGGTGTCGCCCTTCTTGATCTTCATCTTCGCCTTGTTAGCCATGTGTCAGAGCACCTCCGGAGCGAGGGAGATGATCTTCATGAAGCGCTTCTCCCGCAACTCACGGCCCACCGGGCCGAAGATGCGGGTGCCGCGCGGGTCGCCGTCGGTCTTGAGGATGACGGCGGCATTCTCGTCGAACTTGATGTATGAGCCGTCCGCGCGCCGACGCTCCTTGACGGTGCGCACGATGACGGCCTTGACGACGTCGCCCTTCTTGACGTTGCCGCCGGGGATGGCGTCCTTGACCGTGGCGACGATGGTGTCACCGATACCCGCGTAGCGGCGGCCGGAGCCTCCGAGCACGCGGATGCACTGGAGCTCCTTGGCTCCGGTGTTGTCGGCGACTCGCAGTCGCGACTCTTGCTGGATCACTTGTTATCTCCTACTGTCGTGCCGGTTCTCCGGGATGAGCCGGAGCCTTGCCGAACCGATGGGGGCAGTGGGGCGGACCCCACGAGGCTGTGGTTGG
Source organism: Intrasporangiaceae bacterium (assembly GCA_012838445.1). Classification (GTDB taxonomy): domain Bacteria; phylum Actinomycetota; class Actinomycetes; order Actinomycetales; family Dermatophilaceae; genus F2B08. The sequence continues at coordinate 13,447 of DUPF01000240.1, read as the reverse complement.
CCGGCGGCGAACTACTTGGCCTTCTCGAGGATCTCGACCAGACGCCAGCGCTTGCTCGCGCTGAGCGGACGGGTCTCCATGATCAGGACCCGGTCGCCGATGCCGGCGGAGTTCTCCTCATCGTGGGCCTTGACCTTGCTCGACTTGCGGATGACCTTGCCGTACAGGGCGTGCTTGACGCGGTCCTCGACCTCGACCACGACGGTCTTGTCCATCTTGTCGCTGACGACATACCCCTGACGGGTCTTGCGGTCGTTGCGGCTGATCTCGGTCACGCTCGTGTCTTCCATCACTTGGCCTCCGCCTTCTGCGCGGACTTCTTGGTCTTCTCAGGCGTCTCCGCCGCTGCCGGGGCTGACCCGATGCCGAGCTCACGCTCGCGCATCTCGGTGTAGATCCGGGCGATGTCCTTGCGGACGGCACGGAGCCGACCGTGGTTGTCGAGCTGACCCGTGGCGGACTGGAACCGCAGGTTGAACAGCTCCTCCTTGGCCTTGCGCAGCTCGTCGACGAGTCGGTCGTCGTCCATACCGCGCAGCTGTGCGGACGCGAGGTCCTTGCTTCCAACGGCCATCAGATGTCACCACCTTCACGCTTGACGAAACGGCACTTCATGGGCAGCTTGTGCATCGCAAGACGCAGAGCCTCGCGGGCAACCTCCTCCGGAACACCGGAGAGCTCGAACATGACGCGGCCGGGCTTGACGTTGGCGACCCACCACTCCGGAGAGCCCTTGCCCGACCCCATCCGGGTCTCGGCCGGCTTCTTGGTCAGCGGACGGTCGGGGTAGATGTTGATCCAGACCTTTCCGCCACGGCGGATGTACCGGGTCATCGCGATACGCGCGGACTCGATCTGCCGGTTGGTCACGTAGGCGGGCTCCAGAGCCTGGATGCCGTATTCACCGAAGGCAACCTTGGTGCCGCCCTTGGCCATGCCACTGCGACCCGGGTGGTGCTGCTTGCGGTGCTTGACTCGACGAGGAATCAACATCAGTTGTTCTCTCCCTCAGTGGCGGCCGGCGCCACAGCCTCGGTCACCGGGGCAGCGGTCTGCTCGCTCGCCTCGGCCGGAGCCGCGGTGCGCTCGGGACGCCGGGCGCGGGCGGGGCGGTCGGCGCCGTCACGACGCGGACCACGGGACGGACGGTTGGGGGCGGCGGCCTGCTGGGCAGCGAGCTCACGCGCGGTGAGGTCACCCTTGTAGATCCAGACCTTGACGCCGATACGACCGAAGGTCGTGCGGGCCTCGTAGAAGCCGTAGTCGATGTTCGCGCGCAGCGTGTGCAGCGGCACCCGACCCTCGCGGTAGAACTCGGTGCGGCTCATCTCCGCACCGCCGAGACGGCCGGAGACCTGGACCCGGATGCCCTTGGCACCTGCGCGGGTGGCGGACTGCATACCCTTGCGCATCGCCCGACGGAACGAGACGCGCGCGGAGAGCTGCTCGGCGATGCCCTGCGCAACGAGCTGGGCGTCGATCTCGGGGTTCTTGACCTCGAGAATGTTGAGCTGGACCTGCTTGCCGGTGAGCTTCTCGAGCTCACCGCGGATCCGGTCCGCCTCGGCGCCGCGGCGGCCGATGACGATGCCCGGGCGGGCGGTGTGGATGTCGACGCGGACCCGGTCGCGGGTGCGCTCGATCTCGACGCGGGCGATGCCGGCGCGCTCCATGCCCTCGGACATGAGCTTGCGGATCGCGACATCTTCCTTGACGTAGTCGCGGTAGCGCTGACCCTCGTTGGTGGAGTCAGCGAACCAGCGGCTCTTGTGTTCGGTCGTGATGCCGAGACGGAAGCCGTGCGGGTTGACCTTCTGGCCCATCAGCGGGTGCCTCCGTTCTTCTTCTCAGTTGCCTTCTCGGCAGACTTCACGATCACAGTGATGTGGCTGGTGCGTTTGTTGATCCGCGAGGCGCGGCCCTGGGCGCGAGGCCGGAACCGCTTCATCGTCGGGCCTTCGTCGACGAAGGCCTCGGCGACGACGAGGTCCCGCTCATCGAACGCGGTCGCGTTCTCGTCAGCGGCGAACCGGGCGTTGGCGATGGCGCTCTGGAGCACCTTGCGGACCGGGTCGGAAGCGGACTGCGGCGCGAACTGCAGCGCAGTGATCGCCTCGACGGCGGACTTGCCGCGGATGAGGTTGACGATGCGGCGCGCCTTCATCGGCGTGACCCGCACGTGCCGCGCAACGGCGCGAGCTTCCATGACCTGCTCTTCCTGGGTGACGTTCGGGGTGGCCATCAGCGACGACGTCCCTTCTTGTCGTCCTTCACGTGACCCTTGAAGGTCCGCGTCGGGGCGAACTCGCCGAGCTTGTGGCCGACCATCGACTCGGTGATGAACACCGGGATGTGCTTGCGGCCGTCGTGGACGGCGAAGGTGTGGCCGAGCATGTCCGGGCTGATGACCGAACGGCGCGACCAGGTCTTGATGACGTTCTTCGTGCCCGCTTCGTTCTGAGCGTCCACCTTCTTCTGGAGGTGGTCGTCGATGAAGGGGCCCTTCTTCAGACTACGAGGCATGTGTCGAGGCTCCTATCAGCGCTTCTTGCCAGTACGACGGCGGCGGACGATGAGTTTGTCGCTCGCCTTGCCGGGGCGGCGGGTGCGGCCCTCGGGCTGACCCCACGGGGTGACCGGGTCACGACCACCGGAGGTCTTGCCCTCGCCACCACCGTGCGGGTGGTCCACCGGGTTCATGGCCACACCGCGCACGGACGGGCGCTTGCCCTTCCACCGCATCCGGCCGGCCTTGCCCCAGCTGATGTTCGACTGCTCCGCGTTTCCGACCTCACCGATGGTGGCCCGGCAGCGGGCGTCGACGTTGCGGATCTCGCCGGACGGCATACGCAGCTGGGCGTAGGGGCCGTCCTTGGCGACGAGCTGGACCCGCATCCCGGCGGAGCGGGCGATCTTGGCCCCGCCACCCGGGCGCAGCTCGACGGCGTGCACGACGGTACCGGTCGGGATGCTGCGCAGCGGCAGGTTGTTGCCGGCCTTGATGTCGGCCCCCGGACCGCTCTCGAGCATGGCGCCCTGACGCAACTTGTTCGGCGCGAGGATGTATCGCTTCTCGCCGTCGGCGTAGTGCAGCAGCGCGATCCGTGCGGTGCGGTTCGGGTCGTACTCGATGTGAGCGACCTTCGCGGGCACGCCGTCCTTGTCCGCCCGACGGAAGTCGATCAGACGGTAGGCACGCTTGTGGCCACCACCGATGTGACGGCTCGTGATCCGGCCGCTGGTGTTGCGACCGCCGGTCTTGGACAGCGGACGCACGAGCGACTTCTCCGGGGTGGAGCGAGTCACCTCGACGAAGTCGGCGACAGAACTGCCGCGGCGACCCGGCGTGGTCGGCTTGTACTTTCGGATACCCATGGTTCCCTAATCCCTTCGCTGCAGGCGTCAGACGCCCGCGCTCCCGAAGATGTCGATCGAACCTTCGCGCAGGGTCACGATGGCGCGCTTGGTGTCCTTGCGCTTGCCGGTCCCGAAGCGGGTCCGGCGGGCCTTGCCCGGGCGGTTCATGGTGTGGACGGAGTCGACCTTGACCTTGAAGATCTGCTCGATCGCGATCTTGATCTCGGTCTTGTTGGCCCGCGGGTCGACGATGAAGGTGTACTTGCCCTCGTCGAGCAGGCCGTAGGACTTCTCCGAGACAACCGGCGCGATGAGGATGTCGCGCGGGTCCTTGAACGAGTTGAAGGTGCTCACTTGGTCTCCTCCTCGGTGCCGACCGAGTCGTCACCGTCGGTCACGGCGTAGGTCGCATCGGTGCCGACCGCGTTGTCACCGTCGGTCACCGCGAACGCCGCAGTGCCACGGCCGCTGATGAATGCGTCGTAGGCGGCCTTGGTGAAGACGATGTCGTCGGCGCAGAGCACGTCGTAGGTGTTGAGCTGGTCGGCGGCCAGGACGTGGACGTTGGGCAGGTTGCGCACCGACTTCAGACCCACCTCATCGGTCCGCTCGAGGACGACGAGGAGGTTCTTGCGTTCGGTCAGCGCAGCCAGTCCGGCGGCGGCTGCCTTCGCCGATGGAGCGTCACCGGAGACGAGCGCCTCGACGACGTGGATCCGGTCGTGACGGGCCCGGTCGGACAGGGCACCGCGCAGCGCGGCGGCCTTCATCTTCTTCGGGGTCCGCTGGCTGTAGTCCCGCGGCTGCGGGCCGTGGACGATGCCACCGCCGGCGAACTGCGGCGCCCGGATCGACCCCTGGCGGGCTCGGCCGGTGCCCTTCTGGCGGTAGGGCTTGGCGCCACCACCGCGGACCTCGGCCCGGGTCTTGGTCTTGTGCGTGCCCCGACGCGCGGCGGCGAGCTGGGCGGTGACGACCTGGTGGATCAGCGGGACGTTGGTCTGGACGTCGAAGATCTCGGCGGGCAGGTCGACCTTGACGGTCTTCAGTGTCGTTGTCGCCATGACTTATCAGGCTCCCTTGGCAGCCGTGCGGAGCAGGACGACGCCGCCGCGGGGGCCGGGGACGGCACCCTTGATCAGCAGCAGGCCCTTCTCGGCGTCCACGGCGTGGATCGTGAGGTTCTGGGTGGTCTGACGCACGCCGCCCATCCGGCCGGCCATCTTCATACCCTTGAAGACCTTGCCCGGGGTGGCGCAGCCACCGATCGAGCCCGGCTTGCGGTGGTTGCGGTGGGCGCCGTGGCTGGCCGAGGCACCGCCGAAGCCGTGGCGCTTCATGACGCCGGCGAAGCCCTTGCCCTTGGTCGTGCCGGTGGCGTCGATGACCTGGCCGGCCTCGAAGACGTCGGCTGTGATCTCCTGGCCGGGCGCGTAGTCCGCGGCGTCCGCGGTGCGCAGCTCGACGAGGTGGCGACGGGGGGTGACGCCGGCCTTGTCGAAGTGGCCGGAGAGCGGCTGGTTGACCTTGCGGGGGTCGATGGCGCCGAAGCCGATCTGGACGGCGGAGTAGCCGTCGGTCTCGTCGGTGCGGATCTGCGTCACGACGCAGGGACCGGCCTTGACGACGGTGACCGGGACGAGGCGGTTCTCGGCGTCCCAGACCTGGGTCATGCCGAGCTTCTCGCCGAGGAGCCCCTTCATGGTGCGGGTGGTTTCAGGTGCTGATGTCATCGTCGAAGCCCTTTACAGCTTGATCTCGATGTTGACGTCCGCCGGCAGGTCGAGACGCATCAGCGAGTCGACCGCCTTCGGGGTCGGGTCGATGATGTCGATGAGGCGCTTGTGGGTGCGCATCTCGAAGTGCTCGCGGCTGTCCTTGTACTTGTGCGGCGACCGGATGACGCAGAAGACGTTCTTCTCCGTCGGCAGCGGCACGGGGCCGACCACGGTCGCGCCAGCACGGGTGACCGTGTCGACAATCTTGCGCGCCGAGCTGTCGATGACCTCATGGTCATACGACTTCAAGCGGATGCGGATCTTCTGTCCCGCCATCTCTCGTCTCTCTCTCGCCTTGCTTGTGGGTACTTCTTTTGAAAGGTCCTAAACGGCGCTGACCTGCGAGTTCACCGACCCCCGAGGTCGGGCGTGTCGCCCTTCCCGCACCCTGGCGCGCGGGCTCCTTGAAGGGGATCTGCGACCAGGTGGGTCAGTTGCTCACCGGCAGTGGCCGGTCCTGCTCACACTCTTGACGTGCCTTCGCACTCTCGATGTGTCGCCCCGCAGGTCCGACCACCATGGTCACACCGACGCGGTTCGATTCGTTGGCACCGAGCGAGGGCCGGGCACCGAGGACCTCTCCCGCCACGAGGACGGCAGCAGTCTCGACGCCCGCCTGAGCAAGCAACTTGACTAGTTTGCCAGAGGCGGGCGCAACCCTCCAAATCGAGCCCGCCCCCGACCTCCCCGTGCGGGGCACCGGGGTTCTGCGGCGATATAGCGCCGCAGGCTGTGCAGAACGCCGCAGCCCGTGCAGAGCGCCGCAGGATGCGACGTGCGCCACAACAGGCACGGACCCGACCGGAAGGTGCCGGTCGGGTCCGCAGTGAGTGTGGGTCAGCGCAGGAACGGGACGGTTCGGTCGAGCAGACCGCGCTCCTTGAACTCCTTGCGCAGCGGGATCTCGTCATCGATCCAGCCATCCTGGCGCATACCCCAGAACGAGGCGTGGTCCGGACCGTAGCCGAGGAGCTGCTGCTGCAGCGGGGTCAGGGACTTGAACCAGTCGCTGTTCTGGTCGGCGACCGCCTCGTCGAGCGGACGGATCCACCGGTAGGTGTAGCCGATGAACAACAGCTTGCGGACCCGATCGGACTTGTTCATCGACCGACTGTGCCAGATGCGGCGGTCGAAGATGAACGCGTCGCCCGGCCCGAGGAGCACCTCGACGGCGCCCTCCGGTTCGATGATCGGGTCCCCCGGCTGCTCGGGCCGGCCGGTGAGAGTGTTGTTCTTGTGGCTGCCGGGGATGACCTTGGTGTTGCCGTAGCCGGGCTCGGACAGGTCGGTCAACGCGTAGCAGATCTTCGTCATGAACATCGGGCGGACATCCATGTCGATGTCGGAGTTCTGCCGGTATCCGTCCTGATGCCAGTTCCAGAACGGCGGCTCGTCCTTGGGCGGGTTGACATCGATGTGGTTGTGGTGGGTGTAGATGTTCCAACCCATGTTCCCCCAGATGTAGGGGAACGTCGTCGGCCAGGTGAGCAGCTCGACGAAGCGGGGGTCGCGGTGCAACCACCCCATGACGTGGATCGACTTGTCGGGGCGGAGGCGGCCGGCGGCCTCCTCCTCGGCGCAGATCCGGTCCACGGCCTGCTCGAAGTAGGCGCGGTCCGGCTCGGCGAGCGCGTTCTTGATGATGACAAAGCCGTCGCGGTCATACTGCTCGCGAATGGCAGGATCGAGCGGCTCGTAGCCGGTGATCCCATCGACGACTGCGGTCATGGCAGTGGGTCCTCCCGAAGGTCAGGCGCGGTGATGCTGGCGCGCTCATCATGCACCCGTGCGCGCCGCGGCGATGCGCGGCACGCCGGACGCCGGGGCGCCCACTTCTCGGGAGGCTACCGGTGGTTTGCCCCGGGGGCCGGGCGGAAGGCTACTTCTTTTCGCCCCCGGGGCGGTCCGGAGGCTACTTCTTCTTGCCCCGGGGGCCGGTGTTCAGCCCGACGAGGACCGGGTCGTGGTCGGACGACGCATACTCGTCATCGGCGTGGAAGTCGACGATGTTGTAGTTGCGTCGGCTGTACTGGAACGCGATCGACTCATCGCCGTTGATGTCCCAGACCGCCGCGCCCGTGACCAGGCGCATCGCGTGCGCGTTGGCCAGGACGTGGTCGAGGGAGCCGAGTCGGCCGCCGAACTGGTAGGTCGCCGACATCGGGTCCGCGGCCTTGACCAGGTTGGTGTAGCCACCGGCCTCCATGATCTGGATCGGGGTCTCCTTGCTGTATGCGTTGAAGTCGCCGACGAGGAAGACCGCCTCCTTCGCGAACTCGGTGTTCGCCCACATCGTCAGGGCCCGCGCCTGGGCCTCCCGCGACGGGTTCGACAGACCCTGGCCGGTGCCGTCGTCCTCGCCGGAGCCCTTGGACTTGAAGTGGTTGGCGATCATGACGAACGGCTTGCCCGTGTTCTTCGCCTTGAACTTCTGGGCCAGCGGGTAGCGGGCGTTGGCGAACGCCTCATCGAGGAGGATCTGGGAACTGCCGTTGAGCTGGACGGTGCCCGGGTCGTAGATGTAGGCGGTCCGGATGATGTCCTCACCCGGCGGCACCACGGTCGGGGACGGCACGTAGGCCCAGCGGGTGGTCCCGGCGGCCTCGTTCAGCGCGGCGACGAGGGTGGCGAGTGCCTTGTCCCGCGGCTGACCGGGCTTGTAGGTCACGCCGGCGGAGTTCTCGATCTCCATCAGGGCGAGGATGTCCGCGTCCGTCTTGTTGATCGCCGTGACGAGCTTGGCCTGCTGGTCCAGGAAGGCAGCGGTGCTGTATGCGCCACGCACCTGGCAGTAGTTCGTCCCGACCGGATTGCCATAGATGTCGTTGTAGGAGCGGCAGCCTGCCTCGTCCTCACCGAGGTCATCGAAGTAGTTGAGGACGTTGAACGCACCGATCGTCAGGTTGCCGGCGAGCGCTGGGGCACTGGCCGGTCGGTCGTTCTCCGAGGCGACCGGCACATACTCGCTCGTGGCTCCGACGACCTGGCCGGTCGGCTGGTAGTTCCACTGGAACCGGTAGTCGAGGATGACCGGCTGGCTGAAGGTCACCTGCGAGGCGGTCCGCATCGGGGTCTGCGCGGACAGGTAGGGCAGCGGGCTGAACTGCGCGGTCCGGTTGCGGGTGTAGTCCCAAGAGGAGCCGTCGTCAAGGGTGATGTACTTCGTCCGGTTGTCGGCCTCGTAGGCGAGCGCCTCCGGGCCGGGGCGGACGACGTCGGTCGCCTGATAGAGCGGCGCGTCGCCGACGGCCAGACCGATCTGGCCGAAGCGGTTGAGGTCGTAGTTGTTCGTGATCGTGTAGGTCCCGAGCGGGTGGACGAGCATCCCCTCGTAGACCTCCTTCTCCGCATCGGTCGCGGGCAGGGTGGCCAGCTCGGTCGGGACGACCGGGTCGCAGGCCTGCGTCTGCGTGGTCGCGAACGCGTTGGACAGCTGGGTCAGCCCGTTGTACTCGCCGGCCGTGCCCTCGACGGTGACGCAGTCGCCGATCGCGAGGTTGGCGGCGGCCCAGTCGGAGAAGACGAAGATGCCGTCACTGGCATCACCCGGGGCCTTGGGGATGCCGCCGGTGCCGGGGGTCTGGATGTAGACCCCACGGAAGCCGCCAGTGGGGTATGCGGCGGTCACGACGCCCTCGGTCCTCACCTGCTGCCCGGCGAGCGGGGTGCTCGCGCCGGTGCCCTGGATCTCAGCGATCGGGGTGATCGTCGGCTCCTCGGGGTCAGGGTCCGGGTCCGTCGCGCCGCTGTTCTGCGGGGTCGGGGTGGCGGTGAACGTGAAGTCGGCCGCGTTGTTGTCGGTGTCGACGAAGTCGGTCCGGGTCAGCGAGCCGGGGGTGCTGTTACCGCCGGTGTAGGTCGCCGCCGTGCCTTCGGGCGAGTTCGAGCCGCCGTAGCCGAGTTTGTCGATGACGGCCGCCGCATTGTCCGGACTCGTCGCCGTCGTCACAGAGGCCAGGAAGATCGTGCCGGTCGTTCCCGAGGGGGCGACGTTCGCGGTCGCATCGGGGGTCGGCAGCGCGGCGCCGTTGCTCCCGTTGCTGTTCAACTGGACCAGGTAGTAGCCGCCGGCCTTGATCGTGCCGGACAGGGTCACCACCCCGTTGGCGTTACCGGTCCCGGTCGCCGAGCGGTACTGGATCGAGGTACCGGAGAGATCCACGTCCGCGGCGCCGACGTTGTAGAGCTCGACGAACTTGTGCATGTGGGGCTGGTTCGCCGACCCTCCCCGGCCGTAGAACTCGTTGATGACGACGTCGGCCACATCGGCCTGGGCAGGAGTCGCAGCGACGATGAGGCCGGTGACGGCGAGCGCGGCGGTGGACAGGGCGGCTGTGGCACGCCGCAGGGAGACCTGAAGGCTCATGAACGGGACAGTACGCTCATCCATCCCGGTCCGGGGCGGTTGCGGGCCCATCTCATCCGGAGTTCACCAGAAGATCGACCGGACGTCTCCGACTGCGGCGAGCACCACATACCCCCATGGGTATGCGGTAGGGTGGCCGGATGCTTGCCGACCACATCGACACGCTCCGCACCTGGACCCCCCGCAGATGGGTGGCCGTCGCCGTCGCCACCGTCGGGACGATCCTGCTCATCGGCCTGCCGACCGTCCTCATCCCCAACCCCGTGTTCGGGCGGGAGATCCCGATGACGTGGTGGGCCTGGCCCGCGCTGCTCGTCTCCGCCATGCTCAGCGGCCTGCTCGTCGGCACCTACGTGCGTGCTCCCCGCCCGAGCGGCCACGAGGACGAGGGCACCCGGCGCGGAATGCTCGGCGGAGTGCTGACCTTCTTCGCCGTCGGCTGCCCGGTGTGCAACAAGGTCGTCCTCCTCGCCCTCGGCTCGGCCGGGGCGATGCAGTGGTTCGCCCCCGTCCAGCCCCTCCTCGCCGCCGCCGCCGTGGCCGCCCTCGTGTGGGCGCTGCACACCCGACTGCGTGGCGAGCGCTCCTGCCGAGTCAGTGCGCCGCATACAGTGAGCGTGTGACTCGACCCGACACCCTCCTGTTCGCCCTCCAGCGCGCCGATGCCGCCCGGCCACGGATCACGACCTACGACGACACCGACTCCCCCACCCGCGGTGAACGGATCGAACTGTCCGCCCGCGTGCTGTCGAACTGGGTCGCCAAGGCCGCCAACGCACTCCAGGAGGACTACGACATCGAGCCCGGCTCCCTCGTGCGCCTGGCGTTGCCGCCGCACTGGCGCACCGCGTACTGGGCGCTGGCCGTCTGGGCCGTCGGCGGGTGCGTCAGCCTCGACGCCGACGCCGAGGCCGAGGTCTGCATCAGCGACGACCGCGCCGTCCTCGACGAGTTCATCGCCACCTCCGGCGCCGGCGCCGCCGCCATCCTCGTCACCCTCGGCGCCCTTGCTCGTCAGGCCGACGGCGAGGTCCGCGACGGGGTGCTCGACGAGGCAGCCCAGCTCGCGACCTACGCCGACCAGTTCGATCCGTGGGCCGAGGCCGACGACGAGGACCCGGCGCTGCGCGTCGACGGCGCGGCGATCAGCTATGCCGAACTCGCCGACTGGGCCGCCGCGCAGGACATCGCCCCCGGTGCCCGGGCCCACCTCTCGACCTACGACACGGCACTGTTCCTCCAGGTCCTGCTGCGCACCTGGGATGGCGACGGCTCGCTCGTGCTCAGCCGTGGCGAACCTCCTGCCGACGTGCTCGCCGAGCGGCTCACGACCGAGTCCGTGACGCATACCCTCTGAGGATCTGGAACCACCGGCCGGTTCGGCCCGTCAGACGGAGTATGCGACGCTCCAGCCTGATCGTTCTGCTCGCCGTCTCGGCGCTGGCTCTGTCCGCCTGCGGGTCGGCGACCTACGACACCGGTGCCGAACCCGAGGCCGGTGAACTCGTCGGTCTCGGCATGGTCATGCAGCGGTCCGCGGACGCACCGGCCGAGTTCTGCATGGGCGCCGTCGCGACCTCCTATCCGCCCCAGTGCAGCGGCCCTCAGCTGGTGGGCGCATTCTCGTGGGACGACGTCCACGCCGAGGAACACGACGGGGTGCGCTGGACGAACGACTCCTACTACGGCGTGGGCACCTACGACGCGGCGGCGAACGCCTTCGCCCTGACCCGGCCGCTGAGGACGAGTCCGCCCGAGGGGTTCACGGTGCCGGCGGTCGAGGACCGCGGCTTCCCGCAACTGTGTGACGACCCGTTCCGCGGCGGCGACCCGGACTATGAGGACCCCGACCTGACGATCCAGAACACCTTCCAGGAGCGGCTCGAGACACTGCCCGGCTATGTCGAGTCCTGGGTCTCGGACGGGGCGCGGATGTTCAACGTCATCGTCACCGGCGACGCCGAGGAGGCGCACGCCGCCCTGCGGGAGATCTGGCCGGGTGGGCTGTGCGTGGAACAGCGTGACGCCCCGACCGCTGTCGATGTCGCCGCTGCCTCCGACGCCCTGGGTGAGCACGCCGAGGAGCTCGGGCTGTACGGGTGGGGCGGCCAGGGCACCTTCGACGTCTCGGTCGTGCTCGCCGATGAGGCGACTGTCGCGCGGATCCACGAGATCCTCAGCCCGTGGCTGACGCCCGAGCAAGTGACCGTCACCGGTGCGCTCCAGCCGTTGCCGGAGTCTTCGGCGACCGAGGGATAGCCGGCGCGCGGTCGAGGGCGCGCTAGCGATCCCACCCGGGCGCCACCAACGCGCCAGGGATTGCCACCGCGCGCTCGGCACCGCGCTGCCGATCCCCACCGACGTCCGCTCCCACCCCAGGGATTCCCACCGCGCGGTCGAAGGAACGTTGCCGATCCCATCCGGACGCGGCGGTTTGTCCCCAGGGCGGCCCTGACTCGGGTGTGTCGTCCACAGCCACAGAACTGCCGCGTGCCGTCGCCGTCGGGCAGGGCCACGCTGGGAATCATGACGTCACCCAGACCAGGCAAGAAGCGCACCGCGGCACGCAAGGCGCGCGACGAGCAGGCTCGCGCCCTCGCGGCGGACCACGACGGAGTTGCCCACCGCGGCGACCTACGCCGCATCGGCATCACGCGCCACCACATCCGTAATGAGGTCGCTGCCGGGCGTTGGGGCACGGTCGGCAACCAGACCGTCGTCATCCCGGCGGCCCCGCTCTCCCAGCGAGCCCGGCTGCGCTCTGCCGTCTGGGAGTTCGGCACGCACGCTGCGCTCGACGGTGTGGCCGCGCTCCAGGCAGCCGGTTTGACCGGTTTCGAGACCGACACCATCGACATCTCGACGCCGCACCGGGTGCCGCGTAAGCGGATGAGCGGCATCCGCCACCACCGACGACGGATCATGCCGAAGGTCATCACAGCCGGCATCCCGCGCATCCACCCGGCGATCGCCCTCATCGCCGCCGCGGCCAGGGCGGTCAGTGAGCGGCAAGCAGCGCTGCTCATCTCCCTCGTGCTCCAGCAGCGCATCGTCTCTGCCGAACACCTGCTCCTCGCGTGGGCCAGAACCGGCCGGATCAAGCGCCGCCGGTTCCTCGAGATCATCATCGCGGACGCGTGCAACGGCGCGCACTCCCTCGGCGAACTCGACTTCGCCGCACTCTGCCGCAAGTACGGTCTGCCACCGCCCGACCGTCAGGTCGTCCGCCGCACGCCGCGCGGCCGGGTCTACCTCGATGTCTGCTGGTCCGCGATCGGCCTCGTCGTCGAGATCGACGGCGGCCACCATGGACTCGCGCTGCACCCGGTCGATGACGCCCTGCGGCAGAACGAGGTCGTCATCTCCGGCAACCGGGTGCTGCGGATCCCGGTCGCCGGCCTGCGCATCAACGAAGCAGAGTTCATGCACCAGGTGCTGCGCGCCTTTGCGCTGCTGTCGGCTGCCGCCGCCTGACGCGCTGCCGGTCCCACCCGGACGCCACCGCAGCGCCAGGGATTGTCATCGTGCGCCCGACACCGCGTCACCGATCCCCAGCGAAGACCACCACAGCACCAGGGATAGCCACCGCGCGCCCGACACCGCGTTACCCATCCCCACCGACGTGCGCTCCCACCCCAGGGATTGCCACCGCGCGCTCGAGCGCGCGTTACCGATCCCACCCCGACGCCACCGCGGCCCCAGGGATGCCCACCGCGCACTCGAGCCCGCGTCAGCGATCCCATAGCGCCCCAGACACAGCGAAGGGCCCCACCTGCGTCAACGCAGGTGGGGCCCTTCGACGTGAGTGCTAGCTCAGCGTCAGATCACTTGGTGATCTTGGTGACGCGGCCGGCGCCGACGGTGCGGCCACCCTCGCGGATCGCGAAGCGGAGGCCGTCCTCCATGGCGATCGGCTGGATGAGCTCGACCTTCATCTCGGTGTTGT
>DUPF01000239.1 GCA_012838445.1 Intrasporangiaceae bacterium | reverse complement strand
CCCCGCCACAACTTCGCTATTGCGAAGTTGTGGCGGCGGCGGAGGACGAGGGCGGGGTTTAACGTCGCCGTAACACCGGTCTGCTTGGATCGGTGGCATGGATCGCCAGCAAGAGTTCGTCCTGCGCACCATCGAGGAACGCGACATCCGGTTCGTGCGGCTGTGGTTCACCGATGTCCTCGGCACGCTGAAGTCGGTGGCGATCGCGCCGGCCGAACTCGAGGGCGCCTTCGCCGAGGGGATCGGCTTCGACGGGTCGGTCATCGAGGGCTTCGCCCGGGTCTACGAGGCGGACATGCTCGCCAAGCCGGACCCGTCGACGTTCCAGATCCTCCCGTGGCGCGGCGACAGTCCCGGCACGGCCCGGATGTTCTGCGACATCCGCCTGCCGGACGGCTCGCCGAGTTTCGTCGACCCGCGGCACATCCTGCAGCGGGCCCTGACGAAGGCCTCCGACCAGGGCTTCTCCTTCTACACGGCCCCGGAGGTCGAGTTCTTCCTCTTCGACCAGGCCAGCCGGCCGGGGCAGCCGCCGATCCCGGTCGACGAGGCCGGCTACTTCGACCACGTCCCGCGCGGAACCGGCCATGACTTCCGTCGCGCGACGATCACGATGCTGGAGTCGATGGGCATCTCGGTCGAGTTCAGTCACCATGAGGGTGCCCCCGGTCAGAACGAGATCGACCTGCGCTACGCCGACGCCCTGACCACCGCGGACAACATCATCACGTTCCGCACGGTCGTCAAGGAGGTCGCGCTCGAGCAGGGCATCTTCGCCTCGTTCATGCCCAAGCCGTTCGCGGACCACCCGGGTTCGGGGATGCATACCCACATGTCCCTCTTCGAGGGGGACAGCAACGCCTTCTACGAGGCGGGTGCCGCATACCAACTCTCAAGGACCGGAAGGCAGTTCGTCGCCGGGTTGCTCACCCACGGTGCCGAGATCACGGCCGTGACGAACCAGTGGGTCAACTCCTACAAGCGGCTCTGGGGCGGGGGAGAGGCGCCGTCCTATCTGACCTGGGGGCACAACAACCGCTCGGCGCTGGTGCGCATCCCGATGTACAAGCCGCACAAGGGCCAGTCCAGCCGGATCGAGATCCGCAGCCTCGACGCCGCGTGCAACCCCTACCTCGCCTTCGCGGTCATCCTCGCGGCCGGCCTGAAGGGCATCGAGGAGGGATACGCCCTGCCCGATGAGAGTGAGGACGACGTCTGGAGCCTGACCCCGCAGGAGCGGCGGGCGTTGGGGATCGAGCCGCTGCCGGCGTCGCTGTCCGACGCGATCCGGATCATGGAGGGCAGTGAACTCGTCGCCGAGACGCTCGGGGAGCAACTGTTCGACTTCTTCCTGCGGAACAAGCGTCAGGAGTGGGACGCCTACCGGCACCAGATCACCGAGTTCGAGCTGCGCCGCTACCTGAAGGCGCTGTGAGTTCGCACCGGCCGAGTCGGCGATGAGCGAGCGCCGCGGATCCCGGGCCGAGTCCCTCGGGGCGGCGGTGGCCCGGCTCGGGTTCACCGATCCGAGGCGGGTGCTCGGGCTGCTCGCCGATCCCGCCGTGGCGGACCTGATTCACTCGACCGGTCGCATCGAGGACGACGGCTTGGCCGAATCCCTCTCTCGCACAGTCGATCCCGATGCTGCTGCGTTGGGTGTGGTCCGGCTCATGGAGGCGGCCCAGGGCCGGGAGATGTATGCGGACCTCGCCTCGGCCCTGTCCCGTCCGGGGCCGGCGCGGGAGAGGGTGTTCGCCGTCCTCGGCGCATCGGCGGCGTTGACGGATCACCTGGTCGCGCATCCGCACCAGTGGCGCGCGGCCGTGGACGCGACGGAGCTGACGGCGGCCGAGCGGCGGGACCGGCTCGTGGCCGCGGTGACGGCGGCGATCGAGGACCACGCCCGAGGCGGGTCGGGACCGAACCCGGTCGACGCGCTGCGGATCGCCTATCGGGAGCAACTGCTCGGGATCGCGGCGCTCGACGTCATCGCCGAGACGCCCCCCGACCGGCTCGAGCCGACCGCTGCCGCCCTGGCCGATCTCGCGGCCGCCGCCCTGGAATCCGCTCTCGTCATTGCCACGGCGGAGGTGGGCGCCCCGGCGGGGCAGGCTCGCCTCGCGATCATCGCGATGGGCAAGACCGGTGGTCGGGAGCTGAACTACATCTCCGACGTCGACGTCATCTTCGTGGCCGAGCCGGGGGAGCGGGCGGACGGCTCCGGACCGGTGGACGAGGCGAGCGCCATCGCCGTCGCCGGTGACCTGGCGACCCGGGTGATGCGCATCTGCGGGGCGCACACCCCGGCCGGAGCACTGTGGGAGGTCGACCCGGCGCTGCGGCCCGAGGGCCGGGTGGGGCCGCTGGTGCGGACCGTCGCCTCGCACCGGGTCTACTACGAGAAGTGGGCCAAGACGTGGGAGTTCCAGGCGCTGCTCAAGGCCCGCCCGGTCGCCGGTGATCCGCAGGTGGGGCAGGCATACCTCGATGCGATGAGTCCCTTTGTCTGGCAGGCGGCCTCGCGGGAGAACTTCGTCGACGACGTGCAGGCGATGCGCCGCCGCGTGGAGCAGCACGTCCCGAAGGCGGAGGCGGACCGCCAGCTCAAGCTCGGGCCCGGGGGGCTGCGCGACATCGAGTTCTCCGTCCAGCTCCTCCAACTCGTCCACGGCCGTTCCGATGAGACGCTGCGCTCACGCAACACCCTCGATGCGCTCGCTGCGCTGTCCGCAGGCGGCTACGTCGCCCGCGACGATGCGGCGACGCTCGCCGACGCATACCGCTTCCTGCGCACGATCGAGCACCGGATCCAACTGCACCGGCTGCGGCGCACCCATGTCATGCCGACGGGGGAGTCGGATCTGCGTCGGCTCGGGCGGGCGCTCGGGCATCATCGGGCTCCTGCGGAGGAGGTCACGACCCGCTGGCGGGCGGTGCAGCGCGAGGTGCGCCGATTGCACGAACGGATCTTCTATCGCCCCCTGCTGTCGGCCGTGGCGCGCCTGTCCACCGACGAGGCCCGCCTCTCCCCAGATGCGGCGCGAGAACGTCTCTCGGCGTTGGGTTTCCGTGACCCGCGCGGAGCGTTCCGGCACCTGGAGGCACTCACCGAGGGGCCGTCGCGTCGGGCGGCCCTGCAGCGGCAACTGCTCCCGGTCATGCTCGGCTGGTTCGCCGACGAGGCCGACCCCGATGCCGGTCTGCTGGCCTTCCGGCGGATCTCCGACGAGCTCGGCTCGACGCACTGGTATCTGAAGCTGCTCCGCGACGAGGGCTCGGCCGCCGAGCGGTTGGCACACACCCTGGCCCGCTCCCGCTATGCCGCCGACCTGTTGGAGCAGGCACCCGACGGTGTCCAGTTCCTCGGCGAACCGGACGGGTTGCGGCTACGCACCCGGGAGGAGTTCCTCACCCGGATGCGCGCGGCCGCGCGGCGACGGGACACCGCCGCCGCGGCGATCACCGCGGCCCGGGTCATCCGGCGATCCGAACTGTTCCGGATCGCGGTCGCCGACCTGACCGGCAGGGCCACGTTGGCGGAGGTCGGCACCGCCCTGACCGACGTTACGACGGCGCTGATCGAGGTGGCCCTCGAACAGATCAGTGCCGAGGTCGTCGCCGCATCCGGGACCGAATCCCTCACCCGGCTCCTCATCGTCGGGATGGGTCGGCTCGGCGGCGGGGAACAGTCGTACGGCTCGGACGCCGACGTCCTCTTCGTCCACGACCCCGTCCCCGGCGCCGATCCCGAGGCCGCCCAGGCCCAGGCCCTCGACATCGTCAAGGACCTCATCCGGATCCTCGGTCAGCGGGGTCCGGATCCGGCTGTCGAGATCGACACCGACCTGCGCCCGGAGGGCAAGAACGGACCGATCGTGCGGTCCGTGGGCTCCTACCGCGAGTACTACGAGCGGTGGGCCCAGCCGTGGGAGTTCCACGCGCTCGTGCGGGCCACACCGGTCGCCGGCGACGAAGGCCTCGCCCAGCAGTTCACCGAGCTCATCGACCCACTCCGGTGGCCCGAGGGCGGCCTGACCGCGACCCAGTTGCGCGAGATCCGCACCCTCAAGGCCCGGATGGAGGCCGAGCGGCTGCCCCGCGGCGCGGACCGCAAGACCCACCTCAAACTCGGCCACGGGGGGCTCTCCGATGTCGAGTGGGTCGTTCAGCTCACCCAGCTCCAGCACGCCCACGCCGAGCCGATGCTGCGGACCACGTCCACCGTCGAGGCCCTCGACGCGGCGATCGCCGCCGGACTCATCCCCAGCGAGCCCGGGACGGACCTGAGGCGGTCCTGGGAACTGGCCTCACGCATACGCAATGCCGGGGTGCTGTTCCGCGCCCGCGGGATCGAGTCCCTCCCGGCCGACGCGCGGGACGCGGACGGGATCGCCCGGATCCTCGGGATGCCGGCTGGCTCGGGGGAGGTCCTCACCGACACCTATCGGCGGTATGCGCGCCGCGCCCGGGCAGCGCACGAGGACCTGTTCTACGGCTGAGCCACACTGGCGCCGGTGGAATTGTACAAATTGCATCAATAAGACACCATGGCTTCCATGAACGAGATCACCGTGAGTGAGGCGCGGGCGCGCCTGGCCGATGTGGTGGACACAGCCCGGGTCGAGCATGAACCCGTCTATCTCACCCGGCACGGCAAGCGAGTGGCCGCGGTCATCGACGCTGATGCGCTCGACGCGCTGATCGCCGCGGCGGAGGACCTGGCGGATATCGAGGCGGCGCGGGCGGCCCGCGAAGAGCTTGCTGCCGGTGCTGTCCGCATCCCGTGGGAGGACGTCAAGGCCGATCTCGGTCTGACATGACCTATCGCGTCGAACTCGCTCCGGCGGCGGTGCGCCAACTCCGCAAACTCGATCAGAGTGCCCGCCGCCGCGTGCAGGCAGCCATCGAGCTGCTCGCTGCGGAGCCTCGTCCACCAGGGGCCGCCAAACTGACCGTCGGAGAGGGGGAGTGGCGGGTGCGAACCGGCGTCTTCCGGATCATCTACGAGATCGACGACGACGTGCTGCTCGTGCTCGTCATCGCCGTTGGCCACCGGCGAGAGATCTATCGGCGGCGCTAGCGGGCCGTGTCGAGGTGAAAGAGGCGTATCTGTCCGGGGAATGAGGTCAGCGGGCAGCCGTCATGGCTGCTTTCTACAATCGACCTCATGATGTCCGTCCTCGACCTTCGTGGCCGCAGCCTGTCCCTGCGGGAGCTGCGGGCGGCCCTGCCGCGCGCCGAGTTCGACGTCGAGGCGGCCCCGCATCAGGTGCGCCCGATCGTCGAGGATGTCCGGGACCGCGGCGCCGAGGCGCTGTATGCGGCGGCCGAGCGGTTCGACGGTGTGCGTCCGGCTCGCCTGCGTGTGCCTGCCGACGTCATCGCCAAGGCCCTCGACCAGCTTGACCCCACCGTCCGAGAGGCCCTGGAGGAGTCCATTCGCCGCGCCCGGATCGTGCACGCCGATCAGCGCCGCACCGATACCGTCACCCAGGTCAGTGCGGGCGGCACGGTCACCGAGCGGTGGGTGCCGGTGGACCGGGTCGGGCTCTACGTCCCGGGTGGGCTTGCGGTCTATCCGAGCAGCGTGGTCATGAATGTCGTCCCGGCCCAGCTCGCGCAGGTGGGCAGCCTCGCGGTGGCCAGCCCGCCTCAGCAGGAGCACGCCGGCTGGCCGCACCCGACGATCCTCGCCGCGTGCGCTCTCCTCGGGGTCGATGAGGTGTATGCGATGGGCGGGGCTCAGGCGGTCGCCGCCTTTGCCTATGGGTTCAGTGACGACACCGCTGCCGGGCTCGATGAGTGTGAGCCGGTGTCCATGGTGACCGGTCCGGGCAACATCTATGTCGCTGCGGCGAAGCGACTCCTCAAGGGGCTCATCGGAATTGACGCCGAGGCCGGTCCGACGGAGATCGCTATTCTCGCCGATGCCGGTGCGGACGCCGAGCATGTCGCAGCGGATCTGATCAGTCAGGCCGAGCATGACCCGCTCGCGGCCTCGGTGCTCGTCACCGACAGCGCCGAGCTGGCCGAGGCCGTCGCCGAGGCCCTGGCGCGCCGGGTGGCGCAGACCAAGCACCAGGAGCGGGTCAGCACTGCGCTGTCCGGGCGGCAGTCCGGGGTGGTCCTCGTCGACGATCTCGACGCGGGGCTCGACGTCGTCAACGCCTATGCGGCTGAGCACCTCGAGATCCACACCGAGGACGCCGCCGCGGTCGCTGCTCGGGTCCGCAACGCCGGTGCGGTCTTCGTCGGCACGTGGGCGCCGGTGAGCCTCGGTGACTACTGTGCGGGCTCGAACCATGTGCTGCCCACGGGCGGCTGCGCCACGCACAGCAGCGGTCTGTCGGTGCAGTCCTTCCTGCGCGGCATCCACGTCGTCGAGTACGACGAGGGCGCGCTGCGCGAGGTCGGGGCGCAGGTCGTGGCCCTGGCGCGCGCCGAGGACCTGCCCGGCCACGGCGACGCCATCATCGCTCGCCTCCCCGAGCTGGGGTAGGGGAGCCCAGCTGCCTAGTGAGGATGTTTTCTTCCTCTTGTGGTGGCGAGACGGCCATCAACATGAAGGAGGCTGGCGCGCTACTTCTCGGCTTCTCGCACCCCGAAGAGGATGTAGTTCTTGGAGATCGGGCAGGCAGCGATCGCGCTGCGGGCCATCGCCTCTTGGTCGGGGCCCACACGGTGCGGATTCCAACTTGAGGCGCCGGCACGTTGCTCCGCGATGAACTTCTCCTTGCTGGGCGGAGGTGGCGGCTCGTATCCATGCTCGTGCATACATGACGCCGCTCGCAGGTATTCCTCCCACGCCCGCTCAGCGCGCTCTGCGTCGATCACAGGGGGATCGGGCGAGAAGTTGTGCTCGTTCGAACAAGCGACGAAATCCTCGGTGTACGCGTCCTCCTGAGCAGTGGGGATCTGCTGGTCGATCGCACCGGGGTCGTCCTCAGGAATACTCACGTCCCATCCCTTCTCGGACAGGCAATCCCGCATCACCACGGCCCATTCCCAACTCGGCACGTGCCGGCTCCCGCGCAGCCCGCTCATGCCGAGACCGGTAGTCGTGGGCTCGGTCGTTGCGACTGGTGGGCGCGGCCCCCCGGAATCCTCGGGATCGGGGGCCCCCGAGCAGCCAGCGAGGCTCGCTGCCGTCACGATCCCCGCGAGAACTGCACGCATGAACGGGGATAGACCACCCGCATTCCCCGGGTGCATCAGATCGCCGTGCACCAGCGACTCGCCAGACGCATCGCCCTGGCCTCCTTCACCGATGAAGAGTCAGCACCTCACGCAACTGGCGGCGCAACGGGCCACGCGCCAGTCGCGTGTCGGGTCAATTCGAGTGGACTCGCTCATGCCTGCGCCGATCGAGAAACCGTAAGATGCGCTCCGGAGTTGGTCAAGGTGACCAAGCCGGCCACCCACTGCCCGCCTGGACCTACACCGCCGCTCTGGTCGCCGGCTTGACCCTCACCGCCGCCGCCACCCTGCCCGTCCTATGTGCGGCCCGCCGCGACCCCCTCACCGAGCTCCGCATCGCCTAACCTCGCCGCTTCCGCTGAGGCGTGGGTCCGCGCGGTGGACGCCGACGAGCAGGTCCGTGACGGGGCGTGGGTGGCCGAGCTCACCCCGCTGCTGCACTTACAGGGATGGCCGGAGCGGATGCGGGTCATCGCCCGAAAGAATCGGCCTCATCCCGGTGCCCAGCTGCGGCTCACCGACATCGACGGGCACCGGATCACGTGTTTCGCGACCAACCATCCCGGCGCCAACCTGCCCGCGTTGGAACTGTG
>DUPF01000238.1 GCA_012838445.1 Intrasporangiaceae bacterium | reverse complement strand
CTGAAGGTCATCGACCGGGCCATCCAGGTCTTCGGTGGCGCCGGCGTCAGCGACGATGTCCCGTTGGCCCTGATGTATGCGCACATGCGCACCCTGCGCCTGGCGGACGGGCCGGACGAGGTGCACAAGATGACGATCGCCCGTCAGGAACTGCGCCGCCGGGACCCGCAATGGGGTCGCCGTTGAGCGCAGGCCCCGTCCTCGGGCGCGGTGCCGGTTAGGGTTCCGGTGTGAGCCCTGCCAGACCGCCTGCCCGACGGGTGGGCCAGAGCGCCGACGTCGCCGGATTGGGCGACCCCGGCGCCGTCGGGGTGCAACCGCAGACCGCCCGAGGTGAACGGACCCGGGCGGCCCTGATCCGGGCCGCCCGGACGGTGTTCGAGCGGGACGGCTATCTCGACTCCCGGCTCGTCGATATCGCCGCCGAGGCCAAGTGCTCGATCGGCAGCTTCTATACGTGGTTCGACGGCAAGGACGAGGTCCTGGCCGCGGTGCTCCTCGCCGCCCAGGAGGACCTGCTCGATCCCGGCACCGACAAGATCGCCTCGCGGGACGACCCGGTGGCGGCGATCGCGGCGAGCAACCGTGCCTACTTCCAGGCCTATGAGCGCAACGCCCGGGTGATCCAGATCTGGTCCGAGGTCGCCGCGGTCGATCCGCGCTTCCGGGCGATGCGCCAGGCCCGCAGCGAGGCCTTCCTGACCCGCAACGCCAAGGCGATCCGGGACCTGCAGGAGCGCGGACTCGCCGATCGCGGGGTGGATGCCGACGCCGCCGCGCTGGCGCTGTCCGGGATGGTCTCCCGGCTGGCCCAGGACGCCTTCACCGGCGAGCGGCGCGCCCCGCTCGAGGTGCTCATCGAGACCGCGACCCGGCTGTGGACCAACGCGCTCGGGCTGACCAGCCCGGACCTCGGCGCCGGCCCGCTCTGAGGCGCTGAGCCGCCCCGTGCCGCTCTCACCCCCGCCGGACGCGCCGGCACCTCGCGAGTCGGCCCGAGCCCAACCGACGGTCAGGCCGGCTCGAAGCCGCGGCTGATGTTGACCCCGCCGTCGACGACGAGGGTGCTGCCGACGACGTAGTCTCCGGCCCGGGAGGCCAGATAGACCGCGGCCGCAGCCATGTCCTCGGTCGTGCCCACGCGCCGCAGCGGGATGTGGGCGGCGAGGGCGTCCCCGTGGTCGCGCGCCTCCCGGTTCATCTCGGAGGCGAAGGCGCCGGGGCAGATGGCGCTGACGACGATGCCCTGCGGGGCGAGCTCGGCCGCCATGCGGGAGGTGAGGTGGATCAGGCCGGCCTTGCTCGCGTGGTAGGAGTACGTCGGCCACGGGTTGAGCGACATCCCGTCGATGGACGCGATATTGATCACCTTGGCCAGGTGTCCGGCGGCGTGGCCGGCCCGGAGCAGGTCGAGCAGCGCCTGGGTGAGGAAGAAGGGTGCCTTGACGTTGAGGTCCATGACCTTGTCCCAGCCGTGTTCCGGGAACTCACCGAGCGGGGCGCCCCAGGCGGCACCGGCGTTGTTGACGAGGATGTCGAGCGTCGACTCGTGCTCGCGGAGGGCGGCCACGAGGGCGCTCACCCCGTCGGCCGTCGACAGGTCTGCGGGCAGGGCGATGCACTCACCGATCGCGGACAGTTCGGCTGCGGTCGCGCGGCAGTCCTCCTCGTTGCGGTTGGAGATGTAGACCTTCGCCCCCGCCGACAGCAACCCCTCGGCGATCATTCGCCCGATCCCCCGGGATCCGCCCGTGACGAGGGCGACCCGCCCGTCGAGGGAGAACAGGTTGGCAAGATCCATGGCGCAGCCTTTCGTCCGTGCGCGCCCCGGCGGGACGTTCGCGTGACCTCGGATTCAACCTTAACCTGAAGTCGGATTCAAGTCAGCCTGCCGGGGAGGGCGGGCATCGGCGATGATGGCAGCATGCCCGAGTTGCCCGAGGTGCAGGCCCTCGTCGACTTCCTCGCCGAACACGCCGTCGGTGAGGCGATCACCGGTGTGGAGCTCGGCTCGATCACCGTGCTCAAGACGTATGCGCCGCCACCGGAGTCCCTGATCGGAGCCCCTGTCGAATCCGCCTCCCGGCACGGCAAATTCATCGACCTCGACTGCGGCGGGACCCACCTGATCTGGCACCTTGCCCGGGCCGGCTGGCTGCGCTGGTACGACGAGGTCCCGGCAACGAGGCTGCGCCCCGGCAAGTCCCCGATCGCGCTGCGCGTCCGGCTCTCCGACGGGTCCGGATTCGACCTGACCGAAGCCGGTACGAAGAAGCGGCTCGCCGCATACATCACCCACAGCCCGACCGACGTGCCCGGGATCGCCGGCCTGGGACCGGACCCGCTCGCACCCGCGTTCACCGAGGACGTCCTGCGCGGGATCCTCGCCGCCCGCAGCGCCCAGATCAAGGGGGTGCTGCGCGACCAGTCGATCATCGCCGGCATCGGCAACGCCTACTCCGACGAGATCCTCCACGTCGCCAGACTCTCCCCGTTCGCGATCGCCGCCAGACTCTCGAGCGATGAGGTGCAGCGGCTGTATGCGGCGCTCCGGGGCACCCTGTCCGCTGCGGTCCAGGCGGCGACCGGCAAACCCGCCGCCGAACTCAAGGATGCGAAGCGGACCGGGATGCGGGTGCACGGGCGGACCGGGCAGACCTGTCCCGAATGCGGCGACGTGGTTCGGGAGGTGTCCTTCGCAGACTCCTCGCTGCAGTACTGCGCCACCTGCCAGACCGGGGGCAAGCCGCTCGCGGACCGGCGAACGTCCAAGTTCCTCAAGTGAACAGCACGGCACTGTCGATCTGTGTTGTCATTGACCCATGACGCACATGCAGCCCGAGGCTCCGGGGGCCCCCGCAATCCAGTTCCCCGACGACGCGGTCATGGTCGACGTCCGCGAACAGGACGAGTGGGACCTCGGCCACGCCGTCAACGCGGTCCACATCCCGCTCGGCGACCTGCCGGCCCGCATCGGCGAGCTGCCCGAGGTCGACGGCACCCTGCCGATCATGTGCCGCAGCGGCAACCGGTCCGGCCGGGCCGTGCAGTGGCTCATCGCGCAGGGATACGACGTCGTCAACGCCGAGGGCGGCATGCTCGCCTGGCAGGCGGCCGGCAAGCACATGGTCTGCGAGACCGGCGAGCCGCTCGTCAAGTGAACGACCCGGGCGCCGAGATCCTCGCGGGGCGGTATCGCCTCGAGGAGCGGATCGGCATCGGCGCCATGGGGGAGGTCTGGCGGGCCCACGACCTGACCCTGCAACGGGAGGTGGCCCTCAAACGGGTCCGTCTCGACGGCCACGTCGACTCGGCAGCCCAGGCCCGCTTCCGTCGGGAAGCCGTCGCGATGGCCGGGGTCTCCCATCCCAACGTCGTCATCGTCTATGACGCCGGGACCGATGCCGGTCCGGAGGGCGAGACCGCCTATCTCGTCATGGAACTCCTCGACGGGCCGAGTTGCGCCGACCTCATCGGCGCCGACCGCACCCTCCCGCTCAGCGAGGTCGAACGGATCGGGGCCGGTGTGGCTGCCGGACTGGCCGCCGCCCACCGCGCCGGGGTCGTCCACCGCGACATCAAACCGGGCAACATCGTCATCAACCGGGGCGTGCCGACGATCGTCGACTTCGGCATCGCCCGCCTCGAACAGGAGTCGACCGCGACGCTGACCGCCCCGCAGACCACGATCGGGACCGCGGCCTACATGTCCCCGGAGCAGGCGCTCGGTCAACCCGTCGGCCCGGCGAGCGACATCTATTCACTCGGTGCCCTCATCGTCGCCCTCGCCACCGGGTCGCCACCCTTCGGCGCGACGAATGCGCTGGCACTCATGCGTGCCCACGTCGACGATCCGCCACCGGCACTGACCGACCTGCGCCCCGAGGTCGCTGCCGCGCTGGCCGATCTCGTCACCCGCATGCTCGCCAAGGACCCCGAGGACCGGCCGAGCGCGGCCGAGGCCGCCCAGATCCTTGCGGGCGACGAGAGTGTCGATCCCGCCGGGATCACCCCGACCGCGGTACTGCCCGCCACTGGGCCCACCGATCCGACGGTGCCGCTCTCGGCGCCGGTGCGCGTCGCAGACCCGCCGATGGCTCCAGAACAGGATCGACCGCAGCGAGGCTGGCTGTGGGTGCTCCTCGTCGCCGTGCTGCTCCTCGCCGCTGTCGTGCTCGCCCTGCAGGAGCGATCCGTCTCCCCGGGTGGGGCCCCGGCCACCGACCCGCCGTCGAGTCCGGTCGAGTCGCCGACCACGGACGGGGTCACCACCCCCACCATCGAGGCGACCACCGATCCGACGACGCTGCCGCCGGAGATGACCCTGAGCCCTTCCCCGGAGCCGACCAAACGACGTTCGGAGCCCCGTCCTACTGCGTCGACCGAAGGGCCCGGACCGACCCTTCGTGACGCCGTGGATGCAGTGGCGGCCAAAATCAGCGCCGTCGAAGACGACGACGCACGTGAGGATCTCGAGAAGGCCTGGAACCGGCTCTCCCGCAACCTGGAGGAGAGCAATCTCCGCGACAAGATCCAACAGGTGCGGGCGACAGTGGATGAGCTCTTCCTCGACGGGGATCTCACCGCCGAGGAACAGCGGGCGCTCATCGCGGCGATCCAGCAGCTCCTCGGACGTCTCCCAGCTCAGTAGGCTCTGGTCCGCCTCCCCCGGGTTCTCGTTCCCGGACGCAGCACGTACGGTCGGAGTATGTCGAGCACCTGGCCCTGGGCGGCCTCCTTCGTGGCCCACGGTCTGTATTTCGCGACGGCGACCAGTGGGTTGCCGCCGCGGAGCACATCCGGTGCGATGGACTCGGTCCTCGCCGACTGGCGTCGCGGCCGGATCGACGCCGGCTCGTTCGACACGGTCATCGCCCGGGCCCGGGAGCGGTATGCGCGGCTCGTGGGCGTCGAGCCCGGCACCGTCGCGATCGGTCACCAGGTCTCACCGCTCGTCGCTCTGGTGGCCGCATCGGTCCCGGATGGCGCCCAGGTCCTCACCGCGACAGGCGAGTTCACGAGTGTGACCTTCCCGTTCGCGGCACAGCAGGGACGTGGAGTGCGGGTCCGGGAGGTGCCGCTGGATGCGGTGGCGGGGGAGATCGACGACGATGTCCACCTCGTGGCGGTCTCGGCGGTGCAGTCCGCCGACGGTGCCATCGCCGATCTCGATGCCATCGCCGACGCCGCCGATCGGCACGGCGTCCGGGTGCTCGTCGATCTGACCCAGGCGGCCGGGTGGTTGCCGGTCGACGCGGGCCGGTTCGCGTTCACCGTCTGCGGGACCTACAAGTGGCTCCTGTCGCCGCGGGGAACCGCCTTCCTCACGGTCCGTGACGACGTCCTCGACAGCCTCGTCCCGAGCCAGGCCGGCTGGTACGCCGGAGCCGATCCGTGGGACTCGATCTATGGCCTGCCGCTGCGGCTGGCTCCGGATGCGCGCCGGTTCGACGTCTCCCCGGCATGGTTCCTGTGGGTCGGCACGAACGCGTCGCTGCGATTCCTCGAAGGGATCGGGATCGGCGAACTGCACCGGCACGCGCTTCAGGTCGAGGCGGCCTTCGCCATCGCAGCCGATCTCGAGCCCGGCGGCAGCGCGATCCGCTCGCTCGTCGCCGACCCCACGGTCCCGGGCCGATTGGGTCGGCTCGAGGCGGTGGGGAGTGTGCGGGCCGGACGCCTGCGGCTCTCGTTCCACGTCAACAACACCGTCGCGGAGGCTGAGCAGCTCGGCCGGGCGCTGCGCGGGCACGTCCACGACTGACCCACCGCCCGGTGTCCGGCCCGGGGCAGGTCAGCTAGGGGCCAGTTGGACGACGAGGTTGATCGTCATCGCGAGGATCACCGCGCCGAACAGGTAGGACAGCAGCGAGTGCTGCAGCGCCAGCCGCCGGACCGGGCGGGTCGCCAAGTTCGTGTCCGACACCTGATAGGTCATCCCCAGGGTGAAGGCCAGGTATGCGAAGTCCCGGAAGTCCGGCAGGTACGACTCTCCCTCGTTCCAGTCGATGCCGCCGACCGGTGCCGTGTAGTAGGCGGCGGCGTAGCGCACCGTGTAGACGGTCTGGATGACGGTCCAGGACGCGGCGATCGCGGCCAGTGCGATGAGGGCGGCGATAAGACCCGATGTCGAACCCCCGGCGAGCATGACGGCGACACCCCCCGACGGAGGCCACGCTCGCGCCGGTGAGGACCAGGTCGCTGCTGCGCCGACCCGGATCCTCGCGCTGGGCGTGCTCGCGGGTCTCCTCGCCGCTGCACCGGGCGAGCACCGACCACGTCCACCCCGTGTAGATCGCGGCCCCGAGCGTCCAGCCGAGAAGTGCGGCGACGAGAGCCGAGTGCCACCGGGCCAGCACGATCGTCGCGACGGCAGCGACGACCGCCGCGAGAATGAGGCGCACGATCGCGCGTCGATGATGCGGGTGCGGCCCGGTGTCGGCGCTCATCCCGTCAGCGTAGACCGCGCCAGAGTTCCCTTCGCGCGCCAATACCGTGCCCCCGCACGAAAACCACGGTGGCGCGCTAGCTATTGCTGGCGCGGCGGCGGGCACGTGGCGCTCACTCATACACGAAGCGCTGGTCCCCCGGATGCAGCCAGGTGAGCCCGTCACGGAGCCGATCGCGCCAGTTCTCCCAGTTGTGGCCGTCGCGGGCCTCGCGGTAGCGCACCGTCATCCCCGCCTCCCGGAACACCGAGACCATCGAGCGGTTCGGGGTGATGAGGTCCTCGTACATCCCGCACGTCTGATAGATCCGGTCCACGACCCGGCGCGGGCGGGCGCGATAGGCGTTGACGAACTTCACGACCGGGTCGAACACCGCGCCACCGCCGTGGTCGAAGGCGATGTCGGTGAAGACCATCGACGCCGACTGCAGCAGCAGGGCACCGAACACGTTCGGATAACGCACCGCCGTCGACAGGGACGCGATCCCGCCGAAACTCGAGCCCATGAGGGTGCGGCCGTTGGGGATCTCGAGCAGGGGGTACTGCTTGGACAGGTACGGGACGAGTTCGCGGGCGATGAACCGGGCGTGCGGCGCGTGATTCGCATACTCGATGAGCCGGTCCACCGGGGGCACGAACGCGACGATGAGGTCGGCGATCTCGCCGCGGTGGATGAGGTTGTCCAGGACGGTCTTCATCGACGCGTACTCGAGGTAGTCGGTGCCGTCGTGGACGATGAGCAGCGGGTACTGGATGAGCGGGATGAACCGGGCCGGCACATACACCTGGAAGTGCATCTGGCGGCGCATCGCCTTGGACGCCAGCGTGTGGTCGGTCAACTCGCCGGGGCGGGTCTCCGGGTCCGGCAGACTCCACTCTGGGACGGCATAGCCGGTCGCCGCACACACCGAACTGGCCCCGAACGGCCCGTGCGCGAGCCGCGGGTTGAGCGGGTCGTTGACGTAGGACTCGCGCACCCCGCCGCGGACGATCTCGAACTGGTACTCGACGCGGGACTCCGGCGGCATGTCGATGGAGACATACCAGAGGGAGGTATGCGGGACTCGCCTCATGCGCAGCGGGTCCGGCAGTCCGAGCACCCGGTGGCGGACGAGGACCTCGTCGGCGTCCCCGACCCAGAGGAACGTCGCCCGGTTGCCCTCGACGATCGGGGAGCCGTGTTTGGTGACGAAGCGTTCGGCCCGGTCCTCGTCCACGGGACGTTCGAGGAGGCGGTTGATCGCGAGTTTCCTCATGCCTCAACCTCGTTCGTCGTGGTGAGGTCCTGGGCCAGGGTCGTGATGGTGCCGTCGAGGGTGACGATCTTGGCGGTGTCGGGCAGCGTGCCGTCCGCGCCGACGGGGAGGCGGAAGCCGTCGTCGAGGAGGACCACCCGGGTCGGGGTGAAGCGGTGCGCGAGCACCTGGTTGCGGGCCGGGTCGTCGAACTGGATCCGGCGCCGCGCGTGCGGCATGACGATGATCCCGGGGGCCCGGGCCAGACCACGGTCCCAGAGCTCGGCCGGTTGCACCCCGGCCGGCCCCTTGTCGTTGTAGAGGACGATGTGCTCGGTCAGCGCCATCGCACCGGCCGACCAGCCGACGACCGGCAACTCCGGCGGCGGGGTGATGTCGAACAACCGCAGACACCAACTGAGGAATCCGACATGTCCACCGGCGATCGCGAGCGCCGCTGCGCCGGAGAGGATCTCGCGGATCTCGTCGCGGTGGTGGCCGACGACCTCGGAGGTGTCCATGCCGCTCTCGGCGCGCAGTTCCTGCTCGAGTTCGTGGGTGAGCCACAGATACCAGGCGTCGATGTCGCGCACTGACTGCAGCCCGGCCCGCAGCGCCGAGTCGGCCAGATCCTCGCGCACGTCGCGGCGCATGGTCGAGTAGACCGCGTCGAGGGCGTGCCCCAACCGCAGCCGGTACAGACTGCTCGCCTCCTCGGTGGCCCGGTTGTAGGCGGCGCCCGCCCGGCGGAAGGTCCGGTCGTTGCGCAGGACGTGACCGAAGCGGTGGAACAGGTTGAGGTTGTGCGAGCGGCCGCCCATGACCTCGTCGAGTTCGGCGTCCTCCATCTCCCGGTCCCGCCACCCCGCGGTGATCGTCACGACGGGACCCTCGGGAGCGACCTCGGCGACGACGGTGCCGGCCGTCAGGCGGAAGCGCTGCGGCCCGAGCAGGACGGTGGTGGTCATCGGGTCGGTGCTCGTCAGCCCGCGTGGACGTGGACGGTCCGGCCGACGTCGTCGAGCATGGCGCGCAGGACGTCATAGTCGGGGTGGCGCATCCGCACATACGCATTGGCCATGTATCCGGCCTCGACCCCCTGGGTCGGGGTGCCCGGACCGGGCAGGTGCGCGTCGATGATCCAGTGGCCGTAGCGGTCCCCGATCGCCTCGACCCCGGAGTAGCCGTGGATCTGTCCGTCCCGGTCCGGGCGCAACGCGACGATCCCGGCCGAGTGCCCGCGGGAGAGGGGGCGCTCCGCCGACCCGTGCACGATGGCGTGCGCCCACTCGCGGTAGACGTCGACATCGTTGGCTGCGGAGTACAGGTCCCAGCAACCGACTCCCGGTGGGCGGCAGCCGATCTCGGAGAAGCGCAACCCCTTCGGTCCGAAGAACCACTCCATGTGGGTCGCCGAGGTCCCGATCCCGAGGACGTCGTTGACCCGCGCCCCGAGTTCACGGATCTCGGTATACATCGAGGAGTCGTTGATCCGGTTCGTCGTGAGGAACTGCGGTGAGATCCACCGGTGTCGCATCGCCTCGAGGACGTTGGGGTAGTAGTGGCTCATCCAGTCGTGGACGACGTGTCCGTTGATGGAGATCGTGTCGTAGAAGCCCTCGTGCCCCTCGACGAACTCCTCGACGGCGATGCTCGTGGCCGCCCCGAATCCGCCGAGTGCCGCCTGCAGTTCGCTGTCGGTGTCGACCCGGACGGTGCCCTGGGCGCCCGCCCCGGCCCGCGGTTTGAGGATGAGCGGATAACCGACGGCCCGGGCGAAGTCCCACACCTGCTGGGCCGTCTCGGCGGCGGTGCTCGCCGCGGTCGGGATGCCGGCCGCCCGCAGGGTCTCCTTCATCGACGGCTTGTCCCGGCACAGCCACGTCGTGTGCATCGAGGTGCCCGGGATGCCGCGCCACTCGCGCACCTGCGCGGCCGCCATCTGGTGACTCTCGACGGTGGACTCCAACGCATCGATCCAGCGCTGCCCCTGGGCCCACCGCACCGCCGCGTCGAGTTGGTGGACGTCGGTGACATTGTCGACCTTGTAGTAGCCGACGAGGGCATCCCGCACCTCGTCCTCGAGCCAGTCCTCGGGGGTCTCGCCGACGCCGAAGACGCTGGCCCCGACACTGCGCAGCGCATGGACGAACCGTCGCTGGTTCCGCGGGAACGACGGCTCGACGAAGACGATGTTCATCCCTGTGAGCCTAGCCGCGCGCGCCGCCGCAGGGCAGGGTCACGCGGGCAGCGCATAGTGGCTCAGGCGGAGGTATGCGCGCCCAGCCAGTCCAGGACGTCACCGACGACCTCGTCCCGGTTGGTCTCGTTGAAGACCTCGTGCCGCGCCTGCGGGTAGAGCCGCACGGTCACATCGCGAACCCCCGCGTCCCGGTAGCGTTGACCGAGCAGCTCGATGAGCTGGCCGCCGCCGGCGAGCGGGTCGGCGTCGCCGGAGATGATGAGGATCGGAAGATCGGGTCGGATGCTGCGCAGCGCCTCCGGGTCCCCGACCCGACCGGCGTGCGAGAACAGTTGCGGCATCGTCGAATCGGGCACCGGGAAGCCGCACAGCGGGTCGGCGACGTAGGCGTCGACCTCGGCCTCGTCCCGGGAGAGCCACTCGTACCCGGTGCGGTGCTCGAACCCTTCGTTGAAGGCCTCCAGCCCGGCCGGTTCGGGACTGCTCGCCATGTTCGCGGCGAGGACGTCGATCGCGGTCGAGCCGGAGAGCACGACCCCGGCATACCCGTCACCGTGGTCGAGGATCGCCGACTGCGCGGCCATCGATCCCATCGAGTGCGCGATGAGGAACATCGGCAACCCCGGGTGCTGCTCGCGCAGCGACGCCCCGAACGCCACGAGGTCCGCGACCAGCCCGTCCCACCCGGCGGCGCCGAAGTCACCCGGGACGCCGCCGTCGGCGATGGACGCCCCGTGCCCGCGGTGGTCGATCGCCCCGACCACATAGCCGGCGGCGGTGAGCGCATCGGCGAGTCGCGCATACCTGCTGCTGTGCTCACCGAGACCATGCGCGATCTGGACGATGCCGCGCGGGTTCGCATTGTCAGTGCCCCACGCATAGGTCGCGAGGTCGCTCTGGTCGACGGGGGAGGTGAAGGTGCCGGAAGGAGTCGTCATGGTCCGAGCCTGCCAGCCGGACCGGTCCTGCGGAAGGGGGAGCGGCTCCGCAGCGGCTATTCGGCGCCCCAGACCCCACCTTCGGCCACCTCGAGGCGCTCCCGGGCCTCGTCGTAGCGACGGTGCAACCGCTCGGTGATCTCCCAGCGTTCATAGTCCCGTCGCGGCCGCGCCGCCCGGGCCACGAGGGCCCCCGAGGCGGCGACCCCGATGATCGTGCCCAGGCCGAGGAGTTTGATCCAGCGTTCACGCGACGGCATATCGCGGATCCTGTCACGACGTCGGCCGGACTGCCAGACTTGGGCCATGCGTCCCGGTCGGATCAGTCTCGAGGAGGGGCTTGCCGCCTCGCGCACCGGTGACCTGTGGATCTTCCGCGGCTACACGGTCATCAACAGGATCATGCATGCCGCGACGAACAGCCCGGTCAACCACGTCGGCATGGCTGTCGTCATCGACGACCTGCCGCCGCTGCTGTGGCACGCCGAGATCGGCAAGGCGATGTTCGACTACTGGGCCGGCCGGCACCAACGCGGCACCCAGTTGCACGACCTGCGCGAGGCGGTCCAGCGGTGGCAGCACCGGTATGGGCAGCGCGCCTTCCTCCGCCAACTCACCCCCGAGGTGGGGCAGGTGGAGGAGGACCGGATGATGCTCGCGATCGCCCGCCTGGACGGGGTGCGGTTCCCGTCCTATCCGGGGCTGGCGCTCAGTTGGTTGCGCGGCCGGGATGCGTACGTCTCTCGTCGGGACCGGGAACGGGGCCGGATCGCGCCCAACGACGCGTTCTGCGCCGAGATCGTCGGGCGGACCCTGACCGAGATGGGCATCCTGCGCGACGAGGTGCCGGCGCAGTGGTACGACCCGGGACGGTTCTGGAGCGGCGACTCGTTGCCGGTGCGCGAGCCGTGGTCCTACGGTGCCGAGATCGAGGTCGAGCCGGAGCCGCCGGAGGACGATGGCGAGGGGGCGCGCGAGGTGACACGCGAGGCGGGGGCCGCTGAGTCCGCCACCGCGCAGGAGTGACCCGCCGGCCAACGCGGCTCAGAGGTGTTTGAGCGCCTCCCGGCGGGATAGCCCGGACAGGTCCGGATGATCCGCGACGAAGGCCCGCACCCACTGCGGATCGGTGCGGGCATAGTCCCGCAGCACCCAGCCGATTGCCTTGCGGGAGAAGAAGTCCGGGTCCGAGATGTTCCCTTCGACGACATCGGTGAGCAGCGCCGTGTCGGTGCGTTCCTTGGCCCCCACCTGGGCGATGATCGCGGCCCTGCGGATCCACAGGAACTCATCGCGGGACCACTCCCGGAGCACCGGCGCGATGACGTCCGGCCAACCCAGGAGCAGCTCGCGGACGTGATGGGTGGCGATGTCGTCGACGACGTCCCACCACGCCCCGGACCGGATCAGGTCCTCGAGCAGCGGCACCATCTGCGGGTCCCGCCACGACGCATAGGTGCGGTGCCCGTAGAGGGCGAGGGCCGCATACCAGTGCTCGCGGTGACTCGCGCCGTCCCAGAGGGCGCGGATCGTCGCCTCCCACTGACCGCGGTGCTCGATCCGGTGGATCGGATCCGCCCACACCGGTCGCAGCACCCTGCGCAGGGCCGGACTGGTCAACCCGAGATAGGGCAGCGTCGACTTCATGTAGCGCTGCTGCCCGGCCGCCCGCTCGGGGTCGGCGTGCGGCAGGAGTGCCGCGCGCACGGCTGCCAGCAGACCCTCGTGCGGGGACGGGAGAGGTGCGGACGGCATACCCCATTGTTGCGATGTTCCTCCCGAGACCGTTGCGAAACGCGTTGCGGACCGGGGTTGGTCGTTGGACTCCCGTGACGAGGTGGCTGTCGTGGCGGTTCAATGGAGGGGTGGACGGGACATCGGGTGGGACGGCGGCACTAGTCGCGCGCTGGGCCGCGCTGTGGGAGGAGCCGACGCGCGGGTGGGACTTCAGCGAGTTCATCGGGCGGGTGTTCGAGGAGTCGCCGCCCTGGGACTACGAGCAACTCGTCCGCTATGAATTCGGTTCGGCCGGCTCGGGACTCGACCTCGGGACCGGCGGCGGGGAGTTCCTCCTCTCGATCCGGGACTCGCTACCGATCGAGATGCACGCCACCGAGGGTTGGCCACCCAACCTCGCCGTCGCGCGAGAACGGTTGACACCATTGGGAATCGAGGTCACCGAGCACGACGGGGACAGCGGCGATCCGCTGCCCTACCCGGACGAGTCGGTCGACGTCGTCATCTCCCGCCACGAGTCCTATTCGGCGACCGAGGTGGTGCGGGTGCTGCGGCCCGGGGGCTGGTTCGTCACCCAGCAGGTCGACGGTCACAATCTCGACGACCTGGCGGCCCACTTCGGGGTGGGGCCGGCCTACCCGTCGATCACGCTCGCCCGGCTGCGAGAGGAGGCCGAAGACGCCGGACTGATCATCGAACGGGCGCAGGAGTGGCACGGGCCGATCCGTTTCGACGGCGTCGACACCCTCGTGTCCTACCTGCGCTGGATGCCGTGGCAGCTGCCCGCGGACTTCACCGTCGAGGGCTACGCCGAGGAGTTGCTCGAACTGCACCGCCAGGAGGAGCCGCTGGAGTTCACCGAGCGGTGCTTCCTGCTGATCTGCCACCGGCCGATCCCGCGCCCGCCGCGGGCGGACCCGTTCCCGCAGTGGGAGAAGGTGCCGACGACGAGTCGGCTGAGCTGATCGGAGGCGCTGCCGGTATGCGGGTCAGGCCGTGGTCCGCAACCGCACCTGCCGCTTGATCCGGCTGAGCATCGCGACCATGCCGCGCATCCGCAGCGGCGAGACGACCTCGGCCAGACCGAACTCCATCGGCGCCTGATCCGAGGTCGCGAGGACCTCCGCCACCGTCAGCCCGTCGAGACCCTCGTGGAGGATCCCGGCGAAGCCGCGGGTCGTCGGCGCCTCCGGCGGCGCGGAGAAGAAGAGCGAGACCCGCTGCTCCTCCGGGGTGAGGTCGGGATCGGTGCCGACCTCGACGGCGAGGAACAGCGGGGTCTGGCACTCGTGCACCTGCTCGAGCTGCTCCGGCGCGTCGGCGAACCGTTGCGGCAGATCCGGCAACTCGTCACTGAACTCGAGCAGCAGTTGGAGCCGGTCGGCGGGGGCGGCGTCGCGGAAGTCGGCAGCGATCTCGGCAAGCGGGGCGGACATACCCCTATCGTCGCTCACCGCTCGATCGGCACCCGAACCGTGTTGCCCCACTCGGTCCACGATCCGTCGTAGTTGCGCACGGTGTCGAACCCGAGCAGGTGGGTCAGCACGAACCACGTGTGGCTGCTGCGCTCACCGATGCGGCAGTAGGCGACAACATCGTCGCTGGGTGTCAGGCCCTGCTCGTCGAGGTAGATCGCCTCGAGTTCGGCGCGGGACTTGAACGTGCCGTCCTCGTTGGCGGCACGGGCCCACGGCACGGACTTGGCTCCGGGGATGTGCCCCCCGCGCATCGCCCCCTCCTGCGGGTAGTCCGGCATGTGCAGCAGTTCACCGGTGAACTCCCCGGGGGAGCGCACGTCGACCAGGGGTTTGCCGAGGTGGGCGAGGACGTCATCCTTGAAGGCCCGGATCGGTGCATCGTCGCGGTCGACGACGGGGTATGCCTCGCTCGCCTCTCCCTGCGGCACCTCGCGGGTCGTCTCGCGACCCTCGGCGATCCACAGCGCGCGGCCGCCGTCGAGGAGGCGGACATCCTCGTGGCCGAAGAGCGTCATCACCCACAGCGCGTAGGCGGCCCACCAGTTGCTCTTGTCTCCGTAGATGACGACGGTCGTGTCCCGCGCGATGCCCCGCTCGGTCATGACGCGGGCGAACTGCTCACCGTCGACGTAGTCGCGCGAGAGCGGATCGTTGAGGTCCTGGTGCCAGTCGAGCTTCAGCGAGGTGGGGATATGCCCGGTGTCGTAGAGCAGGACGTCCTCATCGGATTCGAGGATGACGATCGGACGGCCCGGCCCGGTGGCGCCGGCCTCGATCTGCTCGGCGAGCCAGGTCGTCGTCACGAGCCGCTCGGGGTGGGCGTACTCCGCGATCTTGGTGGACTGGTCAGTCGGGGTGATGTCGGTCATAACATCACGTTACTGCGTGCTGCCTCCGGCGCGCACCGAGCGCCGAACTGCGGACCACGAGCCGGTCCTCCTGCCGCGAAGGTGGGCGTTCGGTCGACTTTAGCGTCGGAAACCGACGGTTTGCCCACCTTCGCGGTGGGGGGAGGGTGGGAGAGCGCGGGCGTGAGGTGCGCGGACGCCAGGCGGCAGGCGCCAGGCGCACACCACGTCAGCGTGCCGCCGGCTCCCCGTCGAGCTCCTCGAACGTCGCCAGGCCCGGCTCCCGCTGCCGCTGCAGTGCCGCGGCCACCCCTTCGGCGTCGCCGAGCACGCGCCGGATGTTGCCGCTGGTGAGCCGGGCCAGGTCCGCATCCGACCAGCCCCGCTTCGCCAGCGCCTCGAGCAGGGCCGGATAGCCGGAGACGTCCTCGAGCCCGTCGGGGAGCAGGTCCACCCCGTCGTAGTCGCCACCGAGCCCGACATGCTCGATCCCGGCGACCTCGCGCACATGCTCGACATGCTCGACGACATCCTCGACGGTGGCGGTGGGCTGCGGCCACTGCTGCCGGCGCCGCTGACAGAAGGCGCCATAGGCCTCGAAGTCGGCCGGATCCACCCCCTCCGCCCGGGCATCCTCGGCAGCGGCCAGGTCCCATGCGCGGACCGCGGGCGAGACGAACTTCGGGACGAAGGTCACCATGCAGACCCCGCCGTTGGTCTCCAATGTCGAGAGCACGTCGTCCGGCACGTTCCGGGGGTGGTCGCATACCGCCCGGGCCGAGGAGTGGCTGAAGATGATCGGCGCCTCCGAGACGTCGAGCGCATCCCGCATCGTGTCGGCGGAGACGTGGGAGCAGTCGACGAGCATGCCGAGGCGGTTCATCTCGCGCACCACCTCCCGCCCGAACCGGGACAGCCCGCCGAGCACCGGTTCGTCGGTCGCCGAGTCGGCCCACGGGATGTTGTCGTTGTGGGTGAGCGTCAGATAGCGCACCCCGAGCGCGAAGAGCATGCGCAAGGTCCCGAGTGAGCAGCCGATCGAGTGCCCGCCTTCGGCTCCCATGAGGGAGGCGATCCGACCGGACCGCCAGGCCGCCTCGACGTCGGCAACCGTCCGCGCCGGCGCCAACTCCGAGGCGAACCGCCGGGTCATGTCGTGCACGAAGTCGATCTGTTCGAGCGTTGCGGCGACGGCGGCGTCCCCGCTGAGCTGGGCGGGGACGAAGACGGACCAGAACTGTGCGCCGACTCCTCCGGTCCGCAGTCGCGGCAGGTCGGTATGCGTCTGCTCGCCGGCCACGGTCAGGTCGAGTCGGGCGTGGTCATACCCGACGAGCG
>DUPF01000237.1 GCA_012838445.1 Intrasporangiaceae bacterium | reverse complement strand
GCAATTGCGAAGTTGTGGCGGCGACGGGGCGGGTCAGGCGTCGGCGAGATCCTCGATCGGCGGGCAGGAGCACATCAGGTTCCGGTCCCCGTAGGCGCCGTCGATGCGGGCGACCGGGGGCCAGTACTTGTCCGCCGTGACCCCGGACGGGAACGCGGCCACCATCCGGTCGTAGGGGTGGTCCCACTCCCCCGCCAGGCTGGCAGCGGTGTGCGGTGCGTGCCGCAGCACCGAGTCCTCGGCGTTGACCTCACCCCGCTCGACCTGGGCGATCTCGGCCCGGATCGCGATCATCGCGTCGATGAAGCGGTCCAGTTCGCCGAGGTCCTCACTCTCGGTCGGCTCGACCATGAGGGTGCCGGCGACCGGGAACGACATCGTCGGAGCGTGGAACCCGTAGTCGATGAGCCGCTTGGCGACATCGTCGACGGTGACCCCGGTCGCCTTCGTCAGCGGCCGGATGTCGAGGATGCACTCGTGGGCGACCAGACCGTTGGCGCCGGTGTAGAGGATCGGATACGAATCGGCCAGCCGCACCGCGACGTAGTTGGCGCTGAGCACCGCCACCTGGGTCGCCTTGCGCAGACCTGCGGCGCCCATGAGCCGGATGTAGGTCCACGAGATCGGCAGGATACTCGCGGACCCGAACGGAGCCGCCGAGATCGGCCCGACCCCGGTGGTCGGCCCATCGCCGGTGACCGGATGGTTGGGCAGGAACGGGGCCAGGTGTTCGCGGACCCCGATCGGGCCGACGCCGGGGCCACCACCACCGTGCGGGATGCAGAACGTCTTGTGCAGGTTCAGGTGGGAGACGTCGGCGCCGAACTTGCCCGGCCGCGCCAGCCCGACCAGGGCGTTGAGGTTGGCGCCGTCGACGTAGACCTGGCCTCCGGCGTCGTGGACCATCTCGCACAACTGGACGATGCCGTCCTCGAAGACGCCGTGGGTCGAGGGGTAGGTCACCATGATCGCCGCGAGGCGGGCGTGGTGCTGCTCGATCTTGTCCTTGAGGTCGACCATGTCGATGTCCCCGCCGGGAGCGGTCTTGACGACGACGACCTTCAGCCCCGCCATCACGGCGCTCGCGGCGTTGGTGCCGTGGGCACTGGCCGGGATGAGACAGATGTCGCGTTGGGCCTCTCCCCGCGACTGGTGGTAGGCCCGGATCGCCATCAGGCCGGCGAGTTCGCCCTGGGCGCCGGAGTTCGGCTGCACACTGACGGCGTCGTAGCCGGTGATCTCGCACAGCCAGGTCTCCAACTGCTCGATGAGGCGCCGGCTGCCGGTGCTGTGCTCCCGGGGGGCGAACGGGTGCAGGGCGTTGAACTCCGGCCACGTGATCGGCAGCATCTCGGTCGTCGCGTTGAGCTTCATCGTGCACGACCCGAGCGGGATCATCCCGCGGTCGAGGGCGAAGTCCCGGTCGCTGAGCCGACGCAGGTAGCGCAGCATCGCCGTCTCGCTGCGGTAGGCGTGGAAGGTCGGGTGGGTGAGGAACTCGCTCTCCCGGGCCAGGTCCCCGCCGATCGGAGCCGGTTGCGCTGCGAGCGGGGCGGCGACCCCGAAGGCTGCTGCAACCGCAGCCAGGTCGGCGGAGGTGGTCGTCTCGTCCACGCTGACCCGGACCTCGTCGGCGCTCTGCTGCCAGAGGGTGATCCCGGCGTCGAGGGCGGCCTGGACCACGGTGTCGGCCTGTCCGGGCACGTCCACGGTCAGGGTGTCGAAGACGGTGCCTTCGCGCACCGCGACCCCGCCGGAGCGCAGCGCGTCCGCGAGTGCCGTGGCCTTGCCGTGGACCTCCTGCGCGATCCGGGTCAACCCGTCGGGTCCGTGATAGACGGCGTACATGCTCGCGAGAACGGCGAGCAGCACCTGCGCGGTGCAGATGTTGGAGGTGGCCCGTTCCCGGCGGATGTGCTGTTCCCGGGTCTGCAGGGCGAGTCGGTATGCGGGACTCCCGTGGGCGTCGACCGACACGCCGACGAGCCGGCCGGGCAGGGTCCGCTCGAGCCCGGCCCGCACGCTCATGTAGCCGGCGTGCGGTCCACCGAAGCCCATCGGCACCCCGAACCGCTGGGTGGTCCCGACGGCGACGTCGGCGCCCCACTCCCCGGGTGCCTGCAGCAGCGTCAACGCGAGCAGGTCCGCCGCTGCGGTGACGAGCGCACCGGCCTCATGGGCTGCGGCGGTCAGGGCCGACCAGTCGTGGATCAGCCCGTCCGCGGACGGGTACTGCACGAGCACGCCGAAGACGTCCCGGCCGCCGGCCACCTCCCGCAGTCCGTCAGCATCGCGCACCCCGGTCAGGTCGGCGACGACGACGTCGAACTGCAGGGCGGCCGCACGGGTCTGCACGACGGCGAGGGTCTGCGGGAAGGTCTGGGCGTCGATGACGAGGACGGCGTCCTGCGCGACCTTGCTGCTGCGTCGCATGAGGGTCATCGCCTCGGCGGCCGCGGTGCCCTCGTCGAGGAGCGAGGCCCCGGCGGTCGGCAGGCCGGTCAGGTCGGCGACGACGGTCTGGAAGTTGATCAGGGCCTCGAGCCGGCCCTGCGAGATCTCCGGCTGATAGGGCGTGTAGGCGGTGTACCAGCCTGGGTTCTCCAGGACGTTGCGCTGGATGACGGGCGGCAGGATCGTCCCGTAGTAGCCCATCCCGATCATAGATGTGGTGACCGTGTTGTCGCGGGCGAAGGAGCGCAACTCGTCGAGGACCGCATACTCCGACTCGGCCGGCTCGATGTCGAGGTCGACACTGCCGGAGATCCCTTCCGGCACAGCGGCATTGGTCAGGGCGTTGAGCGAGTCGTAGCCGACCCGTTGCAGCATCGTCGCGAGGTCGGCATCGCGGGGACCGATGTGGCGATCGGTGAAGGCGGACGTCGGCGTCATCTTCAGAGCACTCTCCTGCGGGCGACTGCGCACCGGGTGCGCACGGCGAGGTTACGGCTCCCGAGCCTACCCCCGACCAGGGCGGCTCGCCGGACGCGGTCAGGCCATGCGGGCGGCGCGACGGGCGCTGAGCTCGTCGCCGGGGTGGGCGGCCGGGGTCTCGTCCTCCGGACGCTCACTCGGGAGCTCGGCCAACTCGCCCTCGACCTCACGCCACACCTTGCCCAGGGCGATGCCGAAGACACCCTGGCCACCGGCGAGCAGGTCGACGATCTCATCCGGTGAGGTGCATTCGTAGACTGTGGCGCCGTCGCTCATGAGGGTGATCTGGGACAACTCGTCGACTCCGGCGGCACGCAGTGAGGTGATCGCGAGCCGGATCTGCTGCAGGGAGACGCCGGCGTCGAGGAGACGCTTGACGACCTTGAGGACGAGGATGTCTCGGAATCCGTACAGCCGCTGGGACCCGGATCCAGTGGCCGAACGCACGCTCGGCTCGACGAGACCGGTGCGAGCCCAGTAGTCGAGTTGCCGATACGTGATACCGGCCGCCTTGCAGGCTGTCGGGCCGCGGTATCCGGTCTCCTCGCTCAACTCGGTGGTGCCGGTGTCGAAGAGAACACCCTGGGAGCCGACGGGGACGCTCGTCGGGGTCGTCGGCTGCTCCGCCGTGCTCATGGGCGCTCCTTGCTCATCACACGAACTGCCCGGCAGGCAGCCGGCCAGTTCGTCACACTAATCACATCTGTCACAGTGCTCTGTCGTAGACGGTACGGCCCCGGCTGCCATGCCGTCAATCACCGACGCGGCGCGTCGTCGCCGGATGTGCTCATTCGGTGCCTTCCGAGCCACCTTCGGCGAAGTCCTCCGGGCTGACCGAGTCGAGGAAGTCTTTGAACGCCGCGACATCGTCCTCCTGCTCCTCGGGCATGTGCACCCCGGCGTCGTCGAGGACGCTGGTGCTGCCGAAGACCGGTGCGCCGACCCGCAACGCGATGGCGATCGCGTCGGAAGGTCGCGCCGAGACCTCGGTGTCCCCGTCGATGACGAGCGTGGCGAAGAAGACGTTGTCGACGAGGGAGTCGATGCGTACCGCCGAGATCTCGTGCCCAAGGTCGCGCAGCACGTTGACGATGAGGTCGTGGG
Organism: Intrasporangiaceae bacterium; assembly: GCA_012838445.1. GTDB lineage: Bacteria > Actinomycetota > Actinomycetes > Actinomycetales > Dermatophilaceae > F2B08. The sequence continues at coordinate 948 of DUPF01000237.1, read as the reverse complement.
TCAGCGGGCGGGGTGGTTCGACCCCTTGTTGGACGTAGGCGATCGCGGTGGCCTCGGCAGCCCCGATCCAGATCGGCAGATAGCGGTCCCCATCCCGTTCCCGGAGCAGCACGATCGGTTGGTTCGTCGGCATCTCGACCCGGACGCCCATCACTTCGAGCGGCTTCATCCCCCTAATTTACTCTGCGCACGGCCTGAAGTCAGCGAACGTCGGCCAGACCTTTCTGCAGCAGTGCCCCGTGGATGGCGAGCAGGTGGCCGGCGATCTCGGCCGCCCGGGCCGCCCGGTCTCGGCCACCGCCGCGGGCACTGGGTGCGAGCATCTGCTCCAGCAAACCGATCTCACGATCGGCTGCGGCCTTGAAGGGCCGCAGGTGCCGGGTCTCCAGTCCGTAGCCGCGCAACGCGGCGACCGCTTCGACGATCCGGCGGTCGGCCGCCCCGAACCGGCCGGACCCGTCTGCTCCGATGAGACCACCGGCGATGAGTTGGTCGATGACCTCCGCATCCACACCACCGGCCGCGGCCAGGTCCTCGGCCGTGAGGCGAACGGGTCGGGTCGAACGGTCCGAGGCGATCTCGACCGTCTCGATCGACTGCTCCTCCAGGGCGGCCCGGATGACCTTGAGCGGCCAGAAGTTGTCCCGCTGGGCGGTCAGGATGAATCGGAGCCGCTCGACGTCGGCGGCGGTGTAGGTACGGTATCCGGCCGGGGTGCGGCCCGGAGAGAGCAGTCCCTCGGCCTCGAGGAAGCGGATCTTGGAGACGCTCAGGTCGGGGAAGTCGGCCTGCAAGGCCGCGATGACCTTCCCGATCGTCAGTGCGGCATCGCGCCCGGAACCAGGTCTAGGACTGCGGGCGGCCGGCATAGAAGACGAGGCGGAACTTGCCGATCTGGACCTCGTCCCCGGTCTGCAGCGCCGACTCCTCGATCCGCTCGCGGTTGAG
>DUPF01000236.1 GCA_012838445.1 Intrasporangiaceae bacterium | reverse complement strand
TCATGGTCGTCATGGAGCGCGGCAACATCGTGCGCACCCGCGTGGACCAGGTCTCGCGGACCGGGCGCCTCACCATGGGCGTCTCGTTCGCGACCCCCGGCAAGAACGACTCGATCGTGGCCGTGGCCCGCAACCCGGAGCGGGAGGACGACGAGGACGAGGCGCGACATGAGGACGGCGTTGACCCGGATGCAATGGCAGATGCGCAGGATCATGGCGTAACGTCACCTGAGAACGCGCCGGATCACCCCGCTGATGAGTCGGCCGATGACAGCGACAAGACCACCGATGAAGGAGACAACGCGTGAGCGATACTGACGGCACCTCGGGCCGACCCGGCCCCGGGTCCTCCGGCTCGTTCGACTCCTCGTCCGGCGGTTCCTCGTCGGGGTCCGGATCGTCCTCGGCCACCGAGACCAAGCCGTTGAGCACGGTCCGTCCCGGATCGGCGGGTTCTGGTTCTGGCTCGGGTGGATCTGCGTCCAAGCCGGCGCCGACGAAGCCCGCGGCGGGACGAGGTGGCCCCCCGAAGGGTGCCGCGACGGCCACCGCCGTGCCGGCCAAGACCGGTTCGGGTCGGCCGCCCGGCCCAGGCGGACCGGGGCAGGCTCCGGCGAAGAAGGCCGTGCCGGCGAAGAAGGCCGCTGCGCCACGTCCGGCGCCGACCGGTCGTCGGGTGCGTCTGACTGTCTCGCGGGTCGACCCGTGGAGCGCGATGAAGGTCTCGTTCCTGCTGTCCGTGGCGATCGGCATCGCCGGCGTCGTCATGGTCGTCGTGCTGTGGATGGTGCTCAAGAGCATGGGCCTGTTCGACATGGTCAACGAGATCGCCAGCAAGATGTTCTCCGCGGACGGTTCGGCACCGTTCGACATCATGGATTACGTCGGCCTGCCGCGCGTGATCTCGTTGTCGATCGTCATCGGTGTCATCGACGTCATCCTCATCACCGCCATCGCGACCCTCGGGGCGTTCCTCTACAACGTCTCCGCCGCGCTCGTCGGTGGCGTGCAGATGACGCTGACCGACGACTGACGTCGGCTGCCTCAGGCCCCTGGCCGGTTTGGCCGGGACCGCGGCGATGAGGTAATCTCGCGTGTCGCGCCAGTTCGCTGGCGTGCGTGCGATCGGGCCTATAGCTCAGACGGTTAGAGCGCTTCCCTGATAAGGAAGAGGTCACTGGTTCAAGTCCAGTTAGGCCCACTCTCTCCTCCAGCGGAGGACCCAGGGGCCTTGGCGCAATTGGTAGCGCACCTGCTTTGCAAGCAGGGGGTTACGGGTTCGAGTCCCGTAGGCTCCACCACACAAAACCGCAGGTCAGACCCCGTTTTCCACGTTCGACCGGCTCCTCCCGACACTGCCTTCTTAGACGCCGTGGGGGAAGTGTGGGGGAAGGGCAGTGAAGGACGCGATGCCGGCGACTCGATCGGTTGTGCGACTCGTTGCAGGGCAAGCTGGGTGGCGACCGTCGCGGCGAACGCCCAGGGCTCTAGGAGCCTCTGGCACCCCTGAAGACACGCTCATAGTGGGCGGCGAAGTAGCTGGCAGTTCCATCCGTGAAGCTAGCGCATAGGCGACCCTCGCGCCGGCTCAGTTCCTCCGCCACCGGCTCACTTGGGTCCATGGACGCAGTGACGACGATTCCACGCTTGTCGACCGCGAGGTACCCGCGTTCGTACAACACGTCACACCCCAGGTGGCACGCTGCCATCACAATGTTCCCGACGTCGAGCTTCTCGTCCCGGGAGCAGTCGGCTCGTGCTTTGATGTGCGCTGCCACGAGGAGATCGACAGGGAGCTCACGACCACAGAGAGAACACGTGCCGTGAGAACGAGTCCCAAAGAGCTTCTGACGTAGGAATCGCTGTTCGACGCGACGCTTCTGTAGGACCTCGTTCTCCAGATCCCCCTGGAAAGACTCGAGTAAGTCGATGGCGCTGGCGTAGTCGCTCGGGGAGACAGGCGCCGCATCCTCGCTGCGGGCTTCAGGGCCGACATCGATGTCAGTGAGCCTCCTTCCGCGGCGTACCTCAGCCGCCAAACGACTGACGTCATCAAGCTGACGGCTTCCAGCCGCCACACGCCTGTCGACCGCACTACCGTTCTCAGACCCTGCTGCGCCGTCCGTGTCGAAGAACATCAAGTTCTGGATCTTCCGGGCCACACCCGATGGGTTGCGGAACCTCTCAGAGGACCGCACCGAGGCCGGATGGATCGTCAGATTGCGCAGTTGATGTGAAAGGCGTTTCACGGCTGCATGGGCTCCGTCGGGGTATCGCAGCGGATCGGCGTACTCCGCCAGCAGCTCGGTGTCGCTGCGCAGCGCCCACGCCCCGATCTCCGCCATCCACGCAGTGGCCGGAAGCCCAAATCGTCTGCCCCAGGTTTGGCGTAGGACGCGCATCAGCTCGTGCTGCGGGAGCGGACCAGGCGCGGCCAGGTTGACCGGTCCGGCCAGGTCGTCTCGCTCAAGCAGAAGCACGGTCGCGGCGACGAAGTCCTGGTCATGGATCCAGGACACGTACTGACCGCCGCCGGCAACGGGCCCGCCCAGCCCGAGCCGTGCCATCCGCAACAGGACGTCGAACACTCCGCCGCGATCCGGGCTCATCACCATCGCCGAACGTAAGGCGACCCGTCGCGTGTCCGGGACCACCGCCTCCATCTGAGCAGCCTCCCAGCAGCGGGCGATTCGCACGCTGTACTCCCAGTAGTCCGGCACCCCTGGTTCGTGCCCGCCGATGACACCGCTGTCCTCGTCGTTCGGGGCGTCTCGTCGGTCGGCGTAAATGGTGGCGGTGCTCATCTGCAACCACACCTTCGGTGGGCGCACGGCCTGGGCGATCGCCTGGCCCACGACCCGGGTGGACTCCACCCGCGAGTCCATCATCTGCTTCAGGTTCTCGGCCGTGTAGCGGCAGCTGACCGTGCGACCTGCCAGGTTCACCACCGCGTCGGCCCCATCGACCTCGGCCGCCCAGTCTCCCAAGTGGCGGCCGTCCCATCCTCGATGCCGCACCCCTGGCTCCAGCTGCGCTGGATGCCGGCTGAGCACCACTACCTCGTGGCCGCGGGCCGCCAAGGCGCGTCTCAGAATCCCACCTACCTGACCGGTTCCCCCCGGTATGACCACCTTCACGCCGCAAGCCTAATCCCGTCCACTCCGACCGGGCCGCACGGCGGCCCCGCGCACAGCGGGAACGTCCTGTACGCCGCGTTCGGGGCGGTCGACAGGCGGCGCTGTGCAGCACGTCGGGAATGACCCACGACATCGCCGCCGACGTAGAATATTGCGCCGGACGCGGCTATAGCCACGGCAGTGCCGAACTTCTGCGTCATCGGCGAAGGTCTGCGCCGCGGACCCTGCCGGCGCACAGTGGGCGTTGTGCAGCGAGCCCAGTTCCGTTGATGTGCAGCGGACCTCCGTGTTGGTCTCGCCCGTGAGGTTGGCGAGTGCCGTCCGCGTCTGTTAGCTGTCTTGCTCGACCTGGCGGACCCAGTCTTGTTTGATCTGGCGCCATGCTTCGTCGGTGTAGTTGCGGCGCCAGTAGGGCGAGACCGAGATCCGCTCTCGGGGGAGCATCCGGTCGCCGAGGAGGTAGCGGCGCACGGCTCGGGTCTCCTCGGCCTCGCCGTGGACGAACGCTTGCACATCTGGACATCCGCTACTCAGGTCGAGGTCCGCGACTGCTGTCACCAGCGCGGCCGCGATCGCTGGATCCGCGGGGTCGGTTGCCAGGTCGCGCCGGTGGAGCCAGTGGAGCTCGAGCCGGCCGGGCGACTCCAAGGGGATTTGACCGTCTGGGGCGTCGACCAGGCCGACGACGGTGACCCGGGCCCCGGCTTCCACCTCTTCGACGGCTGCGGCGATGGCTGGTAGTGCGCTCTCGTCGCCGACGAGTAGGTGGTGTGAGGCGTGAGGGGCGGGCCGGTAGGCGCCGCCGGGTCCGCGGAACTGCAGCAGCTCCCCTGGTTGGACGTCGCGGGCCCATCGGCCGGCGGTGCCTTCGTCGCCGTGGATGACGAAGTCGATCCACATTTCGCGGGTGTCGCGGTCCCATCGGCGCACGGTGTATCGGCGGGGGGTCGGCCAGAGAGCCCGGTCGAGCTCTCGAACTTCGTCGAGCTCGAACGGGGCCTGGTAGGGAGCGTCGGCGGGCGGGAAGAGGAGGTTGACGTAGGTGTCGGTCCACCCCTCGGGGTTGTCGAAGCGTGCGAGGCCCTCGCCACCGAGGACGATCCGCACCATGTCGGCGCTGATCCATTCGCGGCGCCGGACGCGGCCGACGTGGAGCGGGGGCAGCGTGCGGCGATCCTTGTGCTGGGTGGTCTGCGAGGTCGTGCTCATGCTGGTCTCCTGGGGTCGGTGAGGTGGCTGACGTGGCGGTCCGGCGCCCAGTGCAAGGCGAGTTGGTGGCCGTCAATGTCGTGGACCGGGATGTCCATGTCGAACACCTCGGCGAGGACGTCGGTACGCATGACGTGGGCGGGGGTGCCGTCGACGACGATCCGGCCGTCGCGCATACCGACGATCCGGTCGCAGTAGCTGGAGGCGACGTTGATGTCGTGCAGGACGACGATGACGGTGCGTTCGAGGTCGTCGGCGGTGCGGCGCAGGAGCTGCATGATGGCTGCGGCGTGGCGCATGTCGAGGTTGTTGAGCGGTTCGTCGAGGAGGACGTAGTCGGTGTCCTGGGCGAGGATCATCGCGATGTAGGCACGTTGGCGCTGGCCTCCGGAGAGCTCGTCGAGGAAGCAGTCGCGCATGGCCGTCATGTCGACGTAGTCGAGGGCCTGCTCGACTACCGAGTGGTCTTGGATGGTGAGTCGTCCTGCGCTGTAGGGGAATCGGCCGAAGCGGATCAGGTCGACGACGGTGAGCCGGGCCGAGATCCGGTTGTCCTGGCGCAGGACCGCCATCCGCTTGGCGACCGTCGTCGGGGGCGCCTTGGCGATGTCGACGCCGTCGAGGAGGACGCTTCCCGCCTTCGGGGTGAGAAGGCGGCCCATGGCGGAGAGCAGGGTGGACTTGCCGGCGCCGTTGGAGCCGACGAGGGCCGTCACCTGCCCGGGAGGGAAGGTCACCTCGACGTCGTCGAGGACTTTGGGTGTGCCGTCGAGGTAGGCGTGAGAGACGCTCCGGACGTCGATCACAGTCGCACCGCCTTGAGGAGAAGGTAGAGGAAGTACAGGCCGCCGACGAGGTTGACGACGACGGACAGGGTCGTGTTGAGGGCGAAGACGTGGGTGACGAGGAACTGCCCGCCTACCGTGGCGAGCACGCCGACGGCCGCCGAGACCGGGAC
>DUPF01000235.1 GCA_012838445.1 Intrasporangiaceae bacterium | reverse complement strand
TCGGAGATCGCGCGCAGCACCGTGGTAGCGGGGTGGCAGATCGTGCGAATACTGTTCCCAGTGTTTCGTGGCTGATCCGGCAGCTGCACTGACGAGAAAGGCCTGCGAGGGATGAGCCCGGGCTGGAACTGGGCGTAGAGTGTGCAGTCATGTCGTCCGCACAGCAGTTCGACAGATTTGTCCTCGCGGGGAGTGAGTCTGTGGCGCCGTTGTTCAGGGGGAGGGGGCCACTGATCTACGTTCTCGAGTTCGCCGACGGTGAGTTCTATGTTGGGCAAACGGTCAACATGATGCAGAGGTTCACGTCGCATCAGCGCACTTGGGGTGACATCACCGCGATCCAGCTGCAGGGCGCCAGTCTGACAGACCTCAACCGAATTGAGCGCGATACCATTGGCCAGTACCGCGCTATGGGCAGGGTGCTGCGAAACAGGTCACACAACTTCGGGCACGCTCAACCCACCGCATTGGATGACATCGTCCCTGTGGTGGACCAAAAGCACTGGGTTTTGGGGCAGGGGACCTATGACCGCTCGGCTTTTGAGGAGCCTGCAGGGCGTCCGTCAGGGCCGGAACCGAAGATGTTCAAGAGCACACAGGGCCGCATGGATGGCCTGAATTACTTCACCGTCGCTGATGCGATCGTGGCTGATCTAGCGGCTGTGATAGCCGAAGGTATCCCTGACGCGGTGAGTACAGAGCAGACGTACTGGACGATCAGCGACTATCCGTCCACAGGGCCTTTCGGCCGGATGGTGACACTCAATACCGGCGTTGCAGAGGTGCTGTCTACCTCGCGGCGGTTCCAGGCGTTGACTCTGACAGACGGTAGGGAGGTTGAGTTCGTGCCGAGCTATTTGAACATCATGCCCGACTCAGGTGTCCCTGACGATGCGCCCTGGGTTCTTGAGGTATATCGTTCGATGCAGTACTTCCGAACCACTCCAGTTGACAGACTCATGATCCCGGCAGGCCAGGTAGGTGACGCCCTACAGTTCGAGCCGCTCAAACTCGCGCTGCGAGAGCTGGTTCTAAAGCTGATGCGCTCGGGCACCCCGACAAGGTGGGGGCGCTTCCATAGTATGGAGTTGGCCAGACGCGCTTATTGCGCAATTGTCAGTTGAGTCGCGCACCTTAAGGAGTTGCCTCCCCGGATTGTGAGCGACTCTTGATAAAGCACGTTCGCAAGAATGATGGAGAAGAGATCGCCTCAACTCTCTGGGAGCGCCCCGATGGTCCATGAGAGCGGCCTACTTAGGTGGCGTGCAAAGCTCGAGCAAACCGACATAGCTGACGCGCGCGATGAAGAGAACGCGGCGGATCGGCAGGGACCTCGACCCGAGGCGGTGCCGGGTTGTCCGCATCGTCCCAGCCGCTGTCCTCGCTCCACCGCCGGCCGTACTGATCGGGGATCGTCCCCCAGCCGAAGGTCTGCGCTGGCACACTCGGATCTGGGCGGTGTCGATCGCCTCGCCGAACTGATGAACGTTGCCCGCGGCGGCAGGATGAACACCCGCCCCGGCGGGGGCTCGAGCCGCTGACCCCGTCCACTGATGAGCTCAACCCGGATCAACTGCTAACGACGCGCCATGACACCAAAATTGGGACCCGCGACTCCGTTGGGCCAGCGCGCCTGCGTGAGTGTGCGATGTCTAGGGCGTGCACCTCGTCTGTGGTTGGCTGGACGCATGGCCCGCAAGCGTGGATCGCGCCGACGACCGCACCGTGACGCGACGCGTCGAGGACCTGGCCGGCGGGAGCACCCGGCCGCCGGCATCGAGGACGATCCGCTCCTCCACGGTCTGCGGCAGTCACTGCGGTCCTCGCCGGTCGACTTCGGAGCCCTCGTCGCATCGATCCACTACATCACCACCGACGAGACCATGGACGCACTCGGTGGCCCACCCGACGGGATGGAAGGGCCACCGATGTCCCTGAACGACCTCGTCGAGTCCATCATCGACATCGACATCTCGGAGACCACCCACGCCCTCCACGTCCTGGCCGCCCTCATCGACGACGAACTCCTCGCCGCCCGGATCCGGCGGGCACTGACCACCCGACGCCAGCCGGTCCATCCCGCAGTGGAACGGTTCGGCGAGGTCGAGGTGCGCGACGCATACCTCATCACCGAACCGACCGGTCGCAGTGACGAGATACTGCTCGCCGCCCGCTGGCCGGACGGCACCGAGGCCACCCTCATCCTCCTCATCAGCCACATCGTCGGGGGAGCGATCACCGACTTCCTGGTCAGCCAGGACGGGAACGCAGCAACCGCCGAGCACATCCGGACCAGCAGTGCTGACCACGGCCTGCAGATGACCGCGATCGACCCGGCGGACGCGCGCGCCACCCTGCGCCGGGCCATCGACGCCTGGGTGGAGGAAATGCCGGATATCGAGGAGGGCATGTGGCCGGATGCGTTGCCGTTCCTGGAGTTCCTCCTCAAGCGGATGCCGACCGGCGGTCAGATCGTCGGCAGCGGGGGCCGGTGGACCGACGACTGGGCCGACGACTTGGAGATCGACGACATCACCGAACTCGCCCACGACTTCCTCGACAGCGACGAGATCGGGGACCCCGACGATGACCTCGACCACGAGATCGCCCATGTCATAGCGAGATTCGCGACGATGTTCCTTGACGATCCGCTGCGCTGGACCACCCAGTCCGCCGAGCTCGCGATGACGACCGCACTGCCGATCCAGTTGACCGGGGACGAGGACGAGTTCGCCCGGACCCCGACCCTGGTCCGGGCCTTCATCCGGTATGCGCACGCTCGCCTCGGTCTGCCCGCTGAGTTGACCCTCGCGGTCACCCAGGAGGTGGACCGGCACGAGGAGGTCTTCCACCTCCTTCGCGACGACCCCGACATCGTGGGAGCGCGGATCGACCTGATGGCTTCCGCCGCGGAAGAGCTGCGGATGGACGGCCTCGGGTGGGGGATGCGACGCCTCGTCGATCGGCTGGGTTCCGTGGAGGCGGTGGACGCGTTGACTGACGAGCCACTGCCGGACGAGGACCTCGACCTTAGCGCTGTCCCCGAGGATGTGTGGGACCGCGTGCGGGCCACCGCCGACCTCACCGACCGGGTCTCCGACGAGCTGATCGGTGACCGTGAGATCCGCACCGCCTGCCGACGCCTGCTGACGATCGCCGCCCGGGAGGACCCGCGGATCTTCCGCCGCCGATCCCGGGACGACACCGCCGCCGCGGCCGTCGCCTGGATCGTCGGCCGCGCCAACGGGGTCTTCGGTTGGGGCGGCAGGGTCCAGATCAAGGAGTTGATGGACACCCTCGGACTGCCGCCCGGGTCCCCGAGTCAGCGAGCTCAGCCGTTCCTGGACGCACTCGGCGTCGACCGATACCAGCGGCTCGACGGTCAGTCGCTCGGAACGCCGGACCTGCTCACCAGCACGACTCGCAGGCGCCTGATCGACACGCGGGACCGGCTGCGTGGCCTCGACGGAGCGGACTGACCGGCGTGCCATGGCAATAGGCTCGGGGTCACAGGAAACGGAGGACATCATGGAGCAGTTCACGGCCGAGCAGATGGATCGCGCGGTGGGGGTGTTGATCGGGCAGGCCTGCGGCGACGCGCTCGGGGTGCCCTACGAGTTCGGTGCTCCGCCGTCGGACGGTCGGCCGGTGATGAAGGGCGGCGGGCTGGGCAACTACGCCCCCGGTGAGTGGAGCGACGACACCCAGATGGCGCTGTGCATCGCCGAGGTCGCCGCCACCGGGGCGGACCTGACTGACACCTCGGCCCTGGACGACATCGCGGTCAAGTTCGAGCAGTGGTATGCGACGGGCCCGGCCGACATCGGCATCCAGACCCAGCGGGTG
>DUPF01000234.1 GCA_012838445.1 Intrasporangiaceae bacterium | reverse complement strand
CCGCTGCCACAAGCAGGTGTCTGCGTGGCGAGCGGGGGTCGGCGGGGGGCTGCTCGGAGCTCTCGGTCACCGGGAGCTCGGTCAGTGCGCCGGGGTCTCGCGCTTCTCCTTGATCTTGGCGGCCTTGCCGCGCAGACCGCGCAGGTAGTAGAGCTTGGCGCGGCGGACGTCACCACGGGTGACGACCTCGATCTTGTCGATGATCGGGGTGTGGAGCGGGAAGGTCCGCTCGACGCCGACGCCGAAGGAGACCTTGCGGACGGTGAAGGTCTCACCGACGCCGCCGCCGTGGCGGCGGATGACCACGCCCTGGAAGACCTGGACCCGGGAGCGGGTGCCCTCGATGACCTTGACGTGCACCTTGACGGTGTCACCGGCGCGGAAGTCGGGGATGTCGTCCCGCAACGACGCCTTGTCGAGCTCGTCGAAACGCTGCATGACTGCTTCGCATTCTGCACATGCCACAGGTCAGGTGCGGTTGTGGATCTGGGTGATCGGGGTGGTCGCGAGCTGGCCGCGTTCTCGTCGGTGGGTGCCGGGGCGAGGAACTCCCCCTGTGGCAGGGGCCAGGTCATCTCGGGACCGAGGGTCTATCTTGCCAGAGCACCCCGGGACAGCGGAAATCCGCCCACTCCCGCCGGGCGTCACACCTTTGGCGCCCAGGGCGTTGAACGTGGCCTGTGGGCGGGTGTGCGCTCTTACGGGGGTCGACCGGGGCCCGGGAGCACCGCATACCCTCTGAATCGTGACCATCGATCCCGGCTGGCCCGTCGTCATCGCCTGTGTTCTCCTGCTCACCTTCACCCTCGTCATGTATGCGGTCGGTCGGCTGCCCAACGCCCGCGGCACTGCGTTCGCCGCCACCCGTGCCGTCCTACAGCTCGGACTCGCAGCGCTCATCATCACCGCCGTCATCCAGGATCTCTGGCTCTCGATCGGCCTGCTCACCGTCATGTTCGCGATCGCGGTCGTCACGACGGTGCGGCGGGTGGACGCGGTCCGTGCTTGGCCCTGGGCAGCGCTGTCGATCCTCGCCGGTCTCCTCCCGGTCATCACGATCATCCTGCTGACCGGGACCATCCCGCTCGAGGGCATCGCATTGATCCCCGTCGTCGGGATCATCGCCGGCAACACGATGAACGCACACACGCTCGTCGGACGCCGCGCCTTCGCCACGCTGCGTGAGGAGAAGCCGCAGTACGAGGCGGCGCTCGCGCTCGGGCTGACCCGCAGCCAAGCAATCTGCGAGGTCGCCCGCCGGCGGTTGCCGGAGGCGCTCATCCCAGGCCTGGACCAGGTCCGCACGGCCGGGGTCGTCACGCTGCCTGGCGCCTTCATCGGGGTGCTTCTCGGGGGCGGCTCCCCGGCGCAGGCAGCTGCCGCTCAGATCCTCGTCCTCATCGGGATCATGGCCGCCCAGACGACGACCGCAGTCGTGGCCGAACGCTTCATCGAGCGGGCTCTGCTCCTGCCCGACGACCTCAAGGTCTCGCTACTCCCCTGACGATCAGCGCCGCGGTTTGACCAGGTCGACGGCGACCTCGTGGACCTCGCTCGAGCCGGGCAGCAGGCGGTAGCCGGCCTTCTTGTACATCCGCTGGTTCGCGGCCCGCCACCGGCCGGTGTTGAGCCAGAACTCGGTGATGTCCGCGGGGGCCTGCGCCTCGGCGTGCGCGAGCAGCGCCCGCCCGAGTCCGGTCCCCTGCTGGTCCGGGGCGACCATGAGGCGGGCGATCCACCACCGGTGCGGCTCCCCCGGTTTACGGCGGGCCCGGACGGAGGCGATGAGCCGGCCGTGCGAGCGGACCACCCAGGTCTGCCATTCGGTCAGAGCGGCAGTATGCTCCGCGAGGCTCTCGTTCGGTCCTCGCCACCGCGGGGCCACCTCGGCGACCTCCTCCAGCCAGCATGCGCGGGTCAGGACGAGGAGTTCGGGCACATCCGCGGGGGTGGCCGCGCGCACGTCGAGGTCGTCCAGGTCGACGCCGGTCAGCGACGGGTGGACCAGGTCGGGGCGACGCTCGGCGGTCCGCCGCACCCGCTGCTCGTGCCGCCACTGCGCGATCGCGGCATGGTTGCCGGAGAGCAGGACGGGTGGCACCTCCCGCACGACGGTGCCGTCGTCCCACACGGCCGGCTTGGTGTAGACGGGGTATTCGAGCAGTCCGTCCTCGTGGCTCTCCTCGACGAGGCTCTCCGGGTTGCCGACCACGCCGGGCACGAGTCGGCCGATCGCCTCGACCATCGCGAGGACGGCGACCTCGCCCCCGTTGAGGACATAGTCCCCGAGCGAGACGACGTCGACGGTCAAGCCGAGGGTGCCCGCCGCATACTCGTAGACCCGCTCGTCGATGCCCTCGTAGCGGCCGCACGCGAACGCGAGCCATGGCTCTTGGGCGAGTTCCCGGGCCAGCTGCTGGTCGAAGCGTCTCCCGGACGGGCCGGGGACGATGAGCCGGGGCCGGCCCGAATCCGCCCTGCCGACAAGGGAGTCCAGCGCCTCCTTCCACGGCTGCGGCTTCATCACCATCCCGGCGCCCCCACCGAACGGGGTGTCGTCGACGGTGCGGTGCCGGTCGTGGGTGAAGTCCCGCAGGTCGTGGACACCGATGTCGAGCAGACCGTCACGGCGGGCCTTGCCGATCAGCGAGATGTCAAGGGCGCCAAGGTATTCGGGGAAGATCGAGATGATGTCGATGCGCACGGCTCACTCCCGGGCGAGGTCGAACAGTCCGGGAGGGGCATCGATCACGACCCGCCCGGCCTCGATGTCGACCTCCGGGACGATCGCGGCGACGAACGGGACCATCGCCTCGGTGCCGTCCTGGAGCGTGACGACGAGCAGGTCCTGCGCGGCACCGGTCAGCAGCCCGCTCACGGCGCCGATCGTCTCCCCTGCCGGGTCGACCGCCGTGAGTCCGACGAGTTCGTCCTCGTACCAGGAGTTCTCGTCGCCCTCGTCGGTCTCATCCACCGCATCGTCGGCCCGCAGGTGCAGCGTCGTCCCGCGCAGGCTCTCGGCTCCGGTGCGGTCCGGGATCTCCTCGAACGCGAGCAACCAGATGTCCCGGTGCAACCGGGCCGCCGCGAGCGTCAACTCGCGCGGGACGCCGGACCCCGCCGGGGCCCGCGTCGTGAACACGGCACCGGGGACGAAGCGGTCGTGCGGGTCGTCGGTGTGCACCTGCACCGTCACCTCCCCGCGGATCCCGTGCGGTTTGCCGATCCGGGCGACCAGGCGGTCCTGGATCTCGTCGTCGGTGCTCATAGCGTCAATTCTCGGACACCCGTCGGGGTCACCCGCCGGAGGGCGGATTTGGTGACATCGACGGCGGGCATGCGTGTCGCATACCCGCCGTCGATGATGGTGACGTCGCCCGACCCGGTCAGCGGATCCGGTCGGTGTCGACGATGTCGATCCGGACGTTCTTGCCGCCGGCGAGGGCACCCATGACGGTGCGCAGGGCGCTGGCGGTGCGCCCGGAGCGGCCGATGACGCGGCCGAGGTCATCGGGGTGGACCCGGACCTCCAGCAACTCACCGCCCCGGCGCAGTTCCTTGTGTCGCACGACGACGTCGTCCTTGTGGTCGACGATGCCGGTGACGAGATGCTCGAGAGCCTCTTCGAGCATCCGGATCAGGCCTTGGCCTCGTCCGCTGCGCCGGAGTCGGCGTCGGTGTTGACGCCCTCCGCGGCAGCGTCCCCGCCGTCGGTGTCGGCCGGGGTCGGCTCCTCAGCGGGCTCCTCGGCGACAGCCTTGACCTCGTCGACGGCGGGCTCGGTCGTGACGTCGGTCTGCTCGACCGGCTCCTCGGCCTGCTTCTTCGGGGCGGACTTCTTGCGGGCGGTGGTCGCACCGCTGGTGTCCTCGGCGTCGGACTTGGCGCCCGCAGCAGCCAGGGCAGCCTCGTAGAGCTCCTTCTTGCTCTTCTTCGGCTCCTTGACCTTCAGGGTGCCCTCGGCACCGGGCTCGCCCTTGTACTTCTGCCAGTCACCGGTGACCTTGAGCAGGGCCAGGACGGCCTCGGTCGGCTGGGCACCGTGACCGAGCCAGTACTGGACACGGTCGCTGTCGATGTCGATGACCGAGGGCTCCTCGGTCGGGTGGTACTTGCCGATCTCCTCGATGGCCCGGCCATCGCGCTTGGTGCGCGCGTCCATGACGACGACGCGGTAGAACGGGGTGCGGATCTTGCCCATCCGCTTGAGACGAATCTTGACGGCCACTGGTGTGGTCTCCTTCAACATGTTGCAAGGCACGGCGAGACCGGGTGGGGAACACGCGGGGAACCGATGCCTTAGGGGTAGGCGCGCCGACCCGGAAGAGGGCCGGACCGGCGCGGGTACAAGGGAACATTCTGCCAGAGGTCGAGCGATGCTCCGAACCACTCCCGTTGACGGATGGTTCTGACCCCGGATTCCACCGTGAAGCGGGCCCCAAACCATCCGTCGACGGGGGGCGGCCGGGCTCGGCGTCAGGGGACGAGCCGGCCTCGCAGCACGATCGCAACCGGGTCGGACAGCAGCCGCAGATCCGCCCGCGGGTCGCCCTTGAGGACGACAAGATCGGCGGGGTCGCCCTCGTCCAGGCCGGGTCGGCCCAGCCACTCCCGCGCCCGCCAGGTCGCTGCACCGAGCACGTCGACCCGGGAGAGCCCGGCCCGCTCCAGTTCGAGCGCCTCGGCCGCGACCATCCCGTGCGGGATGTGCCCACCGGCGTCGGTGCCGAGATAGACCGGCACCCCCGCCTCGTAGGCCGCCCGGACCGTGTCGTAACGCCGGGCGTGCAGGTCGAGCATCCGGTCGCGGTACTTCGGGAACTTGTCCCCGGCCGCCTGGGCGATCCCGGGGAAGGTGTCGATGTTGATCAGGGTCGGGACGATCGCGATGCCCTGCTCGGCGAACTGCGAGATCGTCTCGGGCTCAAGGCCGGTCGCGTGCTCGATGCAGTCCGTCCCGGCAGCGGCGAAGTCGTAGAGGGATTCCTGACCGAAGCAGTGCGCCGTGACCCGGGCACCCTCCTCGTGGGCGGCGGCGATCGCCTCGGTGAGCACGTCCCGCGGCCAGCACGGCCCCAGATCCCCGCTCTCCCGGTCGATCCAGTCGCCGACGAGTTTGACCCAGCCGTCCCCGGCACGGGCCTCGGCGCGCACTCGCGAGACGAGCTGATCGGGCTCGATCTCGTGGGCATAGCCGCGCATGTAGCGCCGGGTGCGGGCGATGTGCCGACCCGCCCGGATGATCTTGGGCAGGTCGTCCCGCTCGTCGATCCACCGGGTGTCGCCCGCCTGACCGGCATCCCGGATGAGCAGCGTGCCGTTGTCCCGGTCGGTGCGGGCCTGTTCCTCGGCCACCGCCGCCGGGACCGCCCCCGACGGACCGAGTCCGACGTGACAGTGCGCGTCGACGTATCCGGGCAGCACCCAGCCGTCGATCGAGCGGACCTCCCGCGCGGAGGTGGGTGGCGCATACGAGATGGTCCCGTCGATGACCCACGCCTGGGCGCGCACATCATCGGGACCGGCGAGGATCGGACCGCGGAGGTGGAGGACGACGTCGGCCATGACCACGACCCTACCCGGGGTCGCGCGGGCGGGTCAGGGACGGCCGAGGATGAACCGGCGCAGTGCGTGGACGACGATCTGGGGCTGCTCCGAGTGGACCCAGTGCCCCGCGTCCTTGATCGTGACCTGCAGGGTCCGCGGGAACAACTCCCGCATCGGCTCCGAATCCCGGTCCTGGACATAGCGTGAGTCGGCACCGACGAGCCACAGCACCTGATGCGGATAGGCCGGGTAGTCGCCGGGAGTCACCGGCCAACCGCCCATCCGGGCCTCGCCGGCGATATCGCGCGCGACCATCTCGAGGTTCGCCTGCCAGCGCCACGAGTCCCCGGACCGGCGCAGGTTCTGCAGGAGGAAGGCCTTGACGGCCGGATCGGACTCCTGGAACAGTTCCTCGGCCTCGGCGCGGGTGCGGATCCGGTCCAGGGGCAGGCGCAGCATCTCCTCGACGTAGCCGGAGAAGCGGTGCAGGTTGCCGTAGTCGCGCGGCGCGATGTCGACGACACAGAGTCGCTCGATCAGGTCGGGTCGTTGCAGGGCGGCGACCATCGCGGTCTTGCCGCCGAGCGAGTGCCCGACGAGTGTCCACGGCTCGTCGCGCGTCGCGGTCTCGAGGGTGTCGATCACCTGCGCCGCATAGGCCTCGAACGAGAACTCCTCGGTCCAGCTCGACCGGCCGTGGTTGGGCAGGTCGAGCAGCAGCGCCTGGGTCTGGTCCCCGGCCGGGCCGCTGACCGCCTTGGCGATCTGCATCCAGTTGCGTCCCTGACCGAACAACCCATGGAGGTATGCGACCCGCGGCCCCGCGGACCCGGTCGCCAGAGCGAAGAGCACCATCAGCGACCACCCCCGGCGGCGGAGAGGGGAACGCACCCCGGGGTCCCGAGCCATCCGTCGACCCCGACCCCCACCGTCGAGGGATGGTTCTGGTCACGGTTTCGGGCCAGAAGCGGTCCCGGAACCATCCGTCGACGAGGGCGGCCCGGGTGCGGACGGCGCACGTCAGCCCTTGAAGAACTTGTCAAAGCCCTTGGGCAACTGGCTCGGATCGATGGCGTTCGGGTCAAGACCACCCAGCCCCGGCATACCCTGCCCGCCGAAGGCTGCGCCACCGCCTCCGGCCGCCCGCTCCCGAGCGGCCCGCTCCTCCGCCGCCCGCTTGGCCGGGTTGCCCGACTTGCTCTTGCGGCCCCGCTGCTGCTTGGCCTGCTGCCGGGCGCGGGCCCGCTTGCCGCCACCCATGCCGGGCATCCCCGGCATCCCCGGGATGCCACCACCGCGGGCGAGGGACTTCATCATCTTCTGGGCCTCCCCGAAGCGTTCGAGGAGTTGGTTGACGTCGCTGACCGTGACCCCGGACCCCTTGGCGATCCGGGCCCGGCGCGAGCCGTTGATCTGCTTGGGATGGTTGCGCTCGAAGGGGGTCATCGAGCGGACCATCGCCTCGACCCGGTCGAACTCCCGCTCGTCGAAGGCGTCGATCTGGGCGGCCATCTGCCCCATACCGGGCATCATCTTGAGCATCGACTTCAGCGAGCCCATCTTCTTCACGGCCGACATCTGCTCGAGGAAGTCGTCGAACGTGAAGTCCTCGGCGGCGAGGAACTTGCGGGACATCTCGTCGGCCTTGGCCTTGTCGAAGGCCCGCTCGGCCTGCTCGATGAGGGTGAGGATGTCACCCATGTCGAGGATGCGTGACGCCATCCGGTCGGGGTGGAAGACCTCGAAGTCCTTGACCGTCTCACCGGTGCTCGCGAACATGATCGGCCGGCCGGTGACCCCGGCGACCGAGAGGGCGGCACCACCGCGGGCGTCGCCGTCGAGTTTGGAAAGCACGACACCGGTGAAGTCGACGCCCTCGAGGAAGGCCTCGGCCGTCTCGACGGCGGCCTGACCGATCATCGCGTCGATGACGAAGAGGACCTCGTCAGGGTCGATGGCGGCGCGGATGTCCGCGGCCTGCTGCATCAACTCCGCATCGACGGCCAGCCGACCCGCCGTGTCGACGATGACGACGTCGTGCTGCTTGTGTTCGGCCTCGCGGATGCCGGCCCGGGAGACCGCGACCGGGTCACCGAATGACCTCGTCCCCTCCCCGGTCGCGCCGACGGCGTCATGGCCGCCGACGTTGCCGCGCTCGGGAGCGAAGACCGGGACCCCGGCCCGCTCACCGACGACCTCGAGCTGGGTGACGGCGTTCGGTCGCTGCAGGTCCGCGGCGACGAGCATCGGGGTGTGTCCCTGCTCCTTGAGCCAGTAGGCGAGTTTGCCGGCCAGGGTCGTCTTGCCCGCACCCTGGAGGCCGGCGAGCATGATGACCGTCGGTCCGGTCTTGGCGAAGCGGATCGTCCGGGTCGCCCCGCCGAGGATCTCGGTCAGCTCGTCGTTGACGATCTTGATGACCTGCTGCGCCGGGTTGAGCGCCTCGGAGACCTCGGCGCCGAGCGCCCGCTCGCGCACCTTGGCGGTGAAGTCCTTGACGACGGGCAGCGCCACGTCGGCATCGAGCAGGGCCATCCGGATGTCGCGGATCGTCTTGTTGACGTCGGACTCGGACAGCCGGCCCTTGCCGCGCAGGTTCTTGAAGGTCGCTGTCAGGCGGTCGGAGAGGCTGTTGAACACCACCCCAGGCTAACCGCTGCCCCCTGCGGACCCTGAATCACCGGCAGGCGGCACGCACGGCGTCGAGCATCGCCTCGACCGCGGCGGACGTTGCGGTGCGTGCGACCGGACGGATGAGGAGCAGGTCCCGGGCCTGTCCGGCATACGTGCGCACGTCCGCGGCGCGGATCTCGAACCCGGTCCGCGACAGCGCATAGCCGAGGTCGGCGAGCAGCCCGGTGCGGTCGGCGCACCGGATGTCGAGGAGCAGTCCGCCACGGGCCGGGTCGGGCGTCATGAGGACGAGCGGCTCGGGCT
>DUPF01000233.1 GCA_012838445.1 Intrasporangiaceae bacterium | reverse complement strand
TAGGCTGCTCCCCAGTAGGGAGCCTTGGCGGGGAGGCTCGACGTGCTCGACCGCCGAAAGGACTGAAGCCAGCCGTGGCCCGCACCTCGATCGTGGTTCAGCCGGTGACGACGGCGGACGAACGCGACGTCCTCACCCAGTTGTGGCTCTCGGCCAGTGTCGAGTCCGGGGTTAGCCCGGAGGTCGCCTCACGCAAGGCCAGTCAGGGAACGGTCGCAGTCGCGCTGCAGCGCCCCGACGTGCACGGCTACCTGGCCTACCTCGACGGACGCCCGGCGGGATTCCTGGTCGCGACCGAGTCGGTGATGCGGTTCGGGGAGTGCGACGAGTTGGTCATCGAACAGATCTTCGTCGCCGGTGACGCCCGTCGTCAGGGGGTGGCCCGGGCCCTGCTGCACACCGCGACCGGGGTCGCCGAGCGGCTCGGGTTCGACCGCATCGGCAGCGCCGTCCCGGCGACGGCCCGCGACGCCAACCGGTTCTTCGCCAGGCTCGGGTTCGGACCCACCGTCACCCGCCGGGTCGCGAGTGTGAGCGCGGTGCGCCGCCGGGTGGCACCATCGGAGGGCTCCGGTGCCCGGGACCGCCTCTTGCACCTGCGCCGGACCATGCGGGCCAAGGGCCGCACCCAGACCACGGAGATCGTCGCCGGGCCCGCGCGCTGACGCTACGCGGATCCCTGCCCGGGCACCTTGTCCCGGACCAGGCAGGTCAGGCGACTGGTGCATACCCGCTCCCCGGCCTCGTTCGAGATGACGATCTCGATCATCGACGCCGACCGGCCGATCGAGAGCGGCGTCGCGACCCCGGTGACCCACCCCTCCCGGGTGGCCTTGTGGTGGGTGGCGTTGATGTCGAGACCGACGACGATGTGGTCCGATCCGGCGTGCATCGCGGCGCACATCGACCCGACGGTCTCAGCGAGCACGACGGATGCGCCACCGTGGAGCAACCCGTAGGGCTGGGTGTTGCCGGCCACCGGCATCCGGGCCACCACCCGCTCCAGCGTTGCCTCGACGAACTCGATCTCCATCCGCTCCACGAGCGTCCCGGCAGAGACGTCGTTGAACCAGGTGACGAGTTCCTCGGGGCTGGGGGACTGGGTGATGCTCATGGACGGTCCTTTCGCAGGCGTTGGGTCGGCACGGTGTCGCGGTGTCGGTGTTGTCGCCTAGGCTGCCATGCGTGAGCCGGCTTCTCCTCCTCGACGGGCATTCTCTCGCATACCGGGCGTTCTATGCCCTGCCTGCGGAGAACTTCTCCACCTCCACCGGACAGCATACGAACGCCGTCTACGGCTTCACCTCGATGCTCATCAATGTCCTGCGCGATGAGGACCCCACCCACGTCGCCGTCGCCTTCGACGTCTCCCGCAAGACGTTCCGCTCCGAGGAGTACTCCGACTACAAGGCCGGCCGCTCCGCGACCCCGAGTGAGTTCCAGGGGCAGATCCCGCTCCTGCACGAGGTGCTCGACGCGCTCAACATCACCCACATCGGGATCGAGGGCTACGAGGCCGACGACATCATCGCGACCCTGACCCACCAGGCCGTCGCGGACGGGCTCGAGGTCGTCATCTGCACGGGGGACCGGGACGCCTTCCAGCTCGTCAGCGACCGGGTCACGATGCTCTACCCGGTCCGGGGTGTCTCGGAGGTGTGGCGGATGGACCCGGCGGCGGTCGAGGAGAAGTACCTCGTCCCGCCCAACCGCTACAGCGACCTGGCCGCGCTCGTCGGCGAGTCCAGCGACAACCTGCCCGGGGTCCCCGGCGTCGGCCCGAAGACGGCCGCGAAGTGGATCACCCAGTACGGCGACCTCACCGGCATCGTCGCCCACGTCGACCAGATTAAGGGCAAGGTCGGTGACAACCTGCGCGAGCACCTCGACGGCGTGCTGCGCAACCGGAGACTGAACCAGCTCGTCGCCGATGTCCCGCTGGAGGTGGGGATCCCGGACCTGGAGCGGCGCACCTGGCAGCGCGAGGAGGTGCACCGGGTCTTCGACAGCCTCGAGTTCCGGGTGCTGCGGGACCGCCTGTTCGCGACGTTCGAGTCCGGCACCGACGAGGTCGAGGGCGGCTTCGACCTCGATGCCTCCGTCCTGCTGCCGGAGGACGTGCCGGGCTGGATCGAGCACCACTGCGGACCCGACCCGGTCGGGGTCCATGTCGTCGGGCACTGGACCCGCGGCGAGGGCGATGCGAGCGCTCTGGCGATCGCGACGGGGACCGGGCCCGCCGCATACATCGATCTGCTCGATCTCGACGAGGCGGGCGAGCAGGCCCTCGGGACCTGGCTCGAGGACACCGACCGACCCAAGGTGATCCACGACGCGAAGGTGCCGATCCATGCGCTCGAGGCGCGCGGCTGGCGGCTGCGGGGATTGGCCAGCGACACTGCGCTGGCTGCCTATCTGGTCCGCCCCGACCAGCGCTCCTACGACCTGGGCGATCTGTCTGTTCGGCACCTGGGTCGGGAGTTGGCCAGTGAGCAGACCGATCCCGGCGGTCAAGGGGTGCTCTCCTTCGACGCCGACGAGGACGCTGCCGCCGATGCGGCGGCCGAGGACGCGATGGTCCGGGCCCGGGCCGTCCTCGAACTGGCGAGCGCACTCGGGGACAAGGTCGAGGAGATCGGTGCCGGACATCTGCTCACCGACATCGAGTTGCCCCTCGTCGACGTCCTCGTCGAGATGGAGGACGTCGGCATCGCCGTCGACCGGGCCGGGCTGGAGGCTCTCGAGAGCGACTTCGACGCCAAGATGCAGACCGCCCAGAGCGACGCATACGCAGCCATCGACGGTGAGCAGATCAACCTCGGCTCCCCGAAGCAGTTGCAGGTGGTCCTCTTCGACAAGCTCGGCATGCCGAAGACGAAGCGGACGAAGACCGGCTACACCACCGACGCGGACGCGCTGCAGGACCTCTACGCGAAGACCGAGCACCCGTTCCTCGAGGCACTGCTGCGGCACCGGGACACCTCGCGGCTGCGGGTGACGGTCGAGGGGCTGCTGAAGTCGATCGCTCCGGATGAGCGCATCCACACCACCTATCTGCAGACGATCGCCGCCACCGGCCGGTTGTCGTCGACCGACCCCAACCTGCAGAACGTGCCGATCCGCACCGAGGAGGGGCGCCGGATCCGGGAGGCGTTCGTCGTCGGGGACGGCTTCGAGACGCTGATGTCAGCGGACTACAGCCAGATCGAGATGCGGATCATGGCGCACCTGTCCGGTGACGAGGGGTTGATCTCGGCGTTCACGTCCGGGGAGGATCTGCACAACTTCGTCGCCGGCCGGGTCTTCGGCGTCGAACCGGCCGAGGTGAGCCTGGAGATGCGGGCCAAGATCAAGGCGATGTCCTACGGTCTGGCCTACGGGCTGTCCGCGTTCGGGTTGAGTCGGCAGTTGACGATCTCCACCGAGGAAGCGCGCGGCCTCATGGACGAGTACTTCGAACGGTTCGGGGGAGTGCGGGACTATCTGCGCGACGTCGTCGCCCAGGCCCGCCAGACCGGATTCACCGAGACCATGCTCGGTCGACGCCGCTACCTGCCCGACCTGACGAGCGACAACCGGCAACGGCGCGAGATGGCCGAGCGGATGGCGCTCAACGCACCTATCCAGGGGTCAGCCGCGGACATCATCAAGGTGGCCATGCTCAACCTCACCCGGGCGTTGTGCGACGCCGAGGCACGCTCCCGGCTGCTCCTGCAGGTCCATGACGAGCTCGTCCTGGAGGTCGCGCCGGGGGAGCGCGCTGAGGTCGAGGAGATCGTGCGCCGTGAGATGGGCTCAGCCATCGAGCTCAGTGTCCCGCTCGACGTCCACGTCGGGGTCGGCGAGACGTGGCATGCGGCGGCGCACTAGCGAGCGTTCCGACCGCGGCTTCTCGCACCAATACCGAGGAATGAGGCACTGTCAGTGAGTCCGACAGACGGGCAACCCGTAGTCACCGTGATTGTTCCGACCAGGAACAATGCGCGCACCATCGAGGCATGTCTGGAGTCCGTGCGGCAGCAGACCTATCCGGCGATAGAACTCATCGTTGTGGACAACCACAGCACCGACTCAACTCAGGCGGTCGCTGAACGAATCGCTGACCGAGTCATCGTCGCGGGTCCGGAGCGCAGCGCGCAGCGCAACACCGGCATCGAGGCAGCCGCTGGTGAATGGATCTTGTGGCTGGACAGCGACATGGTGCTTCCTCCGGACACCATCCGGGTCGCGATGGACACGGCAGAGCGCACCGACGCCACGGGGATCGCCCTGCCAGAACGAACGATCGGCGACGGGTTCTGGACGGCGTGCCGAGCCCTGGAACGCGAGTGCTACCTGAACCGACCAGAGTTGCACAACCCTCGGCTGTTGCCCCGGGACTACATGATGAGCGCCGGCGTATTCGATACGGACATGTCAGGCCCGGAGGACACCGACCTGCGATTGCGTATGCGAGCCCGCGGGGATCGAGTGGAGTTGGCGCCGATCATCATCGATCATGACGAGGGGCGTCTCACGGTTCGAGACATCATGAGGAAGAGGTACTACTACGGCCAGTCCATCCCTGCGTTGGCAGCAGTGCACGACGGTGCGGTGGCCGGCCAGGGCCGCTCTGTCGCACGCGCCTACTTCAACAATCGCCGGATTCTGCTCAGGCGGCCGATCCACGCGGCCGGAATGATCGGTCTGCGTGCTCTCGAGGCCGGCGCCTACCTATGGGGAGCCCGGCGCGGCCGACGCAGGATGGCGGCCGCCAAGGAGTCCTAGCCCTCGGCGCCAGCGCTCATCCCGGACTGCGGGTGCGACTCCCGTCGACCACGTTGATGAGGACCTCTTCGAGTTCCTGGGCGGTGCGTTCCCACGTGAACGACGCAGCGTGGGCTCGGGCCTGAGCCCCCAGACGCTCCCGGAGGTCGGAATCCTCGAGAAGCCTGGCGACCTGAGCCGTCATTTCCTCATCGCTCGTGGCGAGGAATCCGGTCTCACCGTGAATCAGGGACTCGGTGACTCCGCCGGCGTAGGCGAACGCGACACCGGGACTCCCGTGCAGGCCTGCCTCGACGATGGTCAAACCCCAGCCCTCCTTCTGTGAGGGCATGACCAGGACCCACGATTGCGACAACAGGGTGCGCTTCTCATCCTCAGTGACGAAACCGTGGAACGTGACCTGGCTCGTCACTCCGGCGGACTCGGCGTAACGGCGCAACTCCGCCTCCCAGTACCCGTGTCCGACCACATCGAGGTGCAGGCCGGGGAATCGCGAACGCAGCGAAACGACGATGTCGATGGCCTTCTCGACATGCTTGTGGGGAACCAGGCGACCGAGAACTATGAGGCGGGGATGGGACGAGCGCGGAACCGAGGAATAGCGATCGAGATCCGCTGGCTGGTCGTTGCCGGAGTAGGTGATGTTGATCCGGTTCCGATCCACGCCGAGTTCGACGAGTTCGTTCATTGTCGCCTGCGACACGGTCACATACTCGTTGCGGCGGTAGACCTTGGGCGCGACCCTGGACTCGACCATCCACCCGAGCTGACCCACCCGGGGACCGAAGATGATCGGCCACTGATCCTTGTGCAGATGGTGGATCAGCGACACCACCGGAATCCGGGTGACCAATGGTGCCCAGAAGGGGACTCCGTTGTGGATGTCGATCACGACGTCGAAGTGGTTCCGGTTGGCGCGAAGGAACCGCATGCCGCTCGGGTAGCAGGTGAAGCGGCCGCCTTTGCGGATGATCTGCACCCCGCCGCGCTCGACCCTGGGCGGAGCCCCCGGAAAGGACGCCGAAAAGACAGTGACCTGATGACCACGGCCGGCCAGAACCTGAGCCGTTCGCTCAACATACGTCTCGGCGCCACCGCTCTCCGGATGATCACCGTCACGCCAGGTGAGGTACAACACCCGCAGTCGGCGGTGGGGAACTGCTGAAGGGGAGGGCAAACCGACTCCTGAGCTGGACAGCACCGACCCCCTGCGGATCGGCTTGGCTAGAGTACTTGCGTGTCGAGCCGAAGCGGTCCCTGGACCGCCCCCGATAAGTGTGAGATTTGCGCGGCCGGCCTCACGACGTGGGAGTTGCGCCGTGGGGGCAGGGTCAGTCGTTGTCTCTCGTGCGGGCATGTTCTGCGGTCACTGGAGGAATGCCCCGCGAACCACCGGTCGGCCGCATACGGCGGCGATCCGGCACTGGATCGGGGCCGCCTCGCACTGACCTACCGAGCGTTGACGGCGTCCGGTCTGCCGCGGTCCGTGTTCGAGATCGGATACGGCAGCGGTGCCCTCCTGCGACGCTTCGCCGAAGCCGGGGTCGAGATCGGTGGCGTCGACCCCGGCCAGTTGGATGTCGGGGTGGACGCTGCGCTCCGGGATCAGGCCTCGCTCTGGCAGGGGACGATCGAGGACGTTCCCGACGGGGCCTATCGGGCAGACCTGGTCTTCGGCGTCCATGTCATCGAACACGTAGCCGACCCGCTCAGGGCCATGCGCAAGGCCATCACATTGCTCGTCGACGGAGGGCGTCTCGTGCTGTTGACTCCCGCGGCGGACTCCTGGGGACTGACCGCGTATGGATCCGCCTGGTGGATGCTCGAGGATCCGACCCACATCAGGTTCTTCACCGAGGCCTCGCTCGAAGAAGCTGCCCGTCGGGTGGGATTCCAGAACGTGCGGGTCGACCGCCTGGTCCTCGACAGCCTCACCGTCGATGCCGCGTCAGTGGCTCGTATGGTCCGGCGCCCCGGACCGGCTGGCGCCCTCGCGAGCAAGGCCGTGTTGGCGGCCGGGTTGCTCACCGCTCCGGCCGTCGCAGCGATGCGGCTGATCAGCCCGCGCACGCGACCCACCCTGCGGTTGACGGCGGAGTGGCTCGCTCCGTGACACAGCAGCGTGACCTGCGTCGTTCAGTTCGGCTGTTCCGGAGTTTTCTCGTCGAGCAGCCTGATCCGGATCGGTTCTACACGGATCTTGCCGCTGACTCGGTGGCGACCCTGGCCGATCATGTCGACTTGAGTGACAGGTTGGTCGTCGACGTCGGTGCCGGGCCGCAGCAGTTCGCGCATGCTTTCCGCAGCCGGGGTGCCCGTTATGTCCCGGTTGACCACGACCAAAATGTCTCGTCCATCTCGGAAGGTGGGGTGGCGGGGTCAGCGATGGCATTGCCGTTCGCCGATGACTCTGTCGATGTGGTCTTCGCCAGCAACCTGCTCGAACATGTACCGGATCCGAACGCCGCGGCGGATGAGATGGTCCGAGTCACCAGACCGGGCGGTCTTCTCTACCTGAGCTATACCAACTGGCTCTCACCGTGGGGTGGGCACGAAACCTCGCCGTGGCACTGGTTCGGTGGCCAGTACGCGATTCGTCGCTACTCGCGGGCTCACGGGCATCTTCCCAAGAACCGTGTGGGTGAGACGATGTTCAAGATCAGTGTCGCTCAGGGGCTCTCCTGGGCGAGGCACCACCCGGATGTCGAGGTGCTTGCTGCCCGGCCACGATATCTGCCGGACGGGGCTCGGCATATCCTCAAGGTGCCCGTCATCCGGGAGTTCCTGACGTGGAATCTGCTCCTCCTGCTCCGGCGTCGGGACGTCACCGATCGGACTCACGTCGTTCAATGACCAACGAGAGGATGTGACTGTGGGACGGACACGCCCAATTCTGCGTGCTCGGGCCCCCCTCCGGATCAGCTTCGCGGGCGGTGGCACAGATGTGCCCCCGTTCCCTGCGCGCGAGGGTGGTGCCGTCATGTCCTCGACAATCAACAGTTACGCCTATGCCACCCTCCGTCCCCGCTCCGACGGTGTCATCACGGTGCGATCACTCGATTTCGGTGATGTCGTGGGCTTCGGGGTCGATGAACCGGTTGTCTACGACGGGCGTCTGGATCTGCCGAAGGCAGCGATATCACGGGTTCGTCAGATCCCTGGTGCATTGCCGGTAGAGGGATTCGACCTGTTCCTCCACACCAATGCGCCACCCGGCTCAGGACTCGGCTCATCCAGCGCTGTGGTCGTCAACACCCTGGCCCTGGTGGCGGCCCACTGCGGGGTGGACTTCACGCCGCATGAAGTGGCTGACGTCGCGTGCCGCCTGGAACGCGACGACCTGGGGATCCCGGGTGGTTATCAGGACCAGTACGCAGCCGCATTCGGGGGTTTCAACTTCATCGAGTTCCTCGGGGACCGCGTTGTCGTCTATCCCCTGCGAGTCAGCGCCGGCACGGTCCACGAGCTCGAGCACAACATGTTGCTCGCCTTCACTGGCAACCGTCGCACGAGTGACCACATCATCCAGGATCAAGTCTCCCGCTACGAGAGCAACCATCCCGATGCACTGGCCGGCCTGCGCGCCCAGAAGCAACTTGCGCACGCCATGAAGGAAGCTCTGCTTCTCGGAGATGTCCGCGAACTGGGGACGCTGCTGCATCAGGCGTGGGAGGAGAAGAAGCGAATGTCGACCCGTATCGCGACCCCACTGATCGACGAGGCCGTGGCCGTCGCTCTGCGGAATGGTGCGCTCGGGGCCAAGGTCACGGGTGCAGGGGGTGGCGGACATATGGTGTTCATCTGCGAGTTCGACCGGAAGCACGTCGTCGCGGACGAACTCATCAAACTCGGGATGTCGGTGTCCGAGTTCACATTCAGCCGAGAGGGTGTGACCACATGGCGGGTGCAGCAGTGATCAACGGCGGGGAACAGATCCTGGAACAATCCCTGGAGGGAGCCCTCAACGCCTGGGTTGAGCTCATGGAGCCGCTCCGCAGTGCTGATCTCATGGCACAGGTCCGCGCTGCCGGAGAAGTGATCATCGAGGCACTCGCCCGCGGCAACAAGCTCATCATCCTCGGCAACGGAGGCAGTGCCGCGATGGCCAGCCATATCGCGGCAGAGTTCTCCGGTAAGTGCATCCGAGACCGCCGACCGTTGCCGGCCGTCTCGCTGGCCGACTCCGCGACCTCCATCACCGCCATCGGAAACGATTACGGCTTCGACCAGGTCTTCACGCGCGGAATCCGAGCGCTCGGGGCCGTCGGCGACGTCCTGATTGCGATGAGCACCAGCGGGGCCTCAGAGAACGTGCTCCGGGCGCTGGACACCGCCCGGGAGATGGGGCTCATCACGATCATGCTCACCGGCGCGGCCGCTCCGGAGACTCTCGTGGCGGACCATGTCCTGCGTGCACCCGTGAAGTCGACACCACGGGTGCAGGAGGTTCATCTGCTGTGGTCGCACGTGTGGTGCGAGGCGGTCGACACCGCATGGGCGACTCAGGACTGATCCCCCCCGCGGAGCCGGATGCCCCGTGGGACATCGTCTTCCTCGATCGTGACGGGACCCTCAACGAGAGGCTCCCCGGCTACGTCGACCACCCCGATCGACTCGTTCTCCTCCCGGGTGCGGCGCAGGCCGTGGCGCGCTTGAACCGCGCCGGATGCCGCGTCGTCCTCGTGACCAACCAGCGGGGGCTGGCTACCGGGGCCCTGAGTTGGCCGCAGTGGTATGCGGTGACGCGGCGGATGTCCGGATTGCTTGCGTCAGTCGGCGCCCACATCGATCACATCGAGGTCTGTCCCCACCAGGTGGGAACGTGCCAGTGCCGGAAGCCGGCCCCCGGTCTCTTCCGTGCCGCGCTCGCGGCGGCACCATGGGCACGAGCCGAGCGCTGTGCGATGGTGGGCGACATGCCGAGTGATGTCACGCCGGCTCAGAAACTCGGCATGCGGACCGTCCTGCTCGGTCAGGAGGCAGCTGATGTCCGAGAGGCCGTCGATCTGCTCCTCCAGCAGGATGCGCTCGACAGATGAAGAGAGTCCAGAGCCTCCGGCGCGCTTCTCCGGCACTCCTGGCTGTGTTGTTGGCTGTCCTCATCCTCGGCCCAGCCCTTGCTCCCGGCCTCGTCATCGCCTACGACATGGTGTGGTCGCCAACTCCGCGATGGACACCGTTCGTACTCGGGATGGGTACACCAGCGCCACGAGTCGTCCCCAGCGATGCCGCCATCGTGCTCCTCGGGAAACTGATCACGGCGGAGGCGGCCCAGAAGGTCGTCCTGGTCCTTGTTCTGGTGCTGGCCGGAACCGGTGCTGCAGCGTTACTTCGACACCTCCGTCCGGACGCATCCATCCTGGCTGTCCTGGCCGCGGTGGTCGCAGCACTGTGGAACCCATTCGTGGCCGAACGCCTCGTCGTCGGACAATGGACCATTCTGCTGGGCTACGCGGTGCTGCCATGGCTGACTCGAGCAGTTCTGCTCGTGCGGGTTCGAGCCGCGTCGATCTGGACTGTCTGCGGGTGGCTGACCCTCGCCGCTGTGGGAGGGGCGAACTCGCTCATCATCGCGCTGGCCGCCCTTGTCGTGTTGCTCGGTTCCCCGGTCACCCCTCGTCTCAAGGTCTTCGCGAGTCTGGTCTGGCTCGGCGGCGCTGCGGTGTGGGCCGTCCCGGCGCTGGCCGGATCGGCACGGATGACCGTCGATGGTGTGGCGGAGTTCATTCCGCGTAGTGACACGCCCTTCGGCGTCGTCCTGTCCTTGGCCAGCGGGGGAGGCTTCTGGAACACTGCCGTGCATCCCCCCGAGAGGTCTGGATGGTTCATCGCCCTGTTGGCGACGTCCCTCTCGCTGGTGGCCATCTCGATCGCGGTCCGCCACTTCTGGGTGCGCGGTCCACGAGCGCTCGTGGTGGTGGCTATCGGTGCGTTCCTCCTCACGGTCAGCAGCACGCTCCAGGCCACGTCCGGATTGTGGTCAGCGCTCATCACCGAGGTTCCGGGCGGTGGGCTCCTTCGTGACAGCCAGAAACTCCTCGCTCCGTGGGTGCTCCTCATCGCGCTGGGTCTCGGCCTCCTCGTCGATGCCGCGCGAACCTCGTCCCGGATGCACTCGTGGGCCGGCCCGACCGCCGTCGTCCTGACCGTGCTCCCGCTCCTGATCCTCCCCAGCTTGGCGTGGGGGGGATCAGGCCGCCTCCGGGCGGTCGAGGTGCCCGCGGGTTACCGACAGGTCGCCCACGTCGTCTCGGGCCTGCCGAGCGGCGAGGTCGGGTTGCTGCCGTGGAACCAGTACCGGCGCTACGACTGGAACGGCTCACGAGTGTCGCTGACCCTCGCCCCGCGCATCATCGACCAACGCATCCTGTTCAACGACTCCCTGCCCCTGTCAGTCGGAGAGGTCCCGGGCGAGGATCCTCGAGCAGCCCGAGTGAGCCGTCGCATCAAGGAGGGGACTGATCCGATCGTCGCCCTGCGCGACGAAGGTGTGACGTATCTCGCGATCGAGGTGGGCACCGGCCTACCGGACGACATCCCCACCGACGCAGGCCAGATCGTCGCAGAATCGGAGCACCTCGTGATTATCGCTGTCGGAGAGCCCGAGGAAGTTGCCCAGAGTCACCGGTGGCACATCACCGGCTGGGCTGTCTCGCTGGTCACCTGGGTCGTGGTTCTCCTGGGTCTGGCGATCTCCCGGGTGCCGAGAAAGGGCCGCCGACTCTGATACGATTCCGGCCATGACTTCTTCCATTGCCTCGGTGATCGCGGGTGTGGTCCTGGCGGCGGTCGCCGTACTGGGCGGTGTCTCCGCCATCACGCCTGGTGCCAACAGCCAGGAGCAGACTGACGCTGTCGTCATCTACGACGGTCAGTAGCCGAGTAGTCAAGAACCTGCTCACCTGCAGTAGTGAGCAGGTTTTCTTGTGCCCGAAGTCCAACGTATCGGCGAGCCTGAGATCCCGACGGGATCAGTTGCCCACGGTGCGGCAGAGCAAGTCGTCCCACTGAGAGATACTCCGTGCCCAGCTGAAGCGTCCCGCCCACTCCTCGGCCTGTGAACTGAGCAGATCCCGGCGGTCGTTGTTGATGAGCAGATCTCGTAAAGCCGCCGTAAACTCCGCCTGACCGCCGCGCACGAGCACACCCGTGTGACCATCCACGATGGAATCGCTGGTTCCGCCGGCGCTCGCGAAGGCGACCGTCGGGGTGCCATGGACACCTGCCTCCGTCACCACGAGTCCCCATCCCTCTTTGAGGCTGGGCAGCGCATGCACCCATGACTCTGCGAGGATCCGGTGCTTCTCCGCCTCTGACACATACCCCGTGAAGGTCGTCCGAGCCTCGATCCCGAGTTGGCGGACCTGTTCGCGCAGCCGTCCCTCCCAGTACCCGCTCCCGACCACCACCAGTCGCACATCCGGCAGGTCAACAGCGATATCAGCCACCGACTGCAGCACGATCTCGATCTGCTTCTGCGGCACGAGGCGACCCACTACGGCGACGAGCGGGCGATCACTACGATGTGTCTCGATCTGCGGCGGCACCTCGGTCCCGTTGTGGATGATCGTGATCCGCGCGGGATCCACACCGACGTCGATGAGATCACGCCGCGTCGAGTCGCTGACCGCGACGTACATTGCGCGCCGGTAGACCGCGGGGGCGAGGCTGGATTCCAGCCACCATCCGAACCGGGATACCCGGGGTCCGAAGACGACGGGCCATTGCTCCCGGTGCACATGGTGGACGAGATTGATCACCGGCACCCGCCGCACGAGGGGAGAGAGGTAGGGCATGCCGTTCTGGACATCCACGACGACATCTGCGGGATGAGCGCCCAAGGCCTGGCTCACCAGTGCCCGGGGATAGATCGAGTAGCGGCCACCCCGGCGGACATAGCGCACACCGTTGAGTGACTCCTTGGGGAACGCCCCGGGGTAGCCACTGGTCAGGACCGTCACCTCATGCCCCCGGGCGGCCAACCCCTCGGTCACGGCTGTCAGGTACCGTTCCGCACCACCGCTCTCGGGATGGCGCTCGTCGCGCCAGTTGAGGAAGAGCACTCGCAGCGGCATACCGGTCCTCGGGTCGAAGTCGACGATGCAGGTCGGCTGGTTAGGATGCCTGCGTGCACAGCCAGTCGACGCGAAGGTACCGTACCTCAGGCTCGCCCGTCGCAGGCCAACCGCGTCCACGACCGACCGGGCCTACGTGAGAGCGATCCCGGCGAGTCCTGATTCCTCCGGTCCGGGGACGAGTCCCCGCGTGTTGGAGTATGCCCGGGTCTTCGCCGGGGCGCTCCTGACCCTGGCGGTTGCATGGTCGACGCCCTTGGGACAGATCAGTCCCGACACCAAGACCGATCTGTATGTCGACGCGTGGGGCTTCATGGCACGAGCCCTGCATCTGTGGGATCCGCAGGTGACGTGGGGCGTGCTGCAGAACCAGGGATACGGCTACCTGTTTCCGATGGGGCCATTCTTCGCAGTGCTCGGATCCGTGCTCCCCACCTGGGTCGCCCAACGGTTGTGGTGGAGCGTGCTCCTGCTCGTCGGGTATCTGGGAATGCTCTGGCTGTTGCGCGAGTTCGGGGTCCGCAACCGCTGGGCCGTACACCTGTCGGCGCTCGCCTTCGCGTTGTCCCCGCGCGTGATCACAACCCTCGGTGGTTTGTCCTCCGAGGCGCTGCCGACCCTCGTCGCACCGCTCGTGCTCGCCCCGCTCGTGGCGAGTAGTTCGGGTCGGATGGGGACACGCCGGGCGGCTGCGTTGTCGGGGTTGGCCATCCTCGGCTGCGGCGGGATCAACGCCACCGCCACCCTGTTCGCGGTGATCCCCGCGGGCCTGTGGCTGGTCACGAGGCGCAGGTGGTGGCGCCAGCGGCTGACAGCGTGGTGGGCACTGGCGGTGGTGTGTGCGACGTCGTGGTGGGTCGGCCCGCTCCTCCTGCTGGGAGAGTACTCACCGCCTTTCCTGGACTGGATCGAGAACTCGAAAATGGTGTCCACTCCTGCGGGGCTGCTGGATACCGTTCGGGGGACCTCGCACTGGTTGGGACACCTCCTGACACCGCACGGGCCGTGGTGGCCGGCGGGTTATGCACTCGTGAGTGATCCGTGGGTCATCTTGGCCACGGCACTCCTGGCCGCTCTCGGGTTGGCCGGCCTGGCGACCCGCACGATGCCGCATCGGGGCTTCTCGATCCTGCTGCTCCTCCTCGGGCTCCTCGTCATTGCCATTCCCCACCCCGGGCCGTTGTCCAGTCCGTGGTCCACGCAGGCGCAGGACCTTCTGGATGGACCTCTCTCGGCATTACGGAACGTTCACAAGGCCGATCCCCTCATCCGTCTTGCGATCATCATCGGTCTCGCCCATCTGCTGGACCGGATCCGGCACCTCCGGGCCGTTCATCTGGACGGCTGGGCGGGGGCGTTCTGTCGGGGACGCGAGCGGATCATCCCTGCGGCCCTGACCGGGTTGGTCGCGATCAGCGTCGTCTGGGGAGCCGGCCCCGGGATCGATGGGAACCTCGCGCCTCGAGGCACCTTCGCCAAGATCTCCGAGCCCTGGCAGGAGGCTGCCGACTGGCTCAGCGCCCACTCGGAAGGGGATCGTTCCCTCATCATTCCCGCGGCCAGTTTCGGTGAATACACCTGGGGGCGCCCCTTGGACGAACCGCTCCGTCCGCTCACCGACGCGCCCTATGCCGTGCGGGATGCGGTCCCCCTCACACCGGCGAACACGGTGCGCTTCCTCGACGCTGTCGAGCAGCGGCTCCAAACCGGCCGTGACCTTGAGGATGCTGTGTCAGCCCTGGCCCGGACGGGTATTCGCTTCCTCGTCCTGCGCAATGACCTGGACACCAGTGCGACCGGTCTGCCGCCGGTGCTGTTTGCCGGATCATCGCTGCGATCAACACCATCGGTGGAGTTCGTTGCCGGATTCGGAGAACGGGTCCGGGACGTGGCCGGCGTCAAGGTGTCCGCGGTGGAGATCTACGAGATCCGCCGGGAGGTCGCGGCTCCGGTCGAGCTCTGGCCGGTGTCCTCGGTCCCTGCCGTGGCCGGCGCCAGTGAGGTCCTGCCGGCTCTGGCCACTCTCGCGGCCGGATCCGGACCGGTCATTCTTGACGGCGACGTCGTCGAAGGGTTCGCGCCGACCGACCGCATTGAAACGGACGGCTACCGGGCTCGGGAACGCTTCTTCGGTGTGACCAGAGGTCAGGATGTGACGAGTTCGCTCAGCCGTGACGACGACGAGACTGTGCCGGACTATCGCCCATGGGCCGACCGGGATCTTCGCAGCGTCGTCGACCTCGATGGAGCGAAGTCGGTGACGGCGTCGAGTTCCATCGCGACTGATTCGACGATCATGGGCCTGCGCCCTGCGCACCGACCATTCGCGGCTGTGGACGGTGATTCCACGACTGCTTGGCTGACCTTCGGGGACAACCGTCCGACGCTGACGATCACGCTGGACGAACCGGTCTCACCGGCAGGGCTGAGCATCACGCCGGTCGACGACGATGACTTCCTGGGCCGGGGCCACAGCGTGCCGACGCGGGTACGTGTCATCACTGATGCCGGCTCGGTGGTCCACGAACTGGACCCGCACGGTGGACAACAGCCCGCACCGGGGGTGGGCGAACTCACCGAACAGGTGCAGATCGAGATCGTCGACACGACGCGGGGGGCTCCCTCGGGGCTCACCGGCCTGGCGGACGTCTCGATCCCGGGGGTGACTGTGCGCGAGCGGATCGTCCTGCGCGCGGCGGGTCCGGGGGTCACGCGGTCAATCGTTCTCGGTGCAGCCCCGACAGCGATGGCGGACGGGTGTCTCAACGCGGGACCGATACTGCGGTGCGTGTCCAACCAGTTCCGAGCCGCGGAGGAGACCGTCGAACTCCGACGGTCGTTCCCGGTCGCCGAGCAGGGCCAGTTCACCATAGCCGGGGGGTTGGTCGCCGACCCGCTCCGGCCGATCGGACGGCTGCTCGTCGGACCCCAGATCGAGGATGTCACCGCTTCGAGCGTGCGAACCCCGGGTGCCGCCGGAGCCCCGACGGCAGCCTTCGACCAGGATCCCAGAACGGCCTGGAGTCCGGGACCGGGAGATTCATCCCCCCAGATAACCGCCACGTTCCGGACGCCGGTGACCGTGAATGGGCTCAGGGTGCAAACGCGGGATCGGTGGACGCGCGAGAACACGGCGTTCGTTCGTGTCGCCGTCGACGGTCAGGAACGGTTCGGGCGATTGACGAGAACCGGTGAGCTCTCGTTCGATCCCGTCGAAGGCCGAACCGTGTCCATCACTTTCGTACGCGAGGCATCCGGGGATCACTACGCCTCCTTGGAGATCGAAGAGGTCGAGGTGGCCGGCGCTGAGGTCTCGCCGCCCGAGCAGTCGTTCCTGAGCGAGTGCGGTCAGGGACCCGACCTGACCGTCAACGAGGTGCCGGTCCCGACCCGCGTATCGAGCACCCGGGAGGCTGCCCTCGGCTTCGGCGTCATGGGCTGGGTCGCATGTGCCCCTGTCGGTTTCGGCTATCTGCCGGAGGACACCCTCGCCGTCTCGGGATGGGAGGGTGCCACGCCGTCCGTTGTCGTCGTCTCGAGAGACTCGGCGTCGGCCGGTGCGCCGCTGGACGAGCACGAGGGACCGACGTCCCTGACCGGGCTCGATCGTCCGGGTCCGACCGAAGTGCGCGGTGTCGTCGCAGACGGACCGGATCGGATCCTCGTCATGACCGATAACGCAAACCCCGGGTGGGAGGCCACCGTGGACGGTGTCACGCTCGCTCCGGTGACCGTGGACGGCTTCCGCCAGGGTTTTATCGTCCCGGAGGGTGTGACCGGGTCGCTCACCATCCGATTCGGTCCCGACGCACCATACCGAGCGGCCCTGCTGGCAGGTCTCTGCCTGGCTTTGCTCCTTCTCCCGCTGACGCTGCTCCCGGACAAGCGCAGGGTGGTTCTCAGAGCAGCAGAGCGGCACATGGGTCAGGTGCTCGGGGCCGCGGCCACGGTGGTGATCGGTGGCGTGCTCGCCGGGATATGGGGTGTCGTCCTCGCCGCGGCCGCGGTCCTGGCTCTGCAATCACCGGCTGTGTGGCGAACCCGAGTGGTTCTGGTCGCCACCGCTGTCGTCACCGCCGGGGTGGTTGAGGTCCTGGTCGGAGAGCCGCTTCTGAACGAGACGAGGGTTGAGGCGGTGTCGAGGATCCTGACGCTTCTTGCGATCTGCGTAGTCGTCGCGACACAAACCTCGACGCCGGCTGCTCGACGTAGTAATAGCTGAGCGTCGCGATCCCGAGTGTGAGCGGCACGCAGATCGCCAGGAGAGGGAGCATGCCTCCGCTGAAGAGGCGCAGACCACTGACGGAGACCAGCCCCTCGAGAATCGGCAGGTGCCAGAGGAAGACTCCGTAGGAGATGGTCCCCAGCCATCGGCTCGCGGGATGGGTGAGGAGGCTGCGGTAGGGGTTGGGTGGGCTCCACAGGAGGGGCACCATCAACCCGAGCGCGACCAGGCAGGACAGGACCATCTTGACGGCGAGATCCAGATCGCCGCCGACCCCGCCAAGGGTCAACGACCCGGCGATCGGGGTGGTGGCCAGAAGGTAGGCCGAGCCGGCGACAGCGAGGCAGGTCCACGGCGAGGTGGCAAGGGATCGGAGTGCGCGGCTGACTCGATGGGCGGGATGGGCAAGTGCCTCCGCCAGGAGCATGCCGAGGACGAAGTTCGGCAAGCGGGCCGGCAGCCAACGTTCATACAGGGGTTCCCGCCCGATCTCACCTCCTCCGATGACCCAGGTCAGGGCAAGGCCGACAGCTCCGAGGAGCATCAGAGCCCACATCGGTCCGGACGGGTGGCGTCGTCGCGGCCCCCGCAGCGCGAGGACGAGCAGGGGGAGGACCGCATAGAACGCGAGTTCGGTGGCGATGCTCCATGACTGGGTGAAGCCAGGGATTCCGAGGTCGGCGACGTAGACCTGGGTGGTGGTCGCGTGCAGGAGCAGGGCGCGAGCGGAGGGCTGCACCGCGATCGCCACCACGGCAAGCGTCAGCCAATAGGCCGGCAGGATGCGTACTGCCCGGCGCCACCAGTACCGGCGAAGCCGCATGATGCCCGCCGCATCCTCCATCGACAGGGAGCGATACAGGAGGAAGCCGGACAGTGTGAAGAAGATCGCGACCCCGAAGTCACCCCTACCCCAGATCCGACCCAAGAGGCCGCCAGTGACGACATAGCCGCTCAGGAACGCGGCGTGGGTCAGGACGACGAGAATGACGGCAAGGGCACGCAGGCCATCGAGTGCTGGGAGGTAATCCGGAGATCGCCGACGAGGTGGAGGAGCCGGCACGGACATACCCGAAGCCTACGGCGCGCTGGTCCCAGTTTCTGCGACGGTGGACTCGCCAGCGGCATACCCGCTGGTAGGGTTCTCTCAACATTCGCTGAGTAGAAGGTGCCCACACATGCGCAGTGTCCTGGGGAAGGTCCTCCTTGGCCTTGCCGGTTTTCTTATCACCGCAGCCCTTCTCGTTGCCTGGTACGTCCCGGGGCAGATGAAGAAGACGCCGTTGGACGTCGACTCGAAGACCAGACTGAGCGGCCAGGCTGCAGCGTTGCCGACTGGGGGAAGCAGTCCGGTCAAGGCGCTGAGTCACACCGTCGCCAACGGAGAGTTGTCCGACGGTGACGTCATCGTCTTCGACACGTTCACCTGCTTGGTCAAGGACGACGGCACTGTCGAGGACTGCACCGACGACGGCGAGGCGGGCTCGGCGCTGATCACGGCGAGTACGGACACCTTTGCGACGGATCGACGTACTGCCGAAGCGGTCAACGACCCCAAGTACGTCAGCGCAAACTCGACGCACGAGGGCTTGGTCAACAAGTGGCCGTTCGACGTCAAGAAGGAGACCTACCCCTATTGGGACGGCCTCCTCGGGCGCAGCATCGATGCGACGTTCGACGGCGAGGAGGAGATCGAGGGTCTCAACACCTACCGTTTCGTCACCAACGTCCAGGACGAGAAGGCGGAGATCGCATCCGGGGTCGATGGCACCTACAGCACCGCCAAGACGTTGTGGATCGACCCGGTGACCGGCTCGATCATCAAGCAGGACGAGAAGCAGGTCCGCAAGACGGAGGACGGCACCACTGTCCTCGACCTAGACTTCGGCTTCACCGATGAGACGGTCGCGGCCAACGTCGAGTCGGCCAAGGAGAGCGGCGGCAAGCTCGGACTCCTCTCGACCGCACCCTGGGTCCTTGGCCTGCTCGGCCTGCTGGCTCTCGGACTCGGCGGTTTCCTCGCCAGTCGGGGGCGTGCTGCCGAGGAGCCGGTGTATGTCGATGAGACAGCTCCGGTCGGCGACGAGGCCTACCAGGACAGCACCGAGCAGTTCTTCGACGAGGCCGAGGGCGAGACGCGCGCATCGCGGCGTGAGGCGCAGGAGTAGACCTCCGGTCGGATCAACCCGGACGCCGCGCCACCAGGAGCAGCGTCCCCGGAATGAGGCCACCTCGGAGCGGCGACCAGCCGCCCCAGGTGGCCTCGTTCGTCTCCTTCCACGGCAGTTCCCGGACCGCCTCGATGACCAGGCCCGCCTGCACGACCTCGGCCACACGCTGCTCCAGGGTGCGGTGGTGCTCGACATAGGTCGCCCGACCTGCATCGTCGGTCTCGACATAGGGGACCGTGTCGAAGTAGGAGTGCCGCACCGTCAGGCCCCGCTCGCTCGGATCGTCCGGGAAGGCCCAGCGCACTGGGTGCGAGGTCGAGAAGGCGATCCGGCCACCGGGGACGGTCACCCGCGCCAGTTCCCGCATCAGGGCGGCTGTGTCGGCGATGAACGGGACCGCGCCGTAGGCGGTGAACACCCGATCGAAGGTTGCCTCCGGGAAGGGCAGGGCGACCGCGTCACACTGGACCAGGGGAGTGGTCATGCCCAGTCGAGCATCGATCCGACGGGCGGTGGTCAGCATCCCGCCGGAGAGGTCGCTCGCGACAACCCGGCAGCCGACCGACTCGGCCAGCCAGCGGGAGCACTGGGCGGCGCCGGCCCCGACCTCGAGGACGGTATGCTGCGGCGCCACCTCGAGGATGTCCAGTTCGGACTCGGTCCAGCCCTCGGGGCCCCAGACGAAGGAACTGTCACCGAGGAACGGGCCGTGCTCGGCGT
>DUPF01000290.1 GCA_012838445.1 Intrasporangiaceae bacterium | reverse complement strand
CGAGAGATGGAGGAGGGAGGTTATCAACCCAAGTACACCAAATCTCTGCGTAACACCTTTAACGAAGATGGACTGTTCGCTTCTATCGGCAAAGTCTTTGAGATGTCACTTGAGAACTGGGCCTTTACCGGTTTGGGTCTTGCTGGTGCAGCACTAGCTCCCTTTGGTGGTATTGTAGGTGGTACAGGTCTTACCGTATCAGCTGGTACAGCGCTCATGGGCGGTATCGGTGAGACAGTTCAAGAGTGGGAAGAGAAAGGGGTTTATGACAAAGAAGAAAATGCCCCACTTGCCTTAGCTGTAGGTCTTGCTGCTGCATCCATTGACTTCCTCGGCAATCTGCTTGGTATGAGCGTTGGTCTCACCAAGGGACTGTTCGGTAAAGCCGCTAAGGAAGGTGTCAAAGACACAGTTGCTGGGGCAGCAACCAAAGCTGCTACCAGTGCAGCAGGTAAAGCTGTTGGCAAGAAGGTTGGTGGTGAAGCTGTTAAGAAGATGTTCACTAAGCCTGAGCTGAGGGAGTGGGGTACTGAACTGATGCTCAAGGCTGTTCCTGCCGGTATGACCGAAGAAGTTATGCAGGAAGCTACGTTCATCGGTAGCGCCATTCTCCAAGGTGCTGAGTACGAGAGCAGTGAAGTACTTGATCGCTTCCTTGAGAGCGGGGTTGTGGGTGGTGCAATGTCAGGTGCCGTCAAAACGGGACAGCTGGCAACAAGGCAGACCCTTGGTACCCTGTTTCCTCAGCCTGAGAAAGCTGATGACGCAGGCACCAAGCCCGGAACCGGAACAGGTGGTGCAGTAGCACCTACACCCCTGAAGATCGGTCCTGAGATGAACAACGCAATGGTCACCAAGACCGTTGACGGTCATATCATCAACTTCGCAGGCAGAAGTGCCTTTGGGACCACGCTTCAGGACGCTGTTGATGCTCTCAACAGGTCTGCTAACAGGGGTAAAGCCACCCTTGACCCTGACTCCATTAAGACTAATCCTGAAGGTACGGTTGCTTCAGTTGAGCTTGAGAACGGTACGGTCACGGTAGAAGGTGACAGCGCCAAAGCTGATCTTGCAGCTCTGGTGGACATGCACAACCGTAACGACAATCCCTTCATACTAAAAGAAGGGACAACCATCAAAAAAACCACTGTACCAAACCCCAACGATCCTGCTGGTACACCTCAGACCAGCTACTCTGTCACCAGCCCAACTGGTCGAACGATTGTTGGTTCAGACATGGTTGCCCTTTTCGAGTCACTGGAAGCTGATGTAAGTAACGTGGGCAACATGCTCATGGATATCAGTGAGGAGAAGATTGACACCAAACCAGCAGAGGTGACAGTCGATCTGGATACACCTCTACAGGGTCCAAAGCTCAATGAAGACCAGGTACGAAAAGACCTTGAGTCCCAAGGGTTCTTCGTCCTGTTCCCCAAGGGCGTTGGCCCTGCAAAGGATCGCAAGACTGGAGAGGTTAAGAGAACTGATGGCAGAGTGACTCCAAAGCGGTTTAGTGCGTACAAAGATGGTATTATCTACGACGTCTCTGTACACAAGGTCAAAGGCTCAACCACTGCAACTGCTAAAGTATCTGCTCGTAGTGTTTTAAGTGGTCAAAAGATTAAACTTGACAGTGATATTGAGACTCAAACCCTTCGCTCAGGTGCTGACTCCACCACCCTGACCAACAAGATTAAGCTCAGACGTCCACGTGTAGGTGTAGAGGTCAGAGCTACTAAAGTTGCTGGCAGGAATGTGTACAACATCCCCACAGAGATTGTTGAGCGTGTAGCTGAGTCTGTGAACGGTACAGTAAGCCAGGCAAGCCCAACACACGCTACAGTTACCACAGGTGATGGGAGCATTATTAACTTCAACATTGACGAGAACGGGGATGTCCTGGTCACT
>DUPF01000232.1 GCA_012838445.1 Intrasporangiaceae bacterium | reverse complement strand
TGACCGCGCCGCTTCCGGATCGGCGCGCCACTACCCCGCCCGCGCACCAGTAATACCTGGCGCACCGACGCACGCCTAGCACGCCCGCAGTTCCCGCGCCCCGCCCGCCGGCTCAGAGCAGCGAGCGCAGGATCGGCACGAGCCCGTCGTCGTCGACATAGCCGGCGACCTCGTCGGCGACGGCCTTGACCTCGTCCGGGGCGTTGGCCATCGCCACCCCCCGGGCGGCCCAGGCGAGCATCTCGAGGTCGTTGCGTTGGTCCCCGACGGCGAGCGTGTGCGCGCGGTCGACGCCGAGGAGCTCACGCACGGCCTCGAGTCCGGAGGCCTTGGACACGCCCT
The DNA here is from genome assembly GCA_012838445.1 of Intrasporangiaceae bacterium. Classification (GTDB taxonomy): domain Bacteria; phylum Actinomycetota; class Actinomycetes; order Actinomycetales; family Dermatophilaceae; genus F2B08. Next base: position 22,773 of record DUPF01000232.1, on the reverse strand, counting down.
CGGGGTTGATGTCGAGCCAGGCCGACCAGCCGACGGCGTAGTTCACGCCGTGCAGGCCGGCGCGGCGCACCAGGTCGAGGAACTCGTCGGCGGAGGAGTTCGGCTCGCGCAGCGTCACACGTGTGACCTCGGTGGTGAGCAGTTCCTCCCACGGGACGACGGTCTCCGGGGCGTCGAGCTCCCCGGGTGGGAAGTTCGCACTCACCTTGAACCCGACCCCGGGCTCCTCGACCGCGATGAGAGCGGTCGGGACATACTCGCGCAGCAGCGTGAGCACCGGGGCCGGGTCGAAGGTCACCGTGTCGATCACCTCGTAGCCCTTCGCCAGGGCGGGGTCGAGGCGCAGCGTGATCGCGCCGTTGGCGCACACCGCATACCCCGTCGTCAGACTGAGCCGGTCGAGGATGGGCAGGGTTCCGACGATGGCGCGGCCGGTCGCGATGACAATGTGGTGACCGGCGTCGACGACGTCGCGCACGGCCGCCCGGACCGGTTCGCGCAACTCACCCTCGTGGGTGATGGTGGTGCCGTCGACATCGAGTCCGACGAGGTATGGGGTCATGGTCCCCAACCTAGCGAGCACCTCACTCCGCGGCCGACCAGGCTGCCTTGAGGGAGACCCGGCCACCGCTCTGCAGCAGGGAGCGACGGTAGAGCCGCTCGCCGATGATGATCGTCGCGACACCGAACGCCAGCATCAACGCCAGGGCCACGATCGGCTGCCAGAGCGGCACACCACCTTCGAGGATCCGCATCGGCATGATCACCGCGGACACCGGCGGGACGAACGAGGCGATGACCTTCGCATTGCCGGAGAGCAGGAAGCTGCCGAAGTAGATGCCCATGATGAGGTAGGTCAACGGCGCGGACGTCGACTGCAGGTCCTCCATCCGGGAGGCCAGGGATCCGGCCACCGCCCACAGGCAGGCCAGGGCGATGAACCCGGTCGTGAAGAAGACGATGAACCAGGCCACCGGGCCGGTCAGGGCCGGGATGAAGGCCTTGTACGGCGTGAAGCTCAACCCGATCAGTCCGACGCCGATGTAGAGGACCATCTGCAGGATCGCCATGACCGTGTTGCCGAGAACCTTGCCGGCGAGCAGGTGACGCAGCGGGATCGAGGTCGCGATGATCTCGACGATGCGGCTCTGCTTCTCCTCGACGACCGAATAGGCGATCTGCATCCCGTACATCAGGGCCGCCATGAAGAACAGCAGCGCCATCGCGAAGCCGACCGCCTGCGCGAGTCCGGCCCGCTCGGCGTCCCCCTCGAGGAAGTGTGGGCTGACGACCGATCCGGCCTCGAGATCAGCCGCGGTCGTGCCGAGCGCCTTGGCCTGGTCGTCGATGGTCGCGCCGCGGACCGCCTGCTGGGTGACGCTGAGCAACTCGCCCTTGGACGACTTCGTCGTCAGGGTCCAGCCGGTGCCGTCCCGGTGCAGCCAGCCGTCGGCGGCACCGGAGTCGACCTCGGCCGTCGCGGCGTCCGCGTCGGCGACGGTGCGCGTCTCGACGACGGTCTTGTCGTTGAGGTGGCTCGCCCGCTCGGCCACCTGTTCACCCATGGCGGCGTCAGCGGAGGTGGTGACCACTGCATACATGTTGGTCCGCTCGGCCGAGTAGGCAGTCCACCCGAGCCATCCGCCGAGGATGGCCAACGTGAGGAGCGTGCCAATGATGAAGCCCTTGTCGACGGCCTTGACGAGGATCTCCCGACGGGCTACCAGGGCCCAGGCGCGACTCGTGCTGGTGCTGGTGGTTGTGGTGCTCACTGGGTCACCTCTCGGTAGATCTCGGACAGGCTCGGTCGGATGGGGGTGAACTCGCGCACGACGCCGCGGTCGATCGCGGTGCGCAGCAGCTGCTGCTCGGCGCTCGGGTCGACGATCTCGAGCAGCGCGGTGCCGCCCTCGACGTCGGCGACGTGGATGCCGGGGACGTCGCGCACCCATCCGGCGTCACCGTCGAGGGTGAGCCGGTGCCGGGTGACGCCGACTGACTCGAGTTCGGCGCGGGTGCCGGCCCCGACGAGCCGGCCGCCCTTGAGGATGACGAGTCGGTCGCAGAGCCGGTCGACGAGGTCGAGCTGGTGGCTCGAGAACAGCACCGGTGCGCCGCGGCTCGTGTGCTCCCGGAGCAGGTCGGCCATCTGGTCGACGGCGGTCGGGTCGAGTCCGGAGAACGGCTCGTCGAGGATGAGGCAGGCCGGTTCGCGCATGACGGCAGCGATGATCTGGACGCGCTGCTGGTTGCCGAGGCTGAGCTTCTCGACCTTCTCCTTGGACCGGTCAGCGAGGTCGAACCGCTCCAGGTGCTCGAGCACCGATTCGCGCGCGCCCTGGGCGCTCATGCCGCCGAGCTGGCCGAGGTAGACGAGTTGGTCGAGCACCGGCTGCTTCGGGTAGAGCCCACGCTCCTCGGGCATGTATCCGAACCGCCGCCGGTCGGCCATCGTGATCGGCCGGCCCTGCCAGCGGACCTCACCGCTGGTGATGCCGAGGACGCCCATGACCATCCGCATGGTCGTCGTCTTCCCGGCGCCGTTGCCGCCGACGAAGCCGGTCATCATGCCCGGCTGGACGTCGAAGGTCACGTCGTCGACGGCCCGCAGGTCCCCGAACTGTCTGGTGAGGTGGTTGATCTCCAACATGCCTCGACGGTATGCGCGGCGCCCGGTCCCCCGGATCCCTCCCACGGGTGAACCTCGGCTCCCCAACGCGGCGGATCTCTGCCCGCTCGGCTGTCACACCTTTCTCTCCCCCACCGTTAAAGGGTGACTTCACCACGCTGCGGAAGCGTGGTGAAGTCACCGTTGCCATGATGGGGAGAGAAAGTCGAGGCGCCGCGCAGGAGGCGGGCAGGGGGCGGCGCTCAGTGGGAGGGCGAGATCAGGCCCGCCTCATAGGCATAGATCACGGCGTGGACGCGGTCGCGCACGCCGATCTTGGCCAGGCAGTTCGAGACGTGCGTCTTGATCGTCGCCTCGCCGAGGAACAGTTCCTTGGCGATCTCGGCGTTCGACATCCCCTGCGCGAGGGCGATGAGCACCTCACGCTCACGCTCGGTGAGCGACGCGAGCTCCGGTGGTTCGGGCCGGTCGCCGCCCCCGCCGCCGCCGGCCATCCGCTCGATGACCCTCCGGGTGACCTCCGGGGCGAGCAGTCCGTGGCCGTGCCCCACGGCCCGCACGGCCTCGACGAGCTGCTCCGGCTCGGCGTTCTTGAGCATGAACCCCGACGCCCCCGCCTCGAGCGCGTCGAAGAGGTAATCGTCCCGGTCGAAGGTGGTGAGGATGACGACCCGCCCGAGGTCCTCCTCGACGATCCGCCGGGTGGCCTCGATGCCGTCCATCCCGGGCATCTGGACGTCCATGAGGATGACGTCGGGCCGCAGTTCACGCGCCGCGATGATCGCGCTCACCCCCTCAGCAGCTTCCCCGAGGACGTCGATGTCGTCCTCGACGGAGAGCATCAGTTTGAAACCGGATCGGACCATCGCATGGTCATCGACGAGCAGGACCCCCAGAGTGTTCACGCGACCTCATTCTTCCGCACACCGAGCGGATACCGCACCCGGACCCGATAGCCCCCACTGGCCCGCGGCCCGATGTCGACCGTCGCCCGGTGCGAGGCGGCGCGCTCCCGGATCCCGAGTTGCCCGAGGCCGCTGCTCAGCCCGCCGTCCCCACGGGGCCGGCCGTTGTCGACGACCTCGATCTCCGCATACCGGGTGGCCGCGTCGGCCTCGACACGAACGGTCACGGTGACCCGGGTCGCGGTCGAGTGCTTCTCGATGTTGGTCAGCGCCTCCTGCGCGGTGCGGTAGATCGAGTGGGCGATCGGGGCCGGGACCGACTCCACGGCACCTGGGGTGGACTCGACGAGGGTGTATGCGACGCTCCGGTTGGGTGTCTCATGCCCGGCGACGAGGTCGGGGAGTTGGTCGAGGGAGGGTTGCGGCGCGCGCGAGTCCTGCTCATCGGCAACGGATTCGATGCCGCGCAGGGTCCCGAGGAGGCCACGCATCGAGGTCACGGCGTCCCGGGAGGAGGACTCGATCGTGCCGAGCGCCTCGGTCGCCGCGACCGGGTTGCGGTCCAGCACGCGGCGGGCCGCTGCGGCCTGGACGCCGATAACGGAGACGTGGTGGGCGACGACGTCGTGCAGTTCGCGGGCGATCCGGAGCCGTTCCTCGGTGATCGCCTGGTCGCGCAGGTCCTCGGCCTGGTCGGCGATCGTCTCGGCCTGCTGGCGGAGCAGCGCCTTCTGCCGGGCCTCGCGCCACAGCATCAGGCCCCCGGCCACGGCCCCGCCGAAGTAGATCGCGTTGATGATAGCGCTCAGGAGCACCATGGCGACCAGGGGTGGGATCGGTCCGGGGACGAGGTCGTCGGGGACGAACTCGCTCATGGAGTTGCCGACAGCGAACTGGAGCGCCACCCACACGAACATCACCACGATGATGACGTCCATGACGATGATCATCGCCTTGCGATCCTGTGCCCACGCGACCGCCGAGAGGAACGCGACGAAATAGGCCGCCTGGAGGGTGAACTGGGTCATCACCATCGGCATGGTCACCCCGGTGGCGATCATGTGGGTTGCCATGACGAGCGCGATAATGAGGGGCCATCGGCGCCGGCCGACGAGGAGCGCCGCACCCGAGAGCACGGCGAGCCACTGCACCCACGTGGGGGGCCTGGTGTCGGCCAGTGCCCCGAGATTGCGGTACAGCTCGAGCGAGACCAGTCCGATCAGGGCCACGACCGCGGCGAGCACGACGTCCCGACGCTCGATCTGCGGGCGCGGGCGCACCCACGGGTCGTCGGCACCGAAGGTCTCATTCACCCAGCCGGGGAAGGACCACCTGTCGGGTTCAGGGTCCGGTGCGGATCGCATACCTCCGAAGCGTAGGTGGTCATCCGCTGAGGCGGCTCCGCCGCTCGGGTGAGCCGTCCTCAGCCCTGCGGCGGAGGACCGTCGGTCCAGCGCACCGGCGTGAGCACGTCCAGACCGACGCTCTCCCGCAGCGCCTCGGGGACGACGACCGAACCGTCGGCCTGCTGGTGGTTCTCGAGGATGGCGACCATCCAGCGGGTCGTGGCGAGGGTGCCGTTGAGGGTTGCGGCGATCTCGTTGCCCTGCTCCCCCTTGAAGCGGGTTCCGAGCCGGCGGGCCTGGAATGTCGTGCAGTTCGAGGTCGAGGTGAGCTCGCGGTACTTGCCCTGGGTCGGCACCCACGCCTCGCAGTCGAACTTTCGCGCGGCCGGGCCGCCGAGGTCTCCGGCCGCGGTGTCGATGATCCTGTAGGGCACCTCGATCGTGGCCAACATCTCCTTCTCGAGGGCGAGGAGCCGGTCGTGCTCGGCCGCGGCGTCCTCCGGGGCGCAGTAGACGAACATCTCGATCTTGTTGAACTGGTGCACCCGGATGATGCCGCGGGTGTCCTTGCCGTAGCTGCCGGCCTCCCGGCGATAGCAGGTCGACTGCCCGGCGTACCGGATCGGACCGCCCGACAGGTCGATGATCTCGTCGGCGTGGTAGCCGGCGAGCGCGACCTCACTGGTGCCGGTGAGGAACAGGTCGTCGGTCGGGAGGTGGTAGACCTCCTCGAGGTGGCTGTCGATGAAGCCGGCCCCGGCCATCGTCCTGCGGTTGACGAGCGTGGGGGTGATGAGCGGCGTGAAGCCGTGCTCGATCGCCGTGCGCATCGCGAGGTTGAGCAGTCCCATCTCGAGCCGGGCACCCTGCCCCTTGAGGAAGTAGAACCGCGCCCCGGCAACCTTGGCCCCCCGGGCCATGTCGATCGCGTCGAGGCCCTCGGCCAGCTCGAGGTGGTCCTTGGGTTCGAAGCCCTCGGCGGCGAAATCCCTGGGTGTGCCGATCTCCTCGAGCACCACGTAGTCGTCCTCGCCGCCGCTGGGGACGCCGTCGATGATGACGTTGCCGATCCGGAGCAGGAGTGCGTCGAGGTCCGCCTGGGCGGTGTCGGCCGCGGCCTGGAGGTCCTTGACCTGCCGGCTCAGCTCCTTGGTCCGGGCCAGGAGGGCCTGCTTGTCCTCCCCCTGTGCCCGGGCGACGTCCCGGCTCAACGTCTTCTGCTCGGCCCGGGCCTGCTCGAACGCGCTCAGCGAGCTGCGGCGGCGCTGATCGGCCTCGAGCACCGCGTCGACCACCCCTTCGTCCTCACCTCGGGCGCGCTGACTCGCGCGCACCACCTCAGGGTTCTCGCGGAGCAGCTTGATGTCGATCACCCGGCTGAGTTTATCGGTGGCGGTATGCGGCACTCACCTCGACATCGGAATCCCACCGGGGACCTACTCAGGGTCGGCGCCCCGCACCGTCGTGCGCGCTGGCATAATCTGGCGCCGTGAGCGATACCGAGACGATGTGGCTGGTCATCGCGGGGGTTCTCGGCCTCGCGGTGATCCTGTTCGTCGTCTACCTCATCGGCAGCACCGCCCGCAGCCGGCCCAAGGGTGGTGGCAAGCACCGCGCCCCCCGCAAGAACCGTCCGCACCGGGATACGTTCCGCACCGAGGAGCCGGAACCGGAGCCGCTCAAACGGGCCGCGATCATCATCGAGGGCGCCGACGATGTGCTCCGTCGCGAACTCGCAGCGCAGAACACGGCCGCCGGCTGGGATCAGCCCCTGTGGCTCGAGGTTCTCGACGACCTGGGCGCGCGCAACGCCGGGACCGAGGCGCAGCGGGAGAACGTCGATGTCGTCTGTGTCCGGGGGGATTCGCGGATCAGGCGGGCCGTGGCGGCTGTCTTCGCCGGCACCGAGACGCCGGTCTCGTTCCTTCCCTCTACGCAGGACGAGTCCGACCCGCTGGCGCCGGCCATCGCTGCGGCGATGACGACGGCGCTGACCGGCCAGAACACCCGGATCGACATCGGCCGTGCGGTGCTCGGCCCGGCGGACCCGGCGGCGGTCGACGGACCGGACGCCGCGGCCGATACCGCGGATGTCCCCTCGCTCGTGTTCCTCGACCGGCTCGTCATCGGTGAGGTTGTCGCGTCCGACGAACCGGCGCTGAGCACCAAGGAGGTCGCCCGCGAGATCGTCAAGGCGAACCCGTTCACCGCTACGGTCAAACCCGACGACGAGGAGGCCATCGTCCGCCCGGCCCGGTCGATCAGTTTCGCCACGAGCGACCGACCGCTCGTCGATGGCGACGCCGAGCGTCGGGTCCTGGACGGATACCTCTACGCGAGCCGGTCCCTCAAGGGCTGGGCCGGTGTGGCCAAGGCGATGATGCGCAAGGCGTCCCGGGCCACTCCGCTGCTCGTGCCGATGCGTTCGGTGGCGTTCACCGTCACCCTCGACAAGCCGGCCCCCGTCACCGTCGACGGTGAGTTGTTCGACATCCCGTGGCCGGCGGGCGAGGGTTCGGTCGCGGTCGAGCCGCGCGCCCTCGTCATCCGCCGCTGAGGAAGCCCTGTCGGTCGCGACGGATAGCGTCGGGGGATGACGACGGAGCTGCTCGGAGCGTGCCGACCGGCCGTCCTGATCAGGTACGGGAGTACGGGTGAGGCGATACGATGAACCGTATGAAGACGACGATCGAGATCCCCGACGCCCTCGCTCAGGAGGCGAAGGAGATCGCTCTTGCCCAGGGCGCCACCCTGCGCGAGCTCGTCATCAGCGGCCTGCGGGCCGAGGTCGAACGTCGTTCGGCACCAACCGCAGTGCAGGACTTCCGGCTGCACACGGTGACCGGGCGCGGCCTGCGACCCGGTGTCGATCCGCAGCGCCTGACCGAGCTGGCCTACGAATAGACCCGTCGTGATCGCCGTCGACACCAACATCCTCGTCTACGCGTTCCGCGAGGACAGTGATCGGCACGATCGTGCCCGCGCCGCCGTCGAAGGTCTCGTGCACAGTGGACGTCAATGGGCGCTGACCTGGCCCACGGTCCACGAGTTCATGGCCGTAACCACCCGCCCGGGCATCTTCGACCCGCCGAGTCCCGTCACCGACGTCATGACCACTCTGTCCGGCCTGGCGGCAACTGGGACGGTCCGGTTCCTCAGCGAGACGAGCGACCACCTGACGATCCTCGCTGAACTCCTCACCGCCGCCGACGTCCGCGGTCCCAAGGTGCATGACGCCCGGATCGCCGCCATCTGTGTGGGGCACGGTGTGACCGAGCTGTGGAGCGCCGACCGCGACTTCAGCTACTTCCCTCGCCTGCGGGTCAAGAACCCCCTCGTCGAGACGAGTTGACATGACTGATCCCACCCGAAGACACACGGCCTTCGTGCTCGGCGGCGGCGGGGTGCTCGGCGCCACCCAGGTCGGCATGCTCCGGGCCCTCTTCGACGCCGGCATCCGCCCCGACCTCGTCCTCGGGACGAGCATCGGCTCGGTCAACGGCGCGTTCGTCGCCGCGGACCCCACGAGCGCCAGCGCGGACCGGCTCGCCGAGTTGTGGACCAAGGTCCGCGAGGAGGGCGACTTCATGGAGAACCCCCTCAAACAGGCCGCCCGGGCCGCGAAGTACTGGACCCACTTCATGTCGATCCGTCCGCTGCGCAACCTCATCGACGAGAACCTCGGCGTGGAGCGAATCGAGGATCTCACCGTGCCATTCCAGTGCGTGGCCGCCCACATCGAGTCCAGCCGGGCCCGCTGGTTCACCGCCGGGCCGATCACCCCGGCGATCCTCGCCTCCTGCGCCGTCCCCGGGATGTTCCCACCGGTGGAGATCGACGGGCAGCACTTCATGGACGGTGGCCTGGTCCACTCCATCCCCGTCGGGCGGGCGTTGACCCTCGGTGCCACCGAGATCTACGTCCTCCAGGTCGGCCGCGTCGAACAACCCCTCCACGTGCCGACCAAACCGTGGGAGGTCGCCTCGGTCGCGTTCGAGATCGCCCGCCGACACCGCTATCACGAGGAGATCGACTCCGTCCCCGACGACGTCACCCTCCATGTCCTCCCGAGCGGCTCCACCTCGGCGCCGGCGATCTCCATCACCCAGGGCGTCGCCGCCCGGATCGAGGAACGAGCCGAGCAGGCCTATCAGGCGAGCACCGCATACCTCAACGACCAGGTCCTGCGGATCTGAATGGCCCTGACCCTGCCGCCCCCGCCGCTGTGGGCCCGGCTCCTCATCCAGATCCTGTGGCTGCCGATCGTCGCCACTCTGACTGCCCTGTCCGTCCCGCTCTTCGTCCTCGGGGTGCTGCTCTGGCCGATCGACCGCAAACTGCGGGTGGTGCGGCTGCTCGCCCTCATCGTCGTGTTCCTCTGGCTCGATGCCGGCCTGGTGACCGGGTGCTTCTACATCTGGCTGCGGCACGCCCGACGGCGCGACCACGCGTCCAGCCAGGCCTGGCGGGAGGAGCACGAGAAGCTGCTCCTCGACGCCCTCGAGGGGATCATGGAACATGCGCAGCGGTGGATCGGGCTGCGCGTCGAGCTCGAGGAGACGATCGACTTCGGCTCGGACCGGACCCCGCTGCTCGTCTTCGCCCGACACGCCGGTCCCGGAGACTCGGTCGTCCTGGCGTTCATGCTCGCCGTCTTCGGCAACCGCCTCCCGCGCGTGGTCCTGAAGGATCTGCTGCGCTGGGCTCCCGGCGTCGGTGCGCTGCTCTATCGGATGCGGTCCTACTTCGTGCCGTCCCGATCCGGCGCCGGCGACGATCGGACCAAGCCCGTGCAGGACCTCGCCGAATCGCTCGAGCCGATGGATGCGCTGCTGCTGTTCCCCGAGGGACAGAACTGGACCCCGCGTCGGTGGCGGGCCCGGATCGAACGGTTGCGGGACACCGGTGATGAAGCCCGCGCCGAGCGTGCCGCGCAGTGGCGACACGTGCTGCCGCCACGATCCCGTGGCGTCGTCGCGGCGATGTCCGCCCGACCGGATGCCGATGTCCTGATCCTCGCGCACACCGGGTTGGAGTGGCTGGTCTCCCCCCGGCAGATCTTCATGGCCATCCCGTTGCACGAGCACCCGTTCCTCATCCGGGGCTGGACCTTCACCCCCGAGGAACGACCCAGCGACCCGGACGAGATCGCGGCCTGGCTCGACGAGCAGTGGGACGTCGTCAACGACTGGGTCGCCTCACACCAGCAGTTCCTGCCCGAGTTTCGGTCCCCCGAACCGTCCTGACCTAGTCGATGTGGTTGCGGATGTCCGCCAGCCAGCTCCGCGCCTCGTGGAACGCCGCGTCCGAGATGTCCGGGGCGACGCGGGTCTCGATTTCGTCGGCCCGCGGATAGGACCCGAGGAAACGCACCCCGAGGCAGACCCGCTTCAGGCCGACGAGCGCCTCGCCGACCCGCTCGTCGAGGACATGGCCCTCGAAGTCGACGGAGAAGCAGTAGGAGCCCATCGACTCACCCGTGGGCCGGGACTCCAGACGGGTCAGGTTGATGCCCCGCACCGAGAACTGCTCGAGGAGCTCGAGGAGGGCACCCGGTCGGTCGTGGTGCTGGAAGAGGACGACAGTCGTCTTGTCCGCCCCGGTCCGTTCGGGCAGGTCCCCGGGTCGGGCGACGAGGACGAACCGGGTCACGGCGTGCTTCATGTCGCCGATGTCCTCGGCGAGGATGGTCAGCCCGTTGCTCGTCGCCGCGACGGGGGCACTGACCGAGGCATCGAACGGTGCGTCCGGGTCGGTCGCGAGCGATGCGGCGGCGGCCGCGGTCGACAGGGCCGGGACGTAGACGGCATCCGGGAGATGCTCGGCGACGTAGTTGCGCACCTGCGCCCACGCGTGCGGATGGGTGCCGATCCGCCGTACCTGCGCCATGTCTGTCCCGGGGCGGGCGGCGAGGACGAACGTGATCGGCACGAGGACCTCACCGATGACGACGAGCGGGTCGCCATGGGCGAGCGCGTCCAGAGTGGCCGAGACCCCGCCCTCGACGGAGTTCTCGATCGGCACCATCGCCGCGACGATCTGCCCCTCCCGCAGCGCCGCGAGCGCCGCGTCGACCGAGCCGAACGCCCGCTCGGCGGCCCCGTCCGGCACCCCCCACCGGTGCAGTGCCATCTGGGTGAACGTGCCGGCCGGCCCCAGATATCCGTAGGTCTGGGGGTCGGTCGTGCTCTCGCCGCCGCTCATGCACTCGCCTTTCCGCTGCGGGCCGCCGCGAGAGCCTGCTGCTCCTCGGGCGTCAATGTCGTGTCACTCTTGCCGGCGACGATTCCCTTTGCGTACGTGCGGGATTCACCACGGGCATGGATCGAGGAGATGACGACACCATCACCGGAGTCGTCAATGAGGGCGGCACTGAACGACAGCCGCCCACCCATGTCCCCGAACGCGTCGTAGCGGACCACCGCCACATGCCGCAACGCCCGGGCGATCTCACCCTTGAGCTCGGCGATGTCGGCCTCGCCGGCGGGCCGGTGCGCCTCGAGCCGCCGCACCCGGGCCTGCAACCGCAGCACCCAGACAAGGACGGCGACGAGGATGAGCAGCGGCACCGCGAGCAGCGCCACGAGCACACCCGACTCGGGTCCGGACAGGAACATGCCCCCAGCCTAAGGACCACGATGCGGATCGGGTATGCGGTGCTCACCGGCCGAACGTCGACTCACCTGGGTCTGCGGCCGGTGCGGAGGACAGGTGTCGCTCAGGCAACACCCAGCTTCCGCGCGAGACAGCGGTGCGCGGTGGTGCGGAGGAATGGTGTCGCTCAGGCAACACTCAGCCTCCGCACGAGGCAGCGGGACGTGTGCCCGGTCCACGTAGGCTGGACGGGTGAGCCGCCCCGCCCTCCGTCGCCTCCTTGCGCTCCTCGCGCTGCTCGTGGCGACCTTCGGTCTGGGTGCGGGGACTGCGGGAGCCTGGGGGACGCATACCCCCTCGCAGTCCGATGCGACCGGCGCGACCGTCCTGATCGGGACCGGGGGCCTGATCTGGTCCGACCTCAGCCCGACCACGACGCCACACCTGTGGGGCCTGGTCCGGGACGGCTCGGCCGCCGCCCTCGTAGTCCGCTCGGTCAACACCTCGACCTGCCCGGTCGATGCGTGGCTGCACGTGTCGGCCGGTGCCCGGGCGGCGCCGCCGAATGCCGACGGCGGGCTGCGACGCGCCTCGTGGATGCCCTGCCCCGCACCGGGCCCGGTCGCTGACGGGAAGGTCAGCGGATGGGACGAATACGTCTCCGCCGCTGAGGAATTGCGCTTCAACGCCCGCCTGGGCTCCCTCGGTGACGCCGCCGCCGACCAGGGAGTGTGCATCTCGGCCGTCGGACCGGGCGCCCCCCTCGGCGCGGCCCGCTCCGACGGTGGCGTCGACCATGTCAGCGAGTTCGACCCGGCGACCCTGCCCGCCGCGCTGACTCAGTGCCCGATCACCCTCGTCGACATCGGCTCCCTCTCCCAGAACCTCATCGACGACGAACGGTCCGACCGACTCGCGCAGATCGACGAGCGGGTCGGTGCCGTGCTCGCCGCCGCTCCGGCCGGGGCGAACGTCATCGTCGCGAGCATGGCCGACGACGGGCGCCAGTCCCGGCTGCGGATCGCGCTGGCCAAGGGCCCCGATTTCGGTGCCGGCATCCTGCTCTCGCCGTCGACCCGGCAGCCGGCCCTGATCATCAACAACGACCTGCCGACGAGTCTGCTCGGGCTCACCGGTCTGACCGTCCCCCGCGCGCTCAACGGTGGCGTCATCTCCAGCGACCCCGCACCGATCAACTCCGAGGAGCTGGCGCAGGAACGCTTCCAGGATCTGATCGACTATGACCTGGCGTCGTTCAAGATCCGCAGCCTGGTGCCGACGTTCTTCCAAACCTTCATCTGGGGCCAGCTCGTCATCTATCTGCTGGTGTTGCTCGTGTGGAAGGGCAAACTCGGCAGTGAGCACACGCGGGGACGCTGGCTCGATCTGGCGCGGGTCGTCGCGGTCACTGCCGCCTCCGTGCCGGCGGCTACCTTCCTCGCCAACATCCTGCCCTGGTGGCGGTCCTCCCAACCGATGATCGCGATCGTCGCCGCCGTCGCCCTGTGGACGGCGATCATCGCCGTTCTCGCCCTGGCCGGGCCGTGGGGCCGCAGCGCACTCGGACCGGTCATGGTCGTCTCGACGGTGACCGTGCTCGTCATCGGTCTCGATGTGATGACCGGGTCCCGTCTGCAGTTGTCCTCCCTCATGGGGTTGCAACCGGCGATCGGGGGACGCTACTTCGGGATGGGCAACGTGCCGTTCGCGTTGTTCGCCACGAGCGCTGTGCTCATCGCCACCGTCGTCGCCAACGCCTTCCTCACGGCCGGTCGACGACGCGCCGCAGCGTGGTCGGTGGCGCTCATCCTCGGTGCCGCCCTCGTCGTCAACGGCGCCCCGATGTGGGGTGCCGATGCCGGCGGGCCGCTCGCGCTGCCGGTCGCGATCGCGTTCTTCGTGCTCACCCTCCTCGGGATCAAGGTGACGCTGCGCCGGTGGCTGCTGCTGCTCCTCGGGACCGGGGTGGTGTTCCTCGCCGTCGCCTTCCTCGACTCGCTGCGTCCCCCGGACCAACAGAGTCACCTCGGAATGTTCGCCGAGTCGATCCTCGACGGCACCGCCCTCGACATCGTCATCCGCAAGGCCGAGCAGAACTGGGGCGTGCTCACGACGAACTACTCGATGACGTTCCTCGTGCCGTTCGCGTTGGCGTTCGTCATCTATGTCCTGGCCCGGGAGACGTCGTGGGGTTCCCGGGCGCTGCAGCGGTCCTTCGACCGGTTCCCGGCGTTGCGGCCCGGGCTGCTCACCCTCCTCGTCGCGCTCACCCTCGGGTTCTTCGTCAACGACTCCGGGGTCGCCATCCCGGCGGTCGGGGCCACGATCGCCGTCCCGCTGCTCATCGCGATCAACGTCTGGGTGCTCCGGCACGAGGTGGTCGCCCCGGTGGACGAACCCTGACGGCCGTCACAGCCGACCCGAGCATCGACCACCGGCCCGATGGCGTCCCAGCAACACCTCAGATGCGGCGGCGCACCCGCTCCACGACCGGCTGACCCGTCCGACGCCATACCCACCCGGCGACGGCGGCGACGTCCTTGTGCGCCCGGGGCACCTCCCGGGCGGCCAGCGCCAGGGCGACGTCACGCATCTGCGTGGCCCGGTGGACCTTGCCGCGCCAGTCCGATCCGGTGACCCGGTGCTGGACGTCGCAGGGGATCTCGCTGACCCGATAGCCGGCCGCGAGGACATCGACGGTCATCCCGACCTCGACCCCCCAGCCGCGGGCCAATGGCAGTGCGGCGTCGAAGGCCTCGCGGGTGATGCACCGTTGTCCGGACAGTGGCTGCACGGCCCGATAGCCGGTGATCGTGAAGATCCCGCGCTGCGCCAGCCGCACGACCCGGCCGCGGCCGCCGCCGGGGGTGTGCTGCCGCGGGAGGTTGGCGATGGTCAGGTCGGCCTGGCCGATCATGATCGGCGGGACGAGGGGGGCCAGGTTGGCGGCGCTGCCCTCGAGGTCTGCGTCGACGAAGAGCAGCGGCCGACCGACCGCACGCCCCTCGACGAAGTCGACCTGGGCGACCCGCCGGGCACCGCTCGTCATCGCGGCCGCCTTGCCCTGGTTCTCGTCGTGCCGCACCACGGTCGCCCCGGCGGCTGCGGCGATCTGGGCCGTGTCATCGGTGCTGCCGTCGTCCACGACAACGACGAGATCGACCCCGGCGACCCCCTGGATCGAGGCGATCGTGGCAGCGATGCGCTCGGCCTCATCCTTGGCCGGGATGACGGCAGCGACGCCGGAGTGGATGGTCATGACGGGGGCTCTAGCGCAAGGTGACCTGGCGGCTCAATAGACCCGACTTGGCCCGCCGCTCATCGGCGGTGAGGTTGTCCTCGTTGGCCGCAGCCACCGCATACCGCTCCCGCCACGCGGCGAGCGCATCGGTGTAGTCCCCGGCCTCGCGTTCCGGGTCGAGTTCGATGACGGGGATGAGCAGTCCGCACGCGCGGAAGGCTCCGAGCAGTCGGGTGTCGTCGCCGAAGTTGTCCTCCCCGGCCGCGTGCAGGCGGGCCAGTGCGTTGGTGGCGACGTCCTCATCCTCCGGTAGGACGATCCGGACATAGGTGCGTTCGCCGATCTGGCACCAGAAGGCCGAGTCCTCCCCCAGGCGCACGGTGGGGATCGCGGAGGCGTTGGCGCGCTCGAGGGACTCCTGGGCGGCACCGTCGAGTTCGGCGTCGCCGACCCAGAACTCGAACCCTTCGTGCACCTCGGCCCGGAACGGGGCGTCCGGGTCGACGATGTCCTGCAGTCGGGGGGTCTCGATCGTCGGCTGCGGCACGGACTGGATCGGGACACCCGGCTCGCTGGCGGCGGCGGCGAGGAGCTGGCTGACCAGGTCGCGGGATGCGTCACCGCTGGCGCCGCCGGACTGTGTGCCGATGAGGACCTCACCGGACTCCCGCCTCAACCCGGCCCAGGCGAGCGGCAGCACGGTGGCCACTGTCGCCTCGGTCAGGCCCTCGGGAGCGTGGTCGCCGGTCAGGGTGATCGAACCCGTTGCGGCCGGGAGGATCTCGCGGATCGCGACCCACTCGGTCTCCCCGGGCAGACCCTCGAACGGTCGGGCCACGAACGGCACCTGCGGGGTGCGCTCACGCCTCGGTGCGGCGGCGCGGGATTCCTGGCGTGCTTGACGACGACGTGATGCCTTGCCCATGGGCCATAACCTTACGTCCCTGACGGGCCGGGGCCGCACCGCCGGGGTCGTCGGTTAGTCTCGCTGACGTGAGTGAGACCATCCCGACCGACGAGCAGCCCGACGAGGTCGACAAGTACGGCGGCATCCCGGGCCAGGGTCTGGTGCGTACCGCCCGGATCCCGTTCGGTGCTGACGCGAGCGCGGAGGCCCGTCAGGTGGTCGTCACGGATCTGATCGCCCGCGGGATCGACGAGTCGATCATCGACGAGGCCGAACTGGTCCTCTCCGAACTCGTCGCCAACTCGGTCCGCCACGCCAGCCCTCTCCCGGACGGCACGATCCGGGTGCACTGGAAGGCCCGCAACGGTGTCGTCGAGCTCGAGGTCTCCGACGGCGGCGGCCCGACCCAACCGTCGGTGCGCCGCCCTGCGCCGTGGGCTCCGTCGGGTCGGGGGTTGCGGATCGTGCGCAGCCTCGCCCATGAGTGGGGGATCCTCGAGGATCGCGGCACGATGAGTGTGTGGGCGGCGCTCGGCGGCCCCTCTCGCCGGCGCGTCAACTGACCCGGATCCCCTGGCCTGCTCGGGCGGGCAGGGATCAGTCGGCCGGCTCGGTGGACTCCTCACCGACAGCGGCGCCCTCCCCATCGGGTATGCGGTCCGCGCCGGCCTCGGCGACCTCACCGACGTCCGGTGGCAGATCCTCCGGGCTGCCCCAGTGCCGCAGGGTGAGCACGACGACCTTCGTCAGCGCCATGATCGGCACTGCGAAGAGGGCCCCGATGATGCCGTAGATGGCACCGCCGACGGCGACCCCGACGATGACCCCCCACGGGTGCAGCGCGACGGCCCGGCTCATGAGCACCGGTTGGAGCAGGTTGGATTCGAGCTGTTGGACGAGGACGACGACGCCGAGCATGATCAGGGCGGCGGTGAGGTTCTTGGCGAAGCCGGCGATGAGGATGACGATGGCGCCGGAGAGGACGGCGCCGATGACGGGGATGAACGAGGCGATGAAGACGATGATCGTCATCGGGATGACGAGCGGCAGCCCGAGGATGAGTGCGCCGAGTCCGATGCCCACGGCGTCGACGGCAGCGACGATCGCCTGGGTCTTGACGTAGGCCCGCACCGAGTGGAACCCATTGCTGAAGGCGGCGTCGACGCGCTCCTCGACAGCGGCCGGGAGCAGCCCGACGAACCACAACCAGATGCGGCGCCCGTCGGCGAGGAAGAAGAACGTCGTCACGAGGGCGAGGACGAGAGCCACGGAGAAGGAACTGATCGCCGATCCGGCGGCCAGCGCCCCGGTGAGCAGCCGGCTGGTGTTGGCGCTGAGCCACTCCTGGGCCTTCTCGAGGTATTCGCTCAGGCCGGCGGCGTCCAGCCCGAGCGGGCCCTCCCGCAGCCACGTCTCAAGTTGTTGCAGCGCCTGGAAGACACTGTCGCGCAATTCACCGAACCCGGTGACGATCTGGGCACCGGCCACGCCGATGACGCCGATGAGGACGACGAGGAAGGTCACCAGGGTTACGCCGGCGGCCGCGTGCGAGTTGGTGAAGACCCGTGAGATGAGCCGGTGGAGCGGCATGAGCAGCCCGGTCAGGAGCAGCGCGAAGGCGATGCCGGTGATGGTCGGGCTGATCGGGTCGAGTATCTGGAGCAGGACCCAGCCGGCGGCGGCGAGGGCGACGAAGCAGGCGGCGATGATCCCGGCGACGATCAGGCCGCGCGGAACCGCCCCGACGGCCTGCCGGATCGGGTCGCCGGTGCGTTCCTCTGGTGTGCTCACGCGCTCCACAGTAGACGGACCCGGTGACAGTCGGACCTGCGAGTGGTGGATGCTTGCCCCATGGAGGTATGCGGTGGCTAGGTCCAACCCGGTCCGCACTTGGTGGGAGGCTCGGGTGCTGCCCCGCCTGGTGGACGTGGCGCTGAGCGATGCCACGTCGGCGCCGTGGCGGGCGCTGGTCTGCGGGCCGGCGAGCGGACGGGTCGTCGAGGTCGGATTCGGCTCGGGGCGCAACCTCCCGCACTATCCGCCGTCTGTGCGTGAGGTGCTCGCCGTTGAGCCGGCCGAGTTGGGTTGGGAGCGGGCGGCCGGACGGATCGCCGAGTTCGGTCGGCCGGTGCGTCGGATCGGTCTGGACGGGGCGGCGCTGCCGTTGCCGGACGCATCGGTGGACACGGTCGTCTCGACATGGACGATGTGCACCATCGGAGACCTGCCGTCGGCGATCACGCAGATGCGGCGGGTGCTGCGTCCCGGGGGTTCCCTGCTCTATGTCGAACACGTGACCTCTCCGCACCCGGGTGCGCGTCGCATACAGGATCGGATGCAGCCGGTGTGGGGTGTGTTCTCCGGCGGCTGCCACCTGAACCGGGACATCGAGGGGATGCTCGAGGCCGGCGGGTTCGTCGTGCAGCCGCTCGGTCCGCAGCCGACGCCCCGCCCGGACGGGAGCCGGTTCGAGCTTGTGCCGTTCGTGGCCGGGCGGGCGACTCCCCGCCTCTGACGCACGTCTCCCCCGCCGCGCCACGACTGCAGGGTCACAACCGCACCGGCACACCAGAAGCCCGCCGCTGCACCAGCAATACCTGGCGCGCGAGCGGGCTTCTGGTGCGCGGGCGGAATTCCCGCGCGGGTCAGCGACTCAGTGGGTCAGCGACCCGGTCAGCGACCGAAGAGTCGGGCGAAGAACCCTCCGGTCGGGGCGGCGGCGTCGATCTCGGCCTGGGTGTGTTTGCCGTTGCACCACTGTGCGGCGGGGACCCGGGACTTGACCTGGGCGACGTGCTGGCCGCAGCCGGCCCACGTCGTCTTGCGGCACACTTTGCAGTTCACCGGTCGGCACATGAGGATGGTTCTCCTTGATCGAGGTAACGGGTGCGGTCATTCGCAGGAGTCCAGTTAAACATACCCCAGGGGGTATTGTGGAATAGTCGTTCGCCACATTCCGTTGCGCAGAACGTCCGTACGACCTCCAAACCACCCCAAGGAGCCCCCCAGATGGCAACCATCGACCTGACCGTGGCCGACTTCGAGCAGACCGTCAAGCAGGACGGCATCGTCCTCGTCGACTTCTGGGCCGAGTGGTGCGGCCCGTGCCGCAACTTCGCGCCCGTGTTCGAGCAGGCCAGCGAGGACCACCCCGAGATCACGTTCGCCAAGGTCGACACCGACGCCGAACGGGAGCTCTCGGGCGCCCTGCAGATCAGTTCGATCCCGACGCTGATGGCCTTCCGCGACGGCATCCTCGTCTTCAGCCAGCCCGGCGCGCTGCCGGCTCCGGCGCTGAAGCAGGTCATCGACGCCGTCGAGGCCCTCGACATGGACGAGGTCCGCGAGAAGGTCCAGGCCCAGTCCCAGGGCTGAGCCGCCGGAGTGGGTATGCGGTGCTAACCACCCATACCCGCGGCCCGGACCGCGTCGGCCGAGTCGACGTCGGCCCGGAACGGGATGCAGCTGACCTCGCTCGCCGACCCGGCCTGTGACAGGTCCACCGTGCACATCGTCGATGCGAGGTCGGTGCCGCCCTGGACGAAGGTGAGCCGGAACAGCAACGGCACCTGACTCTGCTCCTGCGGGACCGCCGCCATCGTGACGCTGGTGAACCCGAAGCCGAGGTCCTCCGCCTTCCAGCCGGACTGGATCTGCGCCGGACCGAGGGTGAACGCCTCTCCCGGCGCGACCTCGACCGACTCGCCTATGCCGGGCAGCGTCGGCAGGTCGGTCGGGAACGCCGTGGGGATCCCGGTCGGCAGGGACAGCGACGGTCCGTCCGTGGACTCCGCGTCCGGTTCGCCCGACGGCTCCTGCGTGGTCGGCTCCTCGGCGGGGGTCTGCTCCGTCGTGGCCGCATCGGTCGGGGTCGCTGACCCCGGGCTGTCGGCCTCTCGACTCACCCACCACAGCCCGATCCCGACGGCGACGAGCGCGACGAGGAGCAGCGCGAGGAGGAATCCGAGGCAGCCCTTCATCCAGCCGGGCGTGCTGCCGGACCGGTCCGAGAGCGGCCCGCCAGGGCCGTCCGGGGCACCGACGTAGGGCTCGCGCGGATACTGCTCCCGATGCGGTTGAGGCGGTGGCGGTGGCGGATAGGAGGAGGTGCGCGACGCATACTCCTGCGGGGCTGGGGCACTGTCCGCCCCCCAGGCACTGTCCGACTCCCAGCCGCTCGACGGCATCTGCTGGGTCTCATCGATCGGGATCTGCTGGGTGGGCGCTGCTGCGGGATCACGGAATTCGTCGGTCCACGCGGTGCCGTCCCAATAGCGCTCGCGACCGTCGGGCTGCCGGTGCCAGCCGGGAGGTGCGGTGCTCATGTCAGTCCTTCCCGGGGGCGGTCGCTTCAGCCGAGCCATCAGAGTCGCCCGGGCCCGTCTCACCCGTGCGGGCGAGCGGCCCGAACGGCAGGAGCAGGAGGATCCCGACGACGATGCAGCCGACGACGAGCCCGAGGATCGCCGAGGCGATCGTGTTGACGAGCCAGGCGAGGAAGCCGCCGAGTGCGGGCAGCAGTCCCGCGACACCGTCCTCGAGTCCGTGGACGAATCCGTAGAGGCCGTGCCAGCCGAGGGTGTCGACCCCGACGAGGAGGATGTGGCCGCCGACCCAGAGCATCGCGATGATGCCGATCGTCGACAGCGCGGTGAGGACCTTCGGCATCGCCTTGACCAGGCCGCGGCCGAACTTCTGGACGGCGCCGGAACTGCGTCCGGAGAGGTTGAGGCCGACATCGTCCATCTTGACGATGATCGCGACCACTCCGTAGACGAGGAGGGTGATGACGAGCGCGACGATGATGAGGATGATCGTCCGGCGCACGATCGGCTCGTGGGCGACCTCGTTCAGAGCGATGACGATGATCTCGGCGGAGAGGATGAAGTCGGTGCGGATCGCACTGGCGACCATCGTCCTCTCCTGCTCGGGCCCCTGTTCGATGACGGGGATGTCGTGGTCCTCGGGGTGGGCGAGGACGCCGAACTTCTCGAGCAGCTTCTCGGCACCCTCGAAGCACAGATAGGTGCCGCCGATCATGAGGAGCGGCGTCAACGCCCACGGCGCGAACTGACTGAGCAGCAGCGCGACCGGGACGATGACGAGGAGTTTGTTGCGCAGCGAGCCGAGCGCGATCTTGCGGATGATCGGCAGTTCGCGCTCGGGTTTGAAGCCGGTCACGTAGCGCGGCGTGACCGCCGTGTCGTCGACGACGACCCCGGCCGCCTTGGCGCTGGCGCGACCGGCGGCGGCGCTGACGTCGTCGACCGAGGCCGCCGCGAGTTTGGCGAGGGCGGCGATGTCGTCGAGGAGGGCAGCCAGTCCGCCGCTCATGGTCGCGGTTCGGGCGCAGGGGCAGTGTCAGTCACGTGAGCAGGATACGGCCGCGCACCGCCCCCGGCGCGCCCCCGATGGTCCTGCCCGTCAGCCGGCCGGGTCCGGTGGCAGCGGCCGCGGATGCTCGACGCGCAGGTAGTAGCGACCCCCGAGCAGCCCACCGCCGGGCACCCGACCGTCGCTGAAGCGTTCGGCATAGACCTGGATCAGGTCGTCCTTGTAGGCGTGGAAGCGGGCCGGTCCGGTCTGGTCCCAGCCGTGGCCGATGACGATGATGCTCCACCCTCGCTCGGTGACCACGTCGGTGACCTGCCCGTCCGTCACCCCCAGCTCCACGCCGTTGACGATGATCGGTTGTCCCTTGAGTTCTGCGGCATGGTCGCCGAGGTCCACTCTGATGGTCGCGGTCATGGTGCGGCTCCTTCCCTCGCCGGTTGGGCTCGAAACCTCGGGCGCCGACGGGAGGCGGCGGCGCCTCCCCTTGAGGCTATCCCGCCACGGCCCCGCTGCCTATGGTTTGCGCCACGTGAGCAGGACCGCGGAGGCGACACGCGCATACCGAGATATTGCGATGTATGCGGTTCTCACTAGAGAGTGCAATATCGTCCGATCTGTGGATCCGATTCGCAATCCGTATGCGCCGGGAGCCGGCCAGCGTCCGCCCGAGTTGGCCGGTCGGGACGAACAACTCGATGCCTTCGATGTCGTCCTCGAGCGGGTCGCGCGTGGCCGACCGGAACGCTCGATTGTGCTGACCGGGTTGCGCGGTGTCGGCAAGACCGTCCTGCTCGGCGCGCTGCGATCGGCGGCTGTCCGGGCCGGGTGGGGCACCGGGAAGTTCGAGGCCCGTCCGGAGCAGTCGCTGCGTCGGCCGCTGGCCTCCGCGCTGCACCAGGCGATCCGGGAACTCGGTCCGTCCGGGGGCGCCGGCGAGCATGCGCTCGGGGTGGTCAAGTCCTTCGCCCAGCGGGACGCCGGTGCCGGTGCGCGGCTGCGGGACCGGTGGAGTCCGGGGATCGACGCGCCGGCCGTCAAGGGTCGGGCCGACTCCGGCGACATCGAGATCGACCTGGTCGAGCTGCTCTCCGACGTCGGCGGGATGGCCGCCGACACCGGGCGCGGGGTGGCGATCTTCATCGACGAGATGCAGGACCTGCGACCCGATGACGTCTCGGCGTTGTGCGCGGCCGTGCACGAGATCTCCCAGTCCCGGCTGCCGCTCATCATCGTCGGAGCCGGCCTGCCGCACCTGCCGGCGGTGCTGTCCGCGTCGAAGTCCTACAGCGAGCGACTGTTCCGCTATGCCCGGATCGACCGGCTCTCCCGCGGCGAGGCGGACCGCGCCCTGGTGACGCCGGCGGAGGAGGAGGACGCCGCATACACTCCCGAGGCTCTCGATGCGATGTATGCACTCACCGACGGCTACCCCTACTTCATCCAGTCCTACGGCAAGGCGGCCTGGGACCGGGCACCGCGCTCCCCCATCACCGAGGAGGATGTGCGGGTCGGCGCCGCCGAGGCCGAGCAGGAACTGGCCGTCGGGTTCTTCGGCTCCCGGTATGAGCGAGCCACCCCCGGCGAGCGGGAGTATCTGCGGGCGATGGCCGACGTGAGCGTCCAGCAGGGACACGGTGATCCGGATCTGGAGTCGGTCGCGACCGCCGACGTCGCGACCAACCTGGGGCGCAAGCCGCAGTCGCTCTCCCCCGCTCGTGACGCGCTGTTGAAGAAGGGCCTGATCTATTCCGGGGAGCGCGGCCGGATCGCCTTCACCGTGCCGCACTTCGGGAAGTACCTGCGCGAGCACGCGTGAG
>DUPF01000231.1 GCA_012838445.1 Intrasporangiaceae bacterium | reverse complement strand
CTGTCCCAGTGGGGAGTGCGGGCCTCGATGGCCTTGCGCGTCCTGCAGACCCTGCTCGGCCACGTCCGCCTCGACGCCGACGAGGACGTCGTCGCCGAAGCCGCCTTCGATGCGCTGCACGGCTGAGCCCACCAGACCTGACCCCGGTCGATCCGGATCCCCGGCGGACTGCGTCACGCCAGCGGTGACTTCACCACGCTTCCGAAGCGTGGTGCAGTCACCCTTTAACGGGTGGGGAGAGAAAGGCGGGGCAGGTGGGGGCTGGGGTGGTCCGGTATGCGACCGAGCCGGTCCGCGCATACCGCATCCGGTTAGCATCGATCGTCCACTCAGCCAGCCGGCTGTCACCTAGGCCCAGGAGAACCCGTGTCCATCGTCGTCCAGAAGTACGGCGGATCCTCCCTCTCCGATGCCGAGAGCATCAAACGCGTCGCGCAACGGATCACCGAGACCCGCCGCGCCGGCAACGACGTCTGTGTCGTCGTCTCCGCCATGGGGGACGCGACCGACGAACTGCTCGACCTGGCTCAGGAGGTCAGCCCGCTGCCACCGCCGCGGGAGCTGGACATGCTCCTGACCGCCGGCGAGCGGATCTCCATGGCCCTGGTCGCGATGGCCATCCACGACCTCGGCTTCACCGCCCGATCCTTCACCGGCAGCCAGGCCGGGGTGCTCACCGACGAGGAGCACGGCCGGGCCAAGATCATCGACGTCACCCCGGGACGGATCAACCAGGCCCTCGACGACGGGCACATCGTCATCGTCGCCGGGTTCCAGGGCGTGAGCCAGACGACGAAGGAGATCACCACCCTCGGCCGGGGTGGCTCCGACACCACCGCCGTCGCGCTCGCGGCCGCCCTCGACGCCAAGGTCTGCGAGATCTACTCCGACGTCGACGGCGTGTTCACCGCCGACCCGCGGGTGGTGAACCGAGCGAGCAAGATCGACCGGATCTCCGCCGAGGAGATGCTCGAACTCGCCGCCGCCGGCAGCAAGATCCTCCACCTGCGCTGCGTCGAGTACGCCCGCCGCTACGACATCCCCATCCACGTCCGCTCGACGTTCACCGACCTGCCCGGCACGATCGTTGCGGACTACACCGAAGGAGAATCCGTGGAAGCCCCGATCATCTCCGGCGTCGCCCACGACGCCTCCCAGGCCAAACTCACCGTCGTCGGTGTGCCGGACCGCACCGGCATGGCCGCCGCGATCTTCGAGGCCCTCGCCCGGGCCGGACTGAACATCGACATGATCGTCCAGAACGTCTCCGCGGTGGAGACCGGCCGCACCGACATCTCCTTCACCCTGGCCCGCACCGACGGCCGGGTCGCCATGCAGGCGCTCGAGGCGATCCGCACCGAGGTGGGGTTCACCGGTCTGCAGTACGACGACCAGATCGGCAAACTGTCCCTCATCGGGGCCGGGATGCGCACGAACACCGGCGTCTCGGCGACCTTCTTCAAGGCGCTTGCCGACGCCCAGATCAACGTCGAGATGATCTCCACCTCCGAGATCCGGATCTCGGTCATCACCCGGGAGGAGCGGCTCGCCGAAGCGATGCGGGCGGTGCACTCGGCGTTCGACCTCGACGGTGAGTCCGAGGCAGTCGTCCACGCCGGGACCGGGCGCTGACCGTCCCGCGTGACAAGATAGGACGCATGGGGAGCAACGACGACCGGCCTGTGCTCGGTGTCGTCGGTGCCACCGGCGCGGTCGGCAGGGTCATCCTGTCCGTGCTGCCGATGTACCGCCACGAGTGGTCCGAGGTGCGCCTCGCCGCCGCCGCCGACGACGTCGGCACGACCGTGACCGTGGCCGGTGAGGACCTGACGATCCAACCGCTGGACGAGGCGTTCTTCGACGGTGTCGACGTCGCCCTGGTGGACATCCCGCCGCAGATCACCCACGAGTGGGTCGACTACGCCGCGGGCCGTGGTGTCGTCGTCATCGACAACAGCATCACCTACCGCGGCGAGGAGGGGGTGCCGCTCGTCGTCGCCGAGGTCAACCCCGAAGAGGTGGCCAACCGGCCGCGCGGCATCATCGCCAACCCCGGCGCGACCGTGATGACGATGATCGACGCCCTCGGGGTGCTGCACCGCGGCTGGGGGTTGCAGTCCCTGGTCGTCACCTCCTTCCAGGCCGCCTCCGGCCTCGGCCGGGCCGGCATCGCCCGACTCCTCGACGAGGTCGATGTCGTCGCCGGCAAACGGGATCTCGCCCAGCATCCCGGCGACATCCGCCGCCTCATCGAGCACGAACTCGGCGACTCCTGCTTCCCGGCACCGTTGGCACTCAACGTCATCCCCTTCGTCGGATACTACGAGGGGGCCGGGTGGACCTCCGAGGAGGGCAAACTGCGCGATGAGACGCGCAAGATCCTCGGCCTGCCCGACCTGAAGGTCATGGCCACCTGTGTGCGGGTCCCGGTCGTGTCATCGCACTCCATCTCGGTGCACGCGACGTTCTCCCGCCCGATCGACGTCGACCGGGCCCGTCGGGCGATCATCGAAGCGCCGATGGTCGTCCTCATGGATGACCCGGAGACCGGGGAGTTCCCGACACCGGTGGACGTCGTCGGCGCCGACCCCCGCTTCATCGGCCGACTCCGGCAGAGCCCGGACTTCCCCCGGTCCCTCGACTTCTTCGTCAGCGGCGACAACCTGCGCAAGGGTGCCGGGCTGAACATGCTCCAGACCGCGGGCCTGGTCGCCCGGGAGTTGACCGGCGCCGACCCGGCCTGACCCAACCCTCCTCCTCGCCCATGTCCCCGTGCCCTGCATGGCGCGAGGTGAGGTGGTGCGTGTGATGCGAGGTGCTCTGTGCGAGGTGAGGTGTTATTGCGCCTCGGGGTGTGCGAACGCCTCGTCTCGCGCCGAACGCCTAGCCTCGGCGCGGGCTATCGCTCACGACGCAGGCCGCTCACCGAGGTCGAACCATGTCGATCTGGGCAGCGGACGCAACCCGTGGCTGATGAGGAGTCGAGCGAGGGCGCCCGGGGTACGGGCCACCGACCACGTCCAGCGCGCGACTGGCTTGATGCGCCGGAGGCGGTCCTCTCGGATCTTCTCCTCCCAGACGATCGTGCTCGCCTCCTCCGGGGTCGCCGTAGGTGGCACCTTGTACTTGATCTTCCCGTCGAACTCGCCGATGAGTCCGGGAAGGTCGAAGTCGACATAGCCGATGAGCCCGAGTTCATCGCGATACTCACGCTGCAGGACCGGCCGCGAGAAGTTGGCTCGGAACATGACCAGACGAGACAGGCTCTCGCCCGCCGACCCACTCAGGCC
This sequence comes from Intrasporangiaceae bacterium, assembly GCA_012838445.1. Taxonomy (GTDB): domain Bacteria; phylum Actinomycetota; class Actinomycetes; order Actinomycetales; family Dermatophilaceae; genus F2B08. Next base: position 52,139 of record DUPF01000231.1, on the reverse strand, counting down.
GTCAGCCAGATCGACCAGCACCCGGCACACCGACCGGCCACGAGCACCGGGCGCCAGCGCCGCTGCTTCGGTCTCGAGGTCGGCACGCGTGCACAGCTTCTCGCGCAGTGCATAGTCAGCCGCGGCCAGGGCATTCTCCATCGAGCCGGTGCAGGCCAGGTCGATCACGGTCCGAGCAGGTGGCGTGACGAGGGCACCCTTGACCTCTCGAGGCTGTACCGGCGCACCGCCCCGGGGCCGGATGTAGCGGGACGGGCCCATCTGCCGGTCCGGATCGAGGACATGCACGACCCGCGGCCACGGATCGATGCTCGGCATACCCCACACGGCGGCGGCGGCCGGACCGCACATGATGACGTCCTGCGGCTCCTGACAACTGAGCAGTGTGGCGAAAACGAAGGCCTCGAACTGTTGGTCCACGGGGAGGGCCTCCCAGGCACCCGGCGGAAGCCACACACCACGGCGAACGCAATGCCACCCGGCGCGCGCAGGGTCGAGAGCCAACTGGCGCAGGTCGGCTCGCACCCGCAGCGCGGTGGGGTCGAAAGGCGGCGGCTTCGCGATCATGGCATCGATCTCAGCACGTCGCGGTCCTGACCGACGGAAGTTATCCACAGTAAGCGGGCGAGTGGGCGTTGATGGCGGCTCCACGACCGGTGGCGAGGTGAGGTGGCGCGCGTGACGCGAGGTGGTCTGTGCGAGGCGAGGTGCTATTGCGCCTCGCGGTGTGCAACCGCCTCGTCTCGCGCCGAGCGCCTCGGCTCGTCCGCGCCTGACAGCGAGCACGGCACGGCGAACACCTCGCGCGCTGCCCGGTCGGGCCAGGACCGTCGCAATGCGCCATGATGGAGGCGAGTGCCGCATACCCGTTGTGTCATCCCACGAAAGGTGAACGCCACCATGACCGTCCGCACCGTCGCCCTCCTCACCGCCGGTGGCCTGGCCCCGTGCCTGTCCTCCGCTGTCGGGGGCCTCATCGAGAAGTACACCGCTCTGGACCCGAGCATCCGGATCATCGGCTACCTCGACGGGTATGCCGGCCTGCTCACCGGCCGCTACGACGAGGTCACCCCGGAGGTGCGGGAGAAGGCGCACCTGTTCCACCTGCGCGGCGGCTCCCCGATCGGAAACAGCCGGGTCAAGCTGACCAACGTCGAGGACTGCGTCAAGCGCGGACTGGTCCAGGAGGGGCAGGACCCGCTCCACGTCGCGGCCGAGCAGTTGACCAAGGACGGTGTCGACGTCCTGCACACGATCGGCGGCGACGACACGAACACCACCGCGGCGGACCTGGCCGCCTACCTGCACGAGAACGACTACGAACTGACCGTCGTCGGGTTGCCGAAGACGATCGACAACGACGTCGTCCCGATCCGGCAGAGCCTCGGCGCCTGGACCGCCGCCGAGCAGGGCTCGCTCTACGCCAAGAACATCATCGCCGAACACTCCTCGAACCCGCGGATGCTCATCGTCCACGAGGTCATGGGCCGCAACTGTGGCTGGCTGACCGCCGAGACCGCCCGTCGCTACCACGCATGGGTGGGGGAGCAGGAGTTCGTCACCGGCTTCGGCAACGACCCGCGCTGCTGGGACGTGCACGCGGTCTACGTCCCCGAGCTGCACCCGGACCTGCACGCGGAGGCCGACCGGCTCAAGGCCGTCATGGACGAGATCGGCTGCGTCAACATCTTCCTCTCCGAGGGTGCCGGCGTGGAGGAGATCGTCGAGGAGATGCGCGCCAAGGGTGAAGAGGTGCCGGTCGACCCGTTCGGGCACGTCCAGCTCGACAAGGTCAACCCGGGGGCCTGGTTCGCCAAGCAGTTCGCCGAGCTCGTCGGTGCGGAGAAGACGATGGTCCAGAAGTCGGGGTACTTCTCCCGCTCGGCCGCCCCGAACAGCGAGGACCTCGAGCTCATCGACACGTGCACCACGCTCGCGGTCGAGTCGGCGATGGCCGGAGTCTCCGGCGTCGTCGGCCACGACGAGGAGCGCGGCGACGAGTTGCGGGCCATCGAGTTCCCCCGGATCAAGGGGCACAAGAAGTTCGACCCGTCCGTCGGCTGGTTCCAGGAGCTCCTCGGCGCGATCGGCCAGCAGTAGCCGAACGTCTGAGTCAGCGCACCGGCAGCCCCGTCAGCGGGTGCCGGGGGTCAGCGGGTGCCGGGAGCAGCCAGCATCGTCAGTAGCTCCACGGCCCGCTCGACGGCGGCCGGGCTGGCGGTCCGCTCCCGGCTGAGCACCGAGATGTGCCGGATCGGTGTCGGCGCGGTGATCGGCACGACGACGGCGTCGCGCGGATGGACGTGCGAGGCCAGACCCGGCAGCACGGTCACCCCGACCCCGGCGGCGACGAACGCGATGGCGGTGTGGTGGTCCTGGGCCTGGACCGCATACCGGGGTCGGAACCCGGCGGCGGCGCACGCCTCGTTGACGAGGATCGTGTGGATGTCGCGGAGCGGATCGTTGGAGATCCACCGGTCCTCCTGCAGGTCGGCCAGGTGGAGGGACTGCGCGTCGGCGAGCGGGTGGTCCCGGTGCAGCATCGCCACGTATGCGTCGCTCACCAGATCGGTGCGCCGATAGCCGTCCCGGGGTGGGGTCCCGGGCGGTTCGACGACGATGTCGAGGTCGGGGGCGTAGGTGCGCGACGGGCTGTCGTTGAGGACGAAGTCCAGGGTCAGCTCCGGCATCTCGGTCGTGAGCCGGACCGCGAGCTGGGGCATCCACTCGGCGCCGGCGGACGGGAAGTACCCGACGGTCAGACGCCCGCTGCGTCCCTCCCGCAGGTCGGCGACGAGGGAGTCGAGGCGGGCGAGCATACCCATCAGTCCGTCGCTCTCGGCCTGCAGGGTCAGAGCCGCCGGGGTGGGGGCCAGGCCGCGGCCCTCACGGCGGAACAGGGTCAGGCCGGTCTCGCGCTGAAGGGCGGACAGGTGCTGGCTGACCGCGCTCGAACTCATCTTGAGGTTGTCGGCGGCGGCCCCGACGGAGCCGCTGGCCAGGACGGATCGGAAGACGCGCAGGCGGTGCGGATCGAGCATGCGACGAGCCTATCCCAATCTTCAGATCGACTTAACTGCTGATAAGTAGATTCCACTTGTGCTTAGTAGTTGATGTTGACACAATAGGGGACATGAACACCACGCACACGCACCAGAGTCCGGCGCGGGTGCTGCGTAAGCTCAGCGAGATGTTCCGCTCCCAGGCGGACCGCCTCGACAAGGTCGAGACCGTGCGAGCCAAGCGCGCCCACGCAGAGCAAGTCCAGTTCGTCCGTGCCTTCCGGATGTGACGAACTCCTAAGAAGATGCGAGCCCGGGTCAACGGCGACCTGGGCTCTTTCCTTATCTACAGTGGGTTCGTGAGCGCCATGACCCCGCAGGAGCGCGAGGACGCCGCCCTCGACTCGCTGCTGGAGCGCGCCGCCCAGGTCGGGCCGGGCCGGGAGGAGTCCTACGGTCCGCACCCGGACCAGATCATCGAGTGGTATGCGCCGCGTACCTCGGGCGGGTCGCCGATCGTGTTCGTCCACGGGGGGTTCTTCCGCCCGACGATCGACCGCGCGCATGCCCGACTCGCGGCCGCGATCCTCGCCGATCAGCTCGCCCGCCCGGTCGTCCTCGCCGAGTATCGGCGGGTCAGCGGCGATCCGGACCTCAGCGTCACCGATATCCATGCCATCTCGGATCTGCTCGAAGGTCTCGGGGAGGAGCCGGCAGCCTGGGTGGGCCATTCCGCCGGGGGGACCCTGGTGCTGCAGCGCGCCTTCGACCAGGTCCGTCCGGCGGTGCCGGTCGTTGCGCTCGCCCCGGTCGTCGATCTCACGAGCGGCCTGACCGAGACGTTGGGGGAGGGGGCCATCATGGACTGGCTCGGGGCTCGCACGGCCGCCAAGCGGGGACGGTATGCGCACCTCGACCCGGTCCGTCTCCTCGCCGAGGTGCCGGAGCGGCTGGGGCAGGTCCGCTGCGTCCACGGTGCGGAGGACCTGACCGTACCGGTCGCCCAGTCGACCGGCTCCGGCCTGGCGGTCGACGTCATCGCCGGGGCGCACCACTACGACCTCATCGACCCGGCGGCAGCCGCCTGGACCGAGGTCGTCGCAGCCGTCCGGTCGGCGGTCTCCGGGGAGGGTCAGGGTTCCTAGCGGCGCCGGCGCAGGAGGTCGTCGATCTCGGTCAGCGCGATCGCGACCTCGGCGAAACTCGTTGACAGCGGGGCCAATCCGAGCCGGATGCCGTCCGGTTCGCGGAAGTCGGGGATGATGTCCCTAGACCACAACTGGGCGCAGATCGAGCGGCTGTCGGGGTGGGCGATCGTCACGTGCGCTCCGCGCCGGGCGTCCTCGCGCGGGGAGACGACGCGCACCCCGTGCCGGGCCAGGTGTGTATCGACGGCAGTGATGACGAATCGGGTCAACGCGGTCGACTTCGCCCGGATCCGGTCCAGCCCGGCCTCCTCGATCAGGTCCACCGTGTCGGCGATGCCGACCATGCCGAGGATCGGTGGCGTGCCCGAGATGAACCGCCGCATCCCCGGGCTGGGACGGTATCCGGGGCCCATGACGAACGGTTCGGCGTGCCCCATCCAGCCCTGGATGGGTTGGCGGAGCCGGTCGTGGTGCCGGGCCGCGACATAGCCGTAGGCGGGGGCGCCCGGGCCGCCGTTGAGGAACTTGTACGAGCAGCCGACGGCGATGTCGATGCCGGTCGCGTCGACATCCTCGCGGAGCACCCCACCGGAGTGGCACGTGTCGGAGAGGACCAGTGCGCCTACGTCGTGGGCGATCTCGGTGATCGCGGCCAGGTCGGCCACCCACGCGGACTTGTAGGCGACGTGGGAGAGGAGCACGACGGAGGTCTGCTCCGTCACGACAGCGGCGACCTGCTCCGGGATCACCCCGGTCGACGGGTCCGGCTCGATCCAGACCAGGCGCGATCCGGTCTCCGCGGCGATGCCCTCGGCGACGTAACGGTCGGTCGGGAAGTTCTCGGTGTCGAGGACGATGCTGGTCCGCCGCGGGTCGCTGGTGAGCGCACCCGCCACCGCGGCACGAAGAAGCTTGTAGAGCATGACGGTCGTGGAGTCACCGATGAACGTCTGGCCCGGTGCAGCCCCGAGGACGACCGCCCCGATCCGGTCACCGAGTGTGAGCGGCAACTCCATCCACTCCTCGTCCCAGGACCGGATCAGCCGGGTCCCCCACGCCGACTCGATGAGGTCGTTGATCCGGCGCTGGGTGGCCCGCAACGGCCGCCCCAGGGAGTTGCCGTCCAGATAGGCCCGCACCGCACTCTCACCCGCCCCCATCGGGACGAATCGGTCACGGGTCCAGGCGATCTCGTCGGCGGCGTCCAGTTCGGCAGCGCGCTCGTGCAACTCGTGCAGATGGTGCAGTTCGGTCCGGCCCGGCCGGTCCTGCGGGTCGGTCGACATCAGTCGGGGACCTCCGTCGAGTCGACCGCGCCGATCCGGGTGCGGACCGCATACAACTCGGGGAAGAAGGTCAGGTCGAGGGCCCGCTGGAGGAACGCGACTCCGGACGAGCCGCCCGTGCCGGTCTTCATCCCGATGATCCGCTGGACCGTCTTCAGGTGCCGAAACCGCCACAACTGGAAGTTGTCCTCGAGGTCGACGAGCTCCTCACAGGCCTCGTAGACGTCCCAGTGGTGCTCCGCGTCGGCGTAGATCCCGTAGAAGACGTCGATCAGGCCCGGGTGGGAGACGTGGGCCCGCGTGACGTCCCGCTCCAGGACCTCCGTCGGGATCGCGTAGCCGCGGCGGGCCAGGCAGCGCAGGAACTCGTCGTAGACGCTCGGGGCGTGCAGGATCTCGCTGAGCAGGGCGTGCGCGGCCGGGTCCTGCTCGTGGACCTTGAGCATGCCGGGGTGCTTGTTGCCGAGGATGAACTCGACGGCGCGGTACTGGAAGGACTGGAACCCGGAGGCCTTGCCGAGGAAGCCGCGGAACTCGGCGTACTCCGTTGGGGTGAGCGTCGCCAGGATGGACCACTGCTCGACCATGGACCGCTGGATGTGTTTGACCCGGGCCAGCATCTTCAGGCTGATCCGCATCTCGTCCTGGGCGAGCAGCCGTGCGGCGGAACGCAACTCGTGCAGCATCAACTTGAGCCACAGCTCGGACGTCTGGTGCTGGATGATGAACAACAGTTCGTCGTGATGCGGCGGCACCGAGACGGGTCGCTGGGCGTCGAGGAGAGTGTCCAGGGCCAGGTAGGACCCATAGGTCATCGTGTCGCGCAGATCGGTGTGGACGCTCTGCTCGATCTCTCGGGTGTTGGTGGTGTCCATCTGCTCAACGTATCGAAGGTTCACCAGCGTTGTGGGTCAGGTCACAACTCCTGGCCCTGACGCATCCCTGCGGGAATAGAGCTCAAAGTTGAGTCGTTGACGCTCATGTTCGCGTCCTGTCGCACGGCGACCGCCCCGGCAGCACGCCCGACACCTGTACGACAACACATCTGAGCAACCGCCATCTCGAGGAGGAGACCATGGCCACCCGTTTCGACCCCTTCCGCGACCTGGACCGCATCATGTCCGGTGCTCTGCGCACCCCGACCGCCACCGGCATGCCGATGGACCTGTACCGAAGCGGTGACGAGTTCGTCGCCCACATCGACCTGCCCGGCGCCGACCCCGACTCGATCGACATCGATGTCGAGGAGCGCACCCTGACGATCCGCGCCGAGCGGCGCACCGAGGCCGACGGGGAGGTCCAGTGGCTCTCCCACGAGCGGCCGAGCGGCACCTTCGCCCGCCAGCTGACCCTCGGCTACGGCGTCGCGCTCGACAAGATCGCCGCCGACTACGCCGATGGCGTCCTGACCCTGCGCATCCCGGTGACCGAGGAGGCCAAGCCGCGCAAGATCTCGGTGACCCACCGGTCGACGCAGGACACCGTCACGAGCACGGCCACGAGCGAGAACGTCGAGGGCTGATCGTCCCCGACCCGATCCACCGATGAGTATGCGGTCCGCACCCTGGTGCGGACCGCATACTTGCTCCTGTGGTCCGGTCCCCGTCCTCTCGATCGGTGCTGCCCCTTGCGGTCACCGCACTGGTCGGGGTGCTCGGTGTCGGACTCGTCGTCCTCGCCACCGCCTACGGGTGGCTCGGTCCTGATGTCGACCGCGGGGCGCAGTTCTGTGAGACGGCGCACTGGTGCTTCTTCGCCCAGCCGTCGAACACGCTGAGCAACCTCGGCTTCGTCGCGGCCGGGCTGGCCCTGGCCTGGCACGCACGCGACCCGGCGCACCGCCTGAACTCGCTCCCGGTGACGACGGTCTTCACCGCGACCGCGGCCCTGCTCGGGCCGGCGTCGATGGCGATGCACGCGACCGAGAGCGCCCTCGGCGGCCACCTCGACGTCATGTCGATGCATCTCATCGCAGCGTTCTCGGTGGCCTACGCCGTCGGGCGGCTGGGGCGGTTCTCGACCGCTCGGGTGGTCCTGGCGTTCATCGTCGTCTTCGGGGTGGGCACGCGGGTGACATTGCGCGGGGACCGGATCGAGATCCTGCACCACACCGGGAACCTCGTCTTCGCGGTGCTCGTGATCGCGGCACTGCTGATCGAGATCGTGCTGTGGCGGCGGGTGCGTCCACCGCGGCCGCTGTGGGGTGTCGGCTCCGTGCTGGCGCTCCTGGTCGCGTTCGGGATCTGGCTCATCTCGCAGAGCGGGGGACCCTGGTGCGACCCGGAGTCGTGGCTGCAGGGCCACGCGCTGTGGCACCTGCTCTGTGCCCTCGCGGTCTACCTCCTCGGGCGGCACTACATCGCGATGGCGCGGCGGGAGCGAGCGGCGGGCTAACGTGATGCCATGGCGATCTCTGACACCGACCGGACCTTCCTCACACGCGCTGTCGACCTGGCCGAGCAGGCCCTCACGGCCGGGGACCAGCCCTTCGGATCGGTCCTCGTCTCGGCCGACGGGACAGTCCTGTTCGAAGACCACAACCACGTCGCGAGCGGGGACCACACGCAGCATCCCGAGTTCGCGATCGCGCGGTGGGCGGCGGCGAACCTGAACCCGACCGAGCGGGCGGACTGCGTCGTCTACACCTCCGGCGAGCACTGCCCGATGTGCGCGGCCGCCCACGGCTGGGTCGGCCTGGGCCGGATCGTCTATGCCGCCTCGTCCGCTCTCCTCGTGCAGTGGAGTGCCGAGTTGGGGCTACCCGCGTCCCCGGTCGCGGCGCTGCCGATCGAGCAGGTTGTCCCCGGTGCCGTCGTCGAGGGTCCCGATCCGGAGTTGGCCGAACGGGTCCTGGGCCTGCACGCCCGGCGCGCCGACGTCACTCGTCCGGCAGCGGGTAGGTGACGGTGCCGTCGGGTGCCACCAGCGGTGTGGCACCCCACGCGCCGAGTTCGTGCCGACGGGGTTTGGCGGTCGTCGACAGGTGCCACACGGTCCACCCCTGCGCGGTCAGGGTGCTCGCGATGAGGGCGCGGTGGCACCGCCACGGCATCGGCTCGCCGCACATGATGGCGACGTTGCGCTCTCGGGCCAAGGAGGTCAGTTCCTCGACGCCGGCCCGGTAGTCGTCGCTGAGGGTGTAGTCCGCGTAGTTCTTGAAACTCGCGTTCTGCCAGCCCGCGTTCACCAATGGGGGAGCGTCCGGCTGCTTCGGTCGACGTCCGGCGAGTTCGCCGATGTGACGGTATGCGATCCCCGCCTCACCCAACCACGTCGGCATCGCGTCCCTACTGAACTGCGGACTGCGGCGCGAGCCGGGCTGGGCCCGCACGTCGACGACCATCTCGATATCCGCGCCCCGCAACGTGTCCAGGAAGACCTGCTCCGCGCATACCCAGTGACCGATCGTCCAGATCTGGTCGCTCGAGGCTGACGACATCCCGCGGCTCAGTGCTGGCCCATGTGCTGCAGCGTGTTCACCGCCAGGGTCGCGTGGGCGAAGGCCGCCCCGGCCCGCATCTCGGCGGCGACCCAGATGGCCTCCATGATCTGCTCCTCGCTGGCACCCTTGCGCTTGGCGATCGCGGTGTGGCCCTGGATGCAGTAGGGGCACTGCGTCGTGTGGGCGACGGCGACCGCGATGAGTTGCTTGGTGCGGGAGTCGAGTTCACCATCGGCGAAGACCGCCGTGCTGAACGCCTCGAACGCCTCGTGCTGCTTGGGGGCGAGTTCCTTGCGGCGGGTGGAGATCTTCTCGCTGCCCTGGGGGTACATCGGTTCGGTCATGGTGTCCATCCTCCTGCGACGGGTGCGCGGGCAGCCGTCGGTCTCGGGTGCTTCCGACAAGACGGGAGGTGCGGATCCCGATGTCGAACCTATCCGCCGTCCAAGGGGATTCGGGAGGGGTCCGTGCCGACCTGCGCCCGGAGCACTCGCGTCAGGACGGGCAGGATCGCCGGATCGGCCAGCCGGAGGGAGTCGAGTTCGTCGGGTCCGAACCACCGCAGATCGTCGTGCTCGTCCGGGGCGAGGTTGGTCGGCGTGCCGGACCAGGAGGAGACGACGAAGCCGTGGACCTCCACCGCCGGATCGGAGGACGGCATCGGCACGGCGATCGGGTCCTGGACCTCGATCCCGAGCTCCTCCCGACACTCCCGCCGGAGGGCGTCGACGGGCCTCTCGCCGGGGTCGATGTGGCCGCCGACGAGATCCCAGCAGTCGGGATACCACTCCCGATCGGGGTGCCGATGGGCCAGCAGCGCTCGGCCGTCAGCGACGATCGCAGCGACCGCGACGACGTGTTCTGCCATGCCGGTCAGGCTACCCGGGCTCCTGCCGCGGCTCTGTCCGAGAGTTGCCCAGGCCGCGGAGATGACACAGCCCCTGACCGCGTTTCCGCTGATCAGGGGGCCTGTTTTCTGCTGGTCGGGGTGACAGGATTTGAACCTGCGACCTCTTCGTCCCGAACGAAGCGCGCTACCAAGCTGCGCCACACCCCGTGGCTGTCGACCGCCGCCCCGAGAGGCGGCGACATCCGAGGATAACCGACGCCGCCACGGTCCCTGAAATCGGTATCTCGCCCGGCTCACCAGTCGGTCGGCCCGACAGGGATCACCGGCGCAGCAGGGGTGCCGAGGCCGGCATCGTCGCGGATCGGTCTCCGCAGCACGGATCGCCGCCATTTCTTCGCAATCGCGAAGAAGTGGCGGAGGGTCAGGCCCGCGGGACGAGCGTGAGCAGCGAGGCCTCGGGGCGGCAGGCGAAACGCACCGGCGCGAACCGGGAGGTGCCCAGGCCCGCGGACACGTGCAGCCAGGCTGCGTCCGGGGGCGTCGGCTCATCGGAGGCGCGCGACTGCCACGGGCTCACTGGGGAGATCCCATCCTGACCGTCGGGGTGGTCCCGCGCGATCGGGTGCACCCCCGCCCCGGGCCACCACCGCGACAGACCCTTGGCCCGGCGCCGGTCGAGATCGCAGTTGGTCACGACGGCACCGAAGCGGGGCAGCGCCAACTGCCCGCCGTGTGTGTGGCCGGCGACGACAAGATCGGCACCGTCGGCCGTCATCGCGTCGAGCACCCGCTGGTAGGGCGCGTGGGTCAGACCGATCGTCACCGCGGCGTCGGCGGAGGCCGGCCCGGCGACGTGCTCATACCGATCCCGCTGAATGTGCGGGTCGTCCACCCCGACGAATTCGAGAGGCAGTCCTGCGACCTCGATCAACTGTCGGACGTTGTTCAGGTCCAGCCAGCCGCCGGAGCGCATTCCGTCGGTGAGGTCCTCGACCGGCAGCAGCGGACGGTCGTCGCGCAACTCCCCGAAACTCCGGGTCAGGTACTTCGCCGGGTTCTTCAGGTGCGGGGCATAGATGTCGTTCGACCCGAGGACGAAAACACCCGGGAACTCCATGAGCGGCTCCAGCGCCCGCAGCACCGGCGGGACCGCCGACATGTGACTGAGGTTGTCGCCGGAGTTGATGACGAGATCCGGCTCCAGGCGCGCCAGACCGCGCACCCACCGCGCCTTGCGCTCCTGACCCGGCACGAAATGCAGGTCGCTGACCTGGAGGATCCGCACCGGCCGGGCCCCTGCCGGCAGGACCGGGATCTCGAACTCCCGCAAGGCGAACCAGTTCCGCTCGATGACCCCCGCATACCCCAATCCGGCCGCACCGACCGCCGCGAGGACCCCGGCCGAGGCAGCAAGGGTGGCAAGAGGACTCACCGGGCCAGTGTCCCACCCGTCCGCGGGTCTGCCGAATCTTCACGATCCTGATGGGTATGCGGTGCGCACCCGAGCGCGGCTCCGCCCGATAACGCCTTGCCCCGGGTGGGAGACTGGAGCCATGAGCACTCAGTCCCTCAAGGCGCAGGTCCAGGCCGACCTGCATGACGCGATGCGCGCCCAGGACAAGACCCGGGCCGGAACCCTGCGCATGGTCCTGACCGCGATCACGACCGCGGAGGTGGCCGGCGCCGAGCACCGCGACCTCGACGACGACGAGGTGCTCAAGGTCATCGCCAAGGAGGCCAAGAAGCGCCAGGAGGCTGCCGGTGCGTACACCGATGCGGGCCGCAGCGAACTCGCCGCCCAGGAGGAGGCGGAGTTCGCGATCCTGGAGACCTACCTGCCGCAGCAACTCGACGATGCCGCGCTGCGGGACCTCGTGGCGGCCGCGATCGACCAGACCGGGGCCACCGGCATGCAGCACATGGGCCAGGTCATGAAGGCAGCCCAGGGTGCGGTTGCCGGACGTGCCGACGGTGGCCGCGTGGCGGCCCTCGTCAAGGCTGCGCTCCAGGGGCGCTGAGTCGGCCCAGCCACCCGCGAGGGTGGGCGATCCGTCGGGATCCGGGCACGATTTCGACCGTTTCCCCACCTTCGGGGATGGCCACGGACGCGCCCGTCCCTTCGGCGACCTGGGTCCCGCCGCGAACTAGTCGTCGTCGCCGCCGGGCGGGGGTGCGTTCGGGGGTGGTTCGTTCGCTGGTGGGCTCTCCGGCGCATCCGAGGTCGAGGTCTGCGCCGGTGGGCGTGGCGGGGTGTACCCCGCAGAGACCAGGATGGCGACCGAGCTGCCCCACGGTGCCGAGCCCGTCGGGCGTGTGCCCAGCACTGCACCCTTCGGGGCACGGTGGTTGACTTGGACCACGTGACCGTCGAAGCCAGCCTTCGCAAGGAGCCTGCGGGCCTCGTTCACACTCCGTCCGGCAACATTGGGGACCGGGACGCTCTTGCCCTTGGCCGACTCTCTGCTCGGGCGCTCGAACTTGACCTTTTCCTTGCCCTCGAGAGTGTCGTCCATGATGCGCTTCCACAACGGGCCTGCGATGGTGCCGCCGTAGACTCGGTCGTAGTAGCGTCCGCCGATCCGGATGTGCCGCATCGACTTGGTGTTGGAGTCGGGACGACCGACATAGACCGCCGTGGACAACTGGGGGGTGTAGCCAGCGAACCACGACTGGACGAAGCTGTCCGTGGTCCCCGTCTTGCCGGCTGACTCACGGCCACCGGCAAGCGGGAAGGCTGAGCCGGTGCCGCCTGGCTGCATGACGCTGCGCAGCAGATCGTTGGCGCTTGCGGCGATCTCCGGCTCGACGACCTGCTCGCAAGACGGCTCGGGTGCCATGAGCACCTCGCCCTTAGTGTTCGTCACCTCGGTCACCGGGTAGGGCTCGCAGTATTTGCCACCTGAGGCAAGGGTGGCGAAGGACAACGCCACGGTCATCGGGGAACTCTCACCGGAGCCGAGGGTGACCTCGGACAGGTAGGGGTCGATCGGCGCTCCACTGGATTTGTGCAGTCCCATCTTCGCCATTGTCTTCTGCGTGTCACAGACGCCGACCTTGGACAACACGAGAGGAATGAACGCCGTGTTGACCGACCGGGCCACCGCACGGCGGAACGACATGTCGCCGCCAACGTTGCCCTCGGAGTTTCGGACCGGCGGGATCGGGTCCTGCGGGCCACAGTCATCAACCGATTCGCTGGCGAAGAACTGGGCCCCCTGGCTGGTGGTGTAGCGGCGAGCGTTAACGGTGGTCTCCAGTCCCATCCCCTCCTCGAGGGCCCGCACGACCGAGTAGATCTTCGCCGTCGAACCGATCTGGAAACCGCCGGACTGACCGTACTTCTGATCGACACTCCAGTTCACCTCGGTGATGCCGAACGTGCCGGTGTCGTTGCCGTACGTCGAGGTCTGCCCGAAGGCCACGATCTTCCCGGTGCCCGGCTCGACAACCGCGGCCGCTGCGCCCACCTCGGTCGGGTCACCGATCGGGACGGTCTCGGTCAGGTGCCGCATCACCGTCTCGTAGACAGCCGGGTCGAAGGTCGTCTTGATGGTCAGGCCATTGTTGTAGACGTTCTGCCTGCGCTCTTCGAAGTTCGCGCCAAGCTCAGGCTGTTGGAGCAGCCAGTTGATGACGAACTGGCAGACGAACGGCATCGAGGCCCGCTGGCAGGTCTTCTGATCAGGCTTGACCTTGAGCATGTCCGCGATGGGGATGTCCTTCCAGGCGTCGGCATCCTTGGTCGAGATGATGCCAAGTTCCTCCATCCGGTCCAGGACGATGTTGCGGCGTCTTTCCGCCTTCTCCGGGTAGTTCACTGGGTCGGATCTGCCCGGTTCTTGCACCAGACCCGCGAGCAGCGCGGACTGGCCGAGGTTGAGTTCGCTGGCCGGAATGGAAAAGTAGTGCTGGGCGGCGGCCTCGATGCCGTGTGCCAGATCGCCGAAGTAGGCCAGATTGAGGTAGTTCTCGAGGATCTCGTCCTTGGTCATCTCGTTCTCGACCGTCATGGCGTACTTGAGTTCCTGGATCTTGCGTTCCAGGGTCTGCGCCTTGGCCTTCCTCGCGCCCTCTTTGTCGCCGGCCTTCAGGGCCGCCTGTTCGAGGGAGAGCTTGACGTACTGCTGGGTGATCGTCGAGGCGCCTTGGACGGTGTCGTTCTGGATGTTCGAGACGACTGCTCGCGTCAACCCTCGCAGGTCGAGCCCGTTGTGCTCGTAGAAGCGAGAGTCCTCGATCGCGATGATCGCCTCCTTCATCACCGGCGAGACCTTGTCGAGGGAGATGATGATGCGGTTCTCGTCATAGGGGGTGGCGATCACACCACCGTTGACGTCGAGGATCGTCGACTGCTGCGAGAGCAGCGGAGCCTTGAAGTCACTCGGGAGATCCTCGAACGCGGCGATCCCCGAGTTGGCTGCGGCACCGGTGGCATACGCCCCGGGCATGAGGAGACCGGCCATGAGGATGCCCATGGCGACTGCGGTGACAACGAAGGCGCTCAGAAGTCTGAGCACCTGGGGAAGACTCTCGGCGCGGCCCTGCATGGGGGCAAGGGTAACGGGTCATCCTGACAGGTGCGCGCAGCCGCACGAGAAGCGGGGTCGACGCCGGGCCGGCATGATACCGAAAACTTGACCGAACGGGCCTCTTGTATTCACACGAGATTCGTCGCACACTGCGGATGCACGCCTGTTCACACCGGCCCCCACAAGGAGCCGCGATCAGATCAAGGACCGCCTAGCCGATGACACTGGTTCCGTTCCGCAGTCTCCCCGCCCATGCCGTGACTTCGCCGCACCCCGAGACCACCTGGGTCCGGGACTGGGCCGCCCAGGGCCAGTGCGCCGGGCAGGACCCGGATGCGTTGTTCGTCCAGGGCAAGGAGCAGCGGTTGGCCAAGGCGATGTGCAAGGGGTGCCCGGTGGTCGCCGAGTGCCTCGCGGACGCTCTGGACAACCGGACCCCGTTCGGGGTCTGGGGTGGGATGACCGAGCGGGAGCGGCGGGCCCTGCTGCGGGCCCGACCGGACGTCACCGACTGGGCGGCGCTGCTGCAGGCGATGCGCGCCGCCGGTGCGACCGAGTTCAGCGCCAGCCAGGTCGGCTGAGTCAGGGGTCCGTGACGTCGAGCGGTCAGGAACCCGGCGTCGCGAGCGCTCGGCCGATCTCGCGCAACCCGTCGAGGTCGTGGATGTCCTGGGCCGCTGCCGGCACCTCGGTCAGCGGGATCCCGGGATGTCCGGCCGTGAACCGGGCGGTATGCCCGTGGTGGCGTTCGGCGGTCTCGGCCAGGTCGGCGTGCACTCGGAGTAGCCCCTCGGTCAGGGCCGCGGTCGCTGACCCGGTGCCCGCCTGGCTCGCTTCGCCGAGGGCCTCGGCGGCAGCATCGGCCCGGGCCGCGGTCAGGCCGCGGGCGGCGAGCCGTTGCACCCGGTTGACGATGACCCCGGCCAGCGGCATGTGCTCCTGGTCGAGCCGGTCGACGAAGTAGGACGCCTCCCGCAGCGCGTCCCGCTCGGGTGCGGCGACGACGACGAAAGCGGTCCGGGAGTCCTTGAGCAGCGCATACGTCTGCTCTGCGCGCTGCCGGAACCCGCCGAACATCGTGTCGAGGGCGGCGACGAAGGTCTGCACGTCCTGGAGCATCTGGCCGCCGAGTAGTTTGGACATCACAGCAGTCGCCATGGTGATGCCGCCGGTGAGGACCTTCAGGTAGGCCCGTCCCCCCGCCCGCGCCGGAGCCATGAGCAGGCGGATGAACCGTCCGTCGAGGAAGGAACCGAGCCGCTTGGGCGCGTCGAGGAAGTCGAGCGCGGAACGCGACGGTGGGGTGTCGACGACGATGAGGTCCCAGGTGCCTTCCTCGGCGGCCTGGGCGCTGAGTTGGGAGAGTTTCTCCATCGCCATGTACTCCTGAGTCCCGGCGAAGGAACTCGACAGGGCCTGGTAGAAGGGGTTGGCGAGGATCTGCTCGGCCTTCTCCGGGGTGGAGTGGTTGAGGACGACCTCGTCGAAGGTCCGCTTCATGTCGAGCATCATCGCCTCGAGCGATCCGCCGGCGGCGGTGTCGATGCCGAGGACCGGACGGGGGGTGTTGTCGAGTTCGCTCAGGCCTAGCGACTGGGCCAGGCGCCGGGCCGGGTCGATCGTCAGGACGACGACGTTGCGGCCCATCTCGGCGGCGCGGACGCCGAGCGCGGCGGCGGTCGTCGTCTTGCCGACCCCACCGGAGCCGCAGCAGACGATGATGCCGGTGCTCGGGTTCTGGAGGAGGTCGTCGACCCGCAGCGGTCGGACGTCGGGCTGGGTGGTCATCAGATGATTCCTTCCTCGACGAGGGCGTCGGCCAGGACTCGCAGGCCGCCGTCCTCGACGCCTCCGGGTAGGGCGGGCAGGTGGGCCAGGGGGAGACGCTGCCCGGCGAGGACGGCATCCTCCTGGGCCTGGAGGGCGACCCGGTCGGCGAGATCGTGGGCCTGGGCGAGCAGTCCGTGCACCATCGGTTTGGTCGCCTTGACGCCGGTGCTGACCAGGTCGGCACGCACCGATTCGACGAGTTCCTCCCGACCGGAGGTCACGTCGGAGATCATGGCCAGTTCGTCGTCGGTCAGGAGGGGGTCGCGGACCTGGTTGACGATGATGGCGCCGACCCGCAGGCCGACCTCACGCAACTCGCCGATGGCGTCGATGGTCTCCTGCACCGGCATCTCCTCGAGGAGGGTGACGAGATGGACCGCGGTCGTGTGGTGGCGGACCATCCGGGTGATCGAGTCGGCCTGGGCCTTGATCGGCCCGACCCTGGCGACACCGGCGACCTCGTGGTTGACGTTGAGGAAGCGGGCCACCCGGCCGGTCGGGGGTGCGTCGAGGACGACGGCGTCGTAGACGAGGTCGCCGCCGCCGCGTCGCCCGCCGGTGCGGCGTCCGGCCGCCTCGTAGACCTTGCCGATGAGGAGGACGTCACGGACCCCGGGTGCGATGGTCGTCGCGAAGTCGATCGCTCCCGCCTTCTCGAGGATCGCGCCGGCTCGGCCGAGTTTGTAGAACTTCTGCAGGTATTCGAGCAGTGACTCCTTGGCGTCGACGGCCATCCCGTAGATCTCACCGCCGCTGCGATCGGCGAAGATCCGCTCCTCCGTCGTCGCCAGCGGTGGCACGTTGAACGCCTGGCTGATGCCCTGGCGGCCCTCGACCTCGGCGATGAGGACCCGCTTGCCCTGCAGTGCAAGCGCGATCGCCAGGGCGGCTGCGACGGTTGTCTTGCCGGTGCCGCCCTTGCCGCTGATGACATGGAGCCGGGTGTGGGCGAAGGGTGCGGGATTGCGCTGATCGGCCATGATCGCCAATGTATGCGGTGCGCACCCGGAGCACGGTCTCGCACCTGGGGAACGTGGCCGACGCCACGTGCGAGCGTTAGGGTTGCGCTCATGGCTGAGACAACGAAGTGGGAGTACGCGACGGTGCCGCTCATCGTCCACGCGACCAAGCAGATCCTCGACCAGTGGGGCGAGGACGGCTGGGAGTTGGTCCAGGTGATCGTCAACCCGGACAGTGGTGGCCTCGTCGCCTATCTGAAGCGGCCGGTCGCGTCGTGAGTGCGGTCGAGGAGCGCCTCGCCCAGGCCGGGTTGAGCGTGCCGGAGGTGGCGGCGCCGGTGGCGGCGTATGTGCCGGCCCTGCAGGAGGGCGACCTCGTCTTCACGTCGGGGCAGCTCCCGTTGGCCGACGGCGGGCTGCTCGCCACCGGCAAGGTCGGCGAGGGCGACGGGCTGGTCAGCCCGGACCGGGCCAAGGAACTGGCGCAGGTGTGCGCCCTGAACGCGATCGCCGCGGTGAAGTCCGTCGTCGGCGACCTGGACCGGGTCAGCCGGGTCGTCAAGGTCGTCGGCTTCGTCGCCTCCGATCCGGCGTTCACCGGACAACCGGGGGTCGTCAACGGCGCCTCCGAGCTGCTCGGCACGGCGTTCGGTGACGCGGGCGTGCATGCCCGCTCCGCGGTGGGGGTTGCCTCCTTGCCGCTCGATGCCCCGGTCGAGGTGGAGATCGTCGTCTCGGTCCGTGCCGATGCGTGACTTCACCCTGGACGGGACCCGGCTCGCCGGCGTCGCGGCCGCGTGGCAGCGCGGGGAGATCGCCCCGGCGGAGGTGGCCCTGGCCGCGACGGTCATGCTCGTCCGCCCTGCGGCGACCCTTTCCGGCCTCGAGGTGTTCCTGCAACGGCGGGTGGCCTCGATGGAGTTCGCCCCGTCGGTCGTGGTCTTCCCCGGTGGTCGGGTCGACCCGCGCGACGCCCGCGAGGACGTCGTCTGGGCCGGGCGCTCCCCGCAGGACTGGGCGGAGGTGCTCGGGGTCGACGAGGCCTCGGCGCGGTTGCTCGTGACCGCGGCGATCCGCGAGTTGTTCGAGGAGAGTGGTGTCCTGCTCGCCGGTCCCGACGCGGATTCGGTTGTCGCGGACGTCAGTTCGCCGACCTGGCACGAACGCCGCACCGGTTTGGCCGGTCACGAGTTGTCCCTCGCGGACGTCCTGGCGGCAGAGGGACTCGTCCTGCGCAGTGACCTGCTCAGTTATCGGGCGCACTGGATCACGCCGACGTTCGAGCGGCGCCGCTACGACACGAGGTTCTTCGCTGCCGCGGTGCCCGACGGGCAGGTTCCGGACGACCAGACCAGCGAGGTCGACCACGCCGACTGGGCCGACCCGGCCGAGGTGCTCGACGCGTTGACCGAGGGAGCGGTGCTGATGTTCCCACCGACCCAGGTGTGCCTCGAGGACCTCGCGGCGGCGGGCTCGGTCGAGGCGGTCTGCACCGATGCCGCAGACGTCCCGCTCGTCCTGCCCGAGTTGACCGAGTTGGACGGCGGCGAACTCGTCCTGCGCACCCCGCTGCCGGCGAGGCAGTGACGATGACGACCCAGCCCCCCGAGTTCACCGCCGCTCCCTGGCAGAGCGGGCAGGTCACCGCGAACGCCTACTGCGTGCTGGCCCCGAACCCCGGCCCGATGACACTCGACGGCACGAACACGTGGATCATCCTCGGCGACAACGAGACCGAGGCGATCGTCATCGACCCCGGCCCGTTGCACGACGGGCATCTCGCCGAGGTGCTGCGGATCGTCGGCGAACGCGGTGCCCGGGTCACCGAGACGGTGCTGACCCACCACCACCTCGACCACAGCGAGGCCGGGGAGCACTTCGCCGACCTGACCGGATCCCGGGTCCGGGCGGTCGGGCGGGGCCATGACGACCTCGCCGACGGGGATGTACTCAGAGCCGGCGGGCTCGACGTGCGGGTCGTCGCGACCCCCGGGCATACGGCCGACTCGATCTCCTTCAGCCTGGAGGCCGATCATGCCCTGCTGACCGGGGACACGGTCCTGGGCCGGGGCACGACCGTCGTGGCCCACCCGGATGGTGAACTGGCCGCATACCTGGACTCCCTGGAGCGGATCCGGGCCCTGACCGGTGGCGGAACCGTGACGACGATCCTGCCCGGCCACGGGCCGGTCGTCCCCGACGCGGAGGAGATGGTCGAGTTCTATCGGGTGCACCGGGCCGAGCGTCTCGAGCAGGTGCGGGCCGCGCTGGCCGACGGGGCCGCAGCCGAGGACGACCCGGTCGAGGGGGTGCTGCGCCGGGTGTATGCGCAGGTCCCGCAGTCCGTCTGGCCGGCCGCCCGGTTGAGCATCCAGGCCCAACTCGACTTCCTTCGCGCGGCACACTCCTGACGACCCCGCGCGCCCACCACCCCCTCGGCACGTCACACTCCCGACGCACCCCGCGCCAACCACCCTGCCAACCACCGTTCCGGCGCGCCATGCGTTTCGCGCTTCATGCGGGAAACGCCAACTTCACCACGCTTCCGTACCGTGATGGAGTTCCCGTTTCACGCATGAAGCGGGAAAGGTGACGAGGGCGGGAGGTCAGCGGGCGCGGCGCTTGAGCCGGTCCAGGTCCTGCAGCAGGACCGCCCGGGCCTCGAGTTTGAGCCAGCCGCGGGAGGCGAAGTCGGCCAGGGCCTTGTTCACGGTCTCCCGGGAGGCGCCGACGAGTTGGGCGAGCTCCTCCTGGGTCAGGTCGTGGGCGACCATGATGCCGTTCTCGACCGGCCGGCCGAAGCGGCGGGACAGGTCGAGCAGCGCCTTGGCGACCCGGCCCGGGACATCGGTGAAGACCAGGTCGGCGATGCTCTCGTTGGTGCGACGCAGCCGGCGGGCCAGCGCGGCCAGGAGGGTGCCGGCGACGTGCGGGCGGGCGGAGAGGAACTGCTGCAGCTGCTCGTTGGACAACCCGAGGATCTGGGTCTCGGCGATCGCGGTCGCCGTCGCGGTACGCGGGCCCGGGTCGAAGAGTGACAACTCGCCGAACATCTCACCGGGACCGAGGATCGCGAGAAGGTTCTCGCGGCCGTCCGCGGAGGTCCGGCCGAGTTTGATCTTGCCCTCGGCGATGACATAGAGCTTGTCGCCCTGGTCGCCCTCGTTGAAGAGCACGTCGCCGCGCTCCATCCGCGAGCGCACCATGCTGCTCATGAGCGTGCGAGCGGCTTCGTCGTCCAGGGCAGCAAAGAGCGGTGAACGACGCACAACATCGAGATCCACGCGGCCAGTCTGCCACGAGTGTCACCCCGGCGGCGGTGAGCGGCGCGGGTCTGTTGTCGGCGGCGCACTACCCTGGGACAGGTGCCCATGATCGACGAGACCCCGCTGGCGCGGACCCGACGCGCCCGACGGATGTACCGCCTGCTCCACGAGCGATACCCCTATGCCCACTGCGAGTTGGACTTCGAGACCCCGCTCCAACTGCTCGTCGCGACGATCCTGTCGGCCCAGACCACCGACGTCGGCGTCAACAAGGTGACCCCGACCCTCTTCGACCGATACCGCACCGCCGCCGACTACGCCGCCGCGGACCGGGAGGAGATGGAGTCGATCGTGCGGCCCACCGGGTTCTACCGGGCCAAGACCGACTCACTCATCCGACTCGGCGCCGCGTTGGAGGAGCGGTTCGATGGGGAGGTGCCGCGTCGGCTCAAGGACCTCGTCACGTTGCCGGGGGTGGGCCGCAAGACCGCGAACGTCGTCCTCGGCAACGCGTTCGGCGTGCCCGGCATCACCGTCGACACCCACTTCGCCCGTCTGGTGCAACGGTTCGGCTGGACCGAGGAGACCGACCCGGTCGCCATCGAGCACGCCGTGGGCGCGTTGTTCCTGCGCCGGGACTGGACGATGCTCTCGCACGTCGTCATCTTCCACGGCCGGCGCACCTGTCACGCCCGCCGCCCGGCCTGCGGGGCGTGCCCGGTGGCCCGGCTCTGTCCGGCCTTCGGGACCGGCGAGACCGATCCGGCCAAGGCGGAGCGGCTGCTCAAGTACGAGTTGGCCCCCGGAGCCTCCCGGTGAGGGACGGTGTGCAGCCACGTCCGGCGTGGATGGATCGGGTGCTCGAGCGGGTCACCCATGACCCGCCGGAGTACTTCGAGCAGTTCCGGCCCCCCGAGGACCCGCCGCGCCGCTCGGCTGTCCTCATGCTGTTCGGGCCGGACCCGCTCGGCGGTGAGGACGTCGTGCTGACCGAACGGGCGCACAACCTTCGCTCGCACGCCGCACAGGTGTCCTTCCCCGGCGGTGGCCTCGAGGACGGTGACGCCGGCCCGGTCGATGCTGCGTTGCGGGAGGCACAGGAGGAGGTCGGTGTCGATCCCGGCTCGGTCGAGGTCGTCGGTTCGCTGCCGGCGCTGTTCCTCGGCCCGTCCGGTCACGCGGTCACCCCGGTGCTCGGGTGGTGGCACACGCCCGGGCCGATCGGGGTCGTCGACGAGATCGAGGTCGCTCGCGTCGCGCGGGTTCCGGTCGGGCACCTGCTCGATGCGGCCAACCGCTTCAATGTCGTCGGGCCGCGCGGCTATCGCGGTCCGGGGTTCGCTGCGGACGGGCTGTTCGTGTGGGGATTCACCGCGATGCTGCTCTCGGTCCTGTTCGACCTCGCCGACCTGACCACCCCCTGGGACGAGAGCCTGGAGCGGGATCTGCCCGAGCACATCATCTCGGCCTGGTTGCGCGGCCGGGTCTGACCGCGCGGCACCGATCCCCGGCGGCGTGGCCTCGGGTGTGGGGGATTCCTACGGTGCGCTCGAGCGCGCGTCGACGATCCCACCGGCAGACCCCCGAACCGCACCGCCACCCCGGCTAGGTCAACCCCCCGAGCCAGCGGATGAGCAACTGGGAGGTCTGGGTCGGTGCCTCCTCGGGCAGGAAGTGCCCCGCCCTCGGGAGGGTATGCGAGGAGAAGGTTCCCGAGACATACTCGGCGCTGCGCGGGGCGAGTTCGGGGAGGATGACCGGATCGTGGGCGCCGTGCAGAGAGAGGACGTCGAGCGGGAGGCGACCCTTGAGCGCGGCGGCCAGGCGACGTCCGCTCGCCCGCAGTTGGGAGCGGACCAGCCAGCGGTAGTGCTCGGCGGCGCAGTCGGCGGCGAACGGTTGGGCCAGCGCCTGGGTGTAGCGGCCGATCTCCTCGGCGGACGGGAAGGGTTCGGTGCGGGCCGGGTCGAGCACGGTGCCGGCGCCGCTGCGCAGTCGTTCCTCGACATAGCCAGGCCGGGCCATCTCCCGCTCCGGCACCAGCGGGGTCTGCATCCCGGCGAGATACCGACCGGCGAGGAGTTGCCGCGGACTGGACAGCAGGGCCCGGCGCAGCACCCGCGGGTGCGGCATGGACACCGTCACCAGGGCCCGACAGACCTGCGGGTGGAGGTATGCGGTGGTCCAGCCCACCCAGCCGCCGAGCCCGTGGCCGACGATGACGGCCCGCTCCTCACCGAGGGAGCGGACGACGGCAGCGGTGTCGGCCGACGTGGTCCACGAGTCGTGCCCGCGCGGTGGTTTGTCGGAGGCGCCGAAGCCGCGCAGATCGAGTGCGGCGGCCCGATAGCCGGCGTCGGCCAGGGCGCTGATCTGGTGGCGCCACATCCACCAGAACTGCGGGAAACCGTGCAGGAGGAGGACGAGCGGACCGTCACCCTGCTCGGCCACGTGGAACCGGCATCCGTGGGCGGAGACGAACCGGTGCGTCCACGGCCCGTCGACGAGCAGGTCGGTGACCTCGCCGCCGGAGGTGTTCAGGGCCGCGCCGCGTCCTTGATCGCGGCGATCGTCAGCTGGGCCTGCTTCTTGGCCCGGTCCGGACTGGCCTTGACGCCGCTGAGCGCCTTCTTGCCGAGCAGGCCGAGCACGGCGGCGACGACGAAGAGGACGACGGTGACGATGAGATACCCGGCCCACACCGGCAACCAGATGGCGATGACCTGGGCCAGGGTGTGGAACAGGTAGATCAGGCCGAAGACGGCGATGATGCCGGCCCCGACGAGCAGCCCGGCGCCCTTGCTCATGACCTTGGCTCCGGCGGACACCTCGGCCTTGGCCAGCGCCACCTCGGATCTGATGATCCCCTGGATGTCGTGGCTGGCATCGGCGACCAGCTGGCTGATCGTGCGCTCGTTCTCACGCAGGTCGTCGTGGCTCATCGGGTCCTCGCTGGTCGGTGTCAACTGCTCGCGGCCTGCCCCGCAGACCACCAAAGGAGCCTATCGCGGTGCACCCGGGTTGTGCGCGGACCCTGCTGGGCGACGTGGGTCTCTCGTTAGACTGGCGCTGCGCCACACACGTGGCGGTGATCGCCAACCCTCGACCCCGGAAGTGACCTCGCGCCCCGTGATTCTCGTCTGGCTGCTGGCCGCGCTGGCGTTCGTGCCGCTGCTCAGCCTGCTGCTCACGAGAGTGATGGGCCGCGCCGCGGGCTATCTGCTCGGCGCGATCTTCGTTGCCATCGCTGTGCTGCTCGTGCCCACCGCCCGGGACGTCGTCAACGGCACACCGGTGATCTTCTCGGTGCCCTGGGTCGAGGAGCTGGGTCTCAACCTCACGTTGCGCCTGGACGGGCTCTCCCTCGTGTTCATCGCGCTCGCCCTGATCATCGGCGCGCTCGTCTTCTTCTACTCGCCGACCTACTTCCTCACCGGCCGTCAGAGCGGGTTCTACCTCATCATGACGGGGTTCACCTTCTCGATGGTCGCCTTCGTCCTCAGCGACAACCTCATCCTGATGTTCCTCACCTGGGAGCTGACATCGCTGGCGTCGTTCCTCCTCATCGCCCGCAGCGGCCAGGCCGGTGAACCCGCGTCGATGCGGACGATGCTGATGACGTTCATCGGCGGGCTGACCTTCCTCGCCGCCGGTGGCCTGATCATCGCCCGGCTCGGGACGACGAACTTCTCCCAGGCGATGATCTCCCCGGTCTGGCAGTCCGACCCGGTCTTCACCGGCGTGGTCGCCACCCTCGTCGCGATCGCCGGGTTCTCCAAGGCGGCCCAGTTCCCGTTCCACCTCTGGCTCCCGGACGCCATGGCGGCGGCCACCCCGGTCAGTGCGTACCTGCACGCCGCAGCGGTCGTCAAGGCGGGGATCTACCTGCTCATGCGGTTCTCCGCGCTGTTCAAGGGGGTGCCGGTCTGGACGATCCTGCTCGTCTCGCTCGGACTGCTCACCGCCTGCCTCGGCGCCTGGTTCGCCCTCCAGCAGACCGACCTGAAGAAGCTCATGGCGTACTCGACGGTGAGCCAACTCGGACTGATCACCGCGACGATCGGCATCGGCACGACGTTCGCCCTGGCGGCCGCCCTGCTGCACACCATCGCCCACGCCTGCTTCAAGTCCGGGCTGTTCATGCTCATGGGCATCGTCGACCACCAGGCGGGCACCCGCAAGATCGACCGGTTGCCGGCGCTGCGGACCGCGATGCCGTGGACGTTCTGGGCGACGGTCCTCGGGGTGGCGTCCATGGCCGGGGTGCCACCGTTGCTCGGCTTCATCTCCAAGGAGCAGATCTTCACCGCGTTCCTCGACACGCCCGGACCTGCGGCGTTGGCCTGGACGACCCTCGCGATCGCGGCCTTCGGCGCGGTTCTGACCTTCGCATACTGCGGGAAGATCCTCACCGGTGCCTTCCTCGACGGTGACCGGCCCGACCCCGAGATCCGCGAGACGAGGTGGGCGACGCTGTGGCCGGCCGCGTTCCCCATCGTCATCGGACTGCCGCTGGCGTTCGTCATCTCGTGGTTCGAGCAGCCGCTGCTGTCGGCGGTCGCCTCGATCCGGCCCGGGTACGCCGAACGGATCCCGCTCCACCTGTGGCACGGGGTGAGCATCGAACTGGTCATCACCGTGGTCGTCTTCACCGTCGGCACCGCCCTCGTGCTGCGCCGGGCCCGGCTGCGACCGATCGTGGAACGACCGATGTTCGCCCTCGATGGGGCCGGGGTGCTCGCCGCGATCAACAGTCGCCTGACCAGACGGGGCCTGTGGTCGGCCGAACTGGTCCGCGCCGACTACCCCTCCCGGCACGTCGCCCCGATCCTCGTCACCCTCGCCGGCCTCCTCGGTGTCGGTTCCCTCGGGCTGTGGCTCTCCGGCACGGTCCCGGCGCTGCGCCCGGACCTGGGCCGCCCGATCGACCTCGGGGTGCTCGTCGTCGTGACGACCGCCGTCGTCACGTTGTGCTTCACCCGCTCCCGGATCGGCGGCGCGGTCCTGCTCGGCGGGGTCGGCATCGCCGTCACCGTGCAGATCTTCATGCTCGGCGCGGCCGACGTGGGCCTGACCCAACTCCTCGTCGAGGTCCTCACCGTCCTGGTCATCATGCTCGTGCTGCGCAAACTGCCGCTGGAGTTCAGCAGCGGGAGGAACCCGAAGTATGCACGCAACACGATCATCGCCGTCCTCACCGGGGTGGCCGCCACCGTCGCGGCCTTCACCGTCATCGGCCGGCGGGACCGCTCCGAGATCGCGGAGTACTACCTCGAGAACGCCTACGAGGTGACCGGCGGGACCAACATCGTCAACGTCATCCTCGTCGAGTTCCGGGCGCTGGACACCATGGGTGAACTCGTCGTCCTCGGCATGGCCGGGATCGCGATCATCGCCGTCCTGGCGACCGTGCCCCGACGCTTCCTCGACCCCCGCCCCGACCCGTCCCCGGAGTCGCCGGTCACCTACGTGCCCACCCCCAAGGTCGAGTTGGACGCCGAGGGCAGCCGCGCATACAACGCCCTCGAGGACACCCACGCCAACACGGAGGTGTTGCGGCTGCTGCAGCAGCCGATCGTGCCGGTCCTCGTCGTGACCTCGCTCGTGCTGTTCTGGCGGGGCCACAACCAGCCCGGCGGTGGTTTCATCGCCGCCCTCGTCGCCGCGTGCGCCGTCGCCTACGTCTACATGGCCAAGACCAAGGACGCCCCCGTGTCCGGACCGAAACTGCCCGTCTACCTCATCGCCGGGGGCATCCTCACCGCCGCCGGCACCGGCCTGCTCGGCTACCTCGCCGGGGCCTTCCTCGAACCGGTCGCCACCGACGCGTTCGGGATGAAGTGGGTCAGTTCGCTGCTCTTCGACGTCGGCGTCTACACGGCGGTGCTCGGCCTGGTCATGGTCGCCTTCAACACCCTCGGCGCTCCCTCCGGTGAGGTGCGCGCCACCCCGAAGCCGGCCCCGGATCCGCAGCCCACCTCGCACGCAGAGGAGGCCCCGCGATGATCCTGTCGTTGACCATCGGGGTCCTCGTCGCGGGCGGCACCTACCTGCTCCTCCAGCGCAGCCTGGTCCGGATCGCGTTCGGCATCGGGATCCTCAGCCACGCCGTCAACCTCTTCCTCCTCACCGCAGGGGTCTCCGCCTACCGGGACGAACCGCTCGTCGGACTCATGGATCCCGCCGAGGCCGCCGACCCGCTGCCCCAGGCGTTCGTCCTGACCGCGATCGTCATCACCCTCGCCGTGACCGTCTTCCTCCTCGCCCTTGCTGTCATCGGCCGCAACGACAACACCCACCGGATCCCCGAGACCGGTGAGGAGCGGGACCGATGAACGCCCCCGCCCTCCCGCTCCTGGTCGCCGTGCCGGTCATCGGTGCCGCCCTCGCCGCCCTCGTGCCGTGGCGTCCGCTGCACCGGATCCTGCTGTTCCTCGCCCCGCTCGGCACCGGCTTGGCCGGTATCTGGCTGCTGCGGGAGCACCTCGGCGGGACCCCGGCACTGGCCGCCCAGGTCGGCGGATTCATCCCCGGGGTCGCGATCCCGTTCGTCTCGGACGGGATCAGCGCCGTCATGCTCACCGTCACGGGTCTGACGACCGCGGTCGTGCTGTGGTTCGGTGCCCGCACCGGGGAGGTCCGCCTGCCGTTCTTCACCCCGCTCGTCCTCGTCCTCATCGCCGGCGTGAACGGGGTGCTGCTCACCGGGGACATCTTCAACCTGTTCGTCTTCATCGAGGTCATGCTGCTGCCCTCGTATGCGCTGCTCGCCATGACCGGGACGTGGCGGCGGCTCGGGGTGGGCCGGCTCTTCCTCGTCGTCAACCTCGTCACCTCATCGGTGTTCCTCATCGGGGTCGCGCTGCTGTATGCGGCGGCCGGCCAGGTCAACATCGCCGTCCTGTCCGGGGCTGCCGTCGACCGACCCGATGTCGCGCTCGGTGCCGCGGTCGTCCTCCTCGCGCTGGTCATCAAGGCCGGGGCGGTGCCGGTCCACGGGTGGCTGCCCCGCGCATACCCGGGAACCTCGGCGATGGTCATGGCCCTGTTCGCGGGACTGCACTCCAAGGCCGCGCTCTACGCGATCTACCGGATCTACTCGGTCGTCTTCGCCGGTGAGCAGCAGTGGCTGCCGGTCCTGCTCACGGTGGCGCTGCTCAGCATCGCGGTGGGCTCGCTGGCCTCCTTCGGCGGCAACACGATCCGCGCCGTCATCGCCTTCCAGATGGTCGCCGGGGTGGGCTATATCCTCCTCGGCGTCGCCCTGTCGACCGCGGCCGCCCTGTCCGCCGGACTGTTCTACCTCGTCCACCATGTCCTGACCGTGGGTGCGCTGCTGCTCGCCTCCGGTGCCGTCGAGCGCACCTACGGCACGGCGCACCTGGTGCGGCTGTCCAACCTGCTGCGGCGGGAGCGGGCGCTCGCGTGGATCGTCGGGCTGGCCCTGCTCTCCCTCGTCGGATTCCCGCCCTCGTCCGGGTTCTGGGGCAAGATCGCCCTCGTCATGGCCGCCGCGCAGGCCGCCCCGGTGACCGCCGGGATCGTCATCACCGTCATCGTCCTCGCGAGCATCGTCTCGCTCATCGCCCTGCAACGGCTCTGGCACGAGGTGTTCTGGGGGCCGAAGATGGAGTTGTACCGTCCAGCCGATCCACTCATCCACGAAGGGGACCCGATGCGTCCGGTGCCACTGCCCGACTGGGTGCGCATTCCGCTGCGCGACCTGGCACCGGCGGCGCTCATGCTCGCCCTCTCCCTCGCCGTCTTCGTCCTCGCCGGGCCGCTGTGGTCCATCGCGGGGCAGGCGGTGACCGGTCTGGTCGACCCGACCGGTTATGTCGAGGCGGTGCTGCCGTGATGCGAGCGTGGTGGGGGCTGGTCTACATCCTCTGGCTCCTCCTCGAGGTGCTCAAGCAGGCCGCCCAACTCGCCTGGGACGTCATCACCCCCGGCCTGCGGGTCTCCCCGTCGATCGTCGAGTTCCCGCTCCACGCGAGCACCCGGTTGGAGGTCGCTGCCATCGAGAGCTCGATCACCGTCACCCCGGGGACCCTGACGCTCGGGATCTACGACCCGCCGAACGGCGGGCCGAAGAGCCTGTTCGTGCACTTCCTCTACGCCCACACCCACGAGGCCGCCATCGCCGAACTCGAGCACATGGAGCGGCTGCTGCTGCGGGCCACTCGGGGCCGCGGCTGGGAGGAGGACCTGTCATGATGCTCCTCGCCTACGGGATCGCCGTCGGCCTGATCGGGATCTCCGCGATGCTCGGGATGGCCGCGATCATCCGGGCCGACTCCGATGCCAGCCGGGCGGTCATCGGTGACCTGCTCTTCTTCGCCGCAGCCGGGGTGTTCGTCCCCATCGCTGCCCTGAGCCGCTCGGCGGTGACGTTCGACGTCGCCCTGCTCGCCACGGTGCTCGGCATCCTCGGCACCCTCGCCCTGGGGCAGATGCTCACCAGGGGGCGTCGATGAGTGGGCTCCTCGTCGCTCTGGAGGTCCTCGCCGCGGTGCTCATCGTCATCGGGGCGTTCGGCTTCCTCGTCAGCGGGATCTCGATGCTCCGGGTCCGGGACGCGGTCAGCCGCGTCAACGCCCTCGGCCCGGCCACCGCGGTCGGCCTGCCGTTCATCCTCACCGGCGCCCTGATCCACGTCACGATCGACACCGGCTGGTCCTGGGGCAACCTGGTCAAAGTCATCCTGTCGATCCTCGCCTCGATGATCGTCTCCTCGGTCGCGGCGAACACGCTGGGGCGCGCCGCATACCGCTCCGGAGCACCCCTCGACCCGGCCACCGACCCGAACGAGCTCGCCGGGCGGTGACGCCGGGCGAGCTCGTTCGGATCGGGTGGAACCCCAGTCCGCGGATCAGTCCGCGGGGGCGGCCATGCCCTCCTTGATGAGGTTCATGACGCTGCTGTCGGCCAGGGTCGTCACGTCGCCGATCTCGCGGTTCTCGGCCACGTCGCGCAGCAGGCGGCGCATGATCTTGCCGGAGCGGGTCTTCGGCAGTTCCGGGACGACCATGATCGTGCGGGGCTTGGCGATCGGGCCGATGTCCTTGGCGACCCAGTTGCGCAGCTCCTGGACCAACTCGGCGCCCTCGCCCTCCTCGTCGGCCTCCTCGACCGCCTCCTCACGGAGGATGACGAAGGCGCACACGGCCTGACCGGTGGTGTCGTCACTGGCGCCGACGACAGCGGCCTCGGCGACCTTCTGGTGGGAGACCAGCGAGGACTCGATCTCGGCGGTGGAGAGCCGGTGGCCGGAGACGTTCATGACGTCGTCGACGCGGCCGAGGACCCAGATGTTGCCCTTCTCGTCATAGCGGGCACCGTCACCGGCGAAGTAGTACTCCGGACCGAACCGGGCCCAGTAGGTGTCCTTGTAGCGCTCCGGGTCGCCCCAGATGCCGCGCAGCATCGCCGGCCACGGCTTGGTGAGCACGAGATAGCCGACCTTCTCCGGGTCGGTGAGGACGTTGCCCTCGTCGTCGAGGATCTCGGCGCTGATCCCGGGGATGGCCCGCTGGGCGGATCCGGGCTCCATCATGCCCAGCCCGGGCAGCGGGCTGATCATGATCGCCCCGGTCTCGGTCTGCCACCACGTGTCGACCACCGGTGCGGTCCCGCCGCCGATGTTCTTCTGGTACCACAACCAGGCCTCGGGGTTGATCGGCTCACCGACCGAGCCGAGCAGCCGGATCGAGGACAGGTCGTACTGGGCCGGGATCGACTCGCCCCACTTCATGAAGGTGCGGATCGCGGTCGGCGCGGTGTAGAGGACCGTCACGCCGTACTTCTGCACGATCTCCCACCAGCGGCCCTGGTGCGGGGTGTCCGGGGTGCCTTCGTACATCACCTGGGTGGCCCCGAGGGCGAGCGGGCCGTAGACGATGTAGCTGTGCCCGGTGACCCAGCCGACGTCGGCGGTGCACCAGTACACGTCCGTCTCCGGGTGCACGTCGTGGACGACGGAGTTCGTGTAGGCGCACTGGGTGAGGAACCCGCCGGTGGTGTGCAGGATGCCCTTGGGGGAGCCGGTCGTCCCCGAGGTGTAGAGGATGAACAGCGGGTGTTCGGAGTCGTGCGGCTCGGGCTCGTGCTCATCGGAGGCGGCGGGCACGACGTCGTGCCACCACAGGTCCCGGCCCTCGGTCCAGTCCACCTCACCCTCGGTGCGCTTGACGACCAGCACCTTCTCGACGGTCGTCTCACCCTGCAGCGCGGTGTCGACCGCCGGCTTGAGCGGGGAGGGCTTGCCGCGACGGAACTGCCCGTCGGTGGTCACGACGACCTTGGCCTTGGCGTCGGCGATCCGGGAGCGCAGCGCATCGGAGGAGAAGCCACCGAAGACGACCGAGTGCGGCGCCCCGAGGCGCGCACAGGCCAGCATGGTGAACACCGTCTCGGGGATCATCGGCATGTAGATCGCGACCCGGTCCCCCTTGGCGACCCCGAGCGAGGCGAGGGCATTGGCCGTCCGCTTGACCTCGGTGGCGAGTTCCGCATACGTGATCGTGCGGCTGTCCCCCCGCTCACCCTCGAAGTAGATCGCGACCCGGTCCCCGTTGCCGGCCTCGACGTGCCGGTCCGCGCAGTTGTAGGCGGCGTTCAACTCGCCGCCGACGAACCATTTCGCGAACGGGGCATCGCTCCAGTCCAGGACCTGGTCGAAGTCGGTCGACCAGTCCAGGTAGGTCCGGGCCTGCTCGGCCCAGAAGGCCTCGACGTCGGCATCGGCCTGCTCGAACATCTCGGCTGTGCCATTGGCCTGGGCGGCGAATTCAGCAGGGGGGACGAGACTTCCAGTGGTCATCAGTGGCTCTCCTTCGAAGGTGGCGACATCGGCACGCTCCCTCAACACAACAACACCGGGAGGGTACAGGGCAAGAAGTCCCCGCGCCCGACGCGATCGGCGGACCGAGCGCGGCGGTCAGCGGTCGGCAGGCGCCGACGGATGGCGCCGCCGGAGCGGTGGCTGCGGGCCGGCTGGCAGACTGACGGCCATGTCCGAGACGACCTTCGAGTTCGATGCCGCCCTCGCCGCCCCGGAACTGCTCGAGGGATGGACGATCGGGTCGGCCGTCAACGGCGGGATCCTCATGGCCCGGCTGGCCAGTGCGCTGCGGCCGGTCCTCGACGGCGACGGCCGGCACCCGCACTGCCTGGTCCTGTCCGCCCACTTCCTCTCGGCTGCGCAGGCCGGGGGGTATGCGGTGCGCACCGAAGCGGTCCGTTCGGGTCGGACGGTGTCCACCGGCCAGGCGTCGTTGACGCAGCAGGTGGATGGCGTAGCGGTGGAGCGGATCCGGGCGTTGGCGACATTCGGTGACCTGGTCGCCCTGTCGGAGCCGATGCGGCGGCAGAGCGAGCCGCCGCCGATGCCGGCCCCGGAGGAATGCCTCGGCTTCGAGGACGTCCCGGCAGAGGGCGCGGCGGTCGCGATGCCGCCGATCCTGGAGCGCGTGGATCTGCGCTTCGACCCGGCGACGGCGATGTGGGCGGTCGGTCAGCCGTCCCGGCAGGGGCGGCTGCGGGCCTGGATCCGGTTCCGGGACGGCCGGGAGCCGGACCCGTTGGCGCTGCTGTTCTTCCTCGACGCGCTGCCGCCGGTCGCGTTCGACCTCGGGCTGCTCGGGTGGGCGCCGACGCTCGAGCTCACCGCGCACGTCCGGGCGGTCCCGGCCCCCGGGTGGCTGCTCGTGGAACTCGCGACGGAGAACTTCTCGGCCACGCTCCTGGAGGAGGACGCCCGGATCTGGGACAGCAGCGGTCGCCTGGTCGCCCAGTCGCGGCAGTTGGCGGCGGTGCGGGTGGACGATTCGTGAGATCTTGGCAACGCAGTCTCGCCGCCGAGGTGGGATCGGTGCCACGGTAGATCCATGACCGTCGCCGTGGCCTATGCAGGAGGGGAGTCGAGCAAGGCTGCGCTGCGGGTCGCGGTCGAGGAGGCGCGGCTGCGGCGGATGACGCTGGTCGTCATCCACACGACCTCGCGGGATGACTATGAGACGCCGCGGTATGCCGGGGACGACAGCCTCCCCGACCTGGAGCGGGATCTGCGTTCCACGGGCGTGAACTTCGTCATCCGGCAACCGATCTCACACGATGTGGCCGACGGGGTGCTCGCCGAGGCCGAGCGGGTCCGGGCTGCGGTCCTCGTCGTCGGGCTGCGGCGCCGCTCGGCGGTCGGCAAGGTGCTCCTCGGCAGCATCGCCCAGCAGATCGTCCTCGACGCGACGATGCCGGTCCTCGCGGTGCCGCCGGCGATCGTGCACGGCGAGCAGCCCTGAGGCCTGAGCCGCGCCGGACCTAGCGCACCGACTTCAGTTCCACCCCTTCGGGGGTATGCAGTCGGGCCATCGTCTTCGGCGTCCCGGGCGGGATCTGCTTCTGGGTCAGCAGGGAACCGATCATCATCGTCGCGAAGGCGGCCGGGATGCACCAGGCGGCCGGTTGGGACAGGACGGTCGCCAACCAGCCCGGTTCGGGACGGAAGACGACGGTGATCCCGGTGGCGGCGGCGGCCAGTCCGCCCCCGACGAACAGGCCGGCGAAGGCGCCGGGCACGGTGAGCCGACGCCACCACACCCCGAGGAGGAGGAGCGGTGCCAGCGTCGAGGCGGCGATCGCGAAGGCGAGGTTGACGGTGCGGGCCAACCCGAGCGGGGCGGTGAACACCGCCCCGATGAGGGGGACGAGGACGGCGATGAAGGTCGCCAGGCGGAAGCTCTGGATGACGTCGCTGTCCCCGGTCGTCATCTTCGCCAGGGCCGGGCGCAACACGTCCTGGGCGAGCACCCCGGCGATGGAGACGACGAGCCCGGAGGCGGTCGAGAGGAACGCCGCGAAGGCGCCACCGGCGAGGATCGCGGCGAGCAGGTCACCGGTCAGTCCGGGGAAGGCGGCCTTGGGCAGTTGCAGGACGACCTGGTCGCTCGGAACCTCGACCCCGAGCTGGGGCAGGTAGACCCGGGCGAGCACCCCGTAGATCGGGGGCATCAGGTAGAACATCCCGATCAGGCCGATGACGACGACGGTCGTGCGTCGCGCCGCCTTGCCGTCGGGGTTGGTGTAGAAGCGGACGAGGACGTGCGGCAACCCCATCGTGCCGAGGCACAGCGCGAGCAGGGTGCTGTAGGTCGAGTAGAGCGGGTAGGGGTCGGTCGCGGATCGGACGAGCGGTTCGTACCACTCCCGCAGCACGGTCCCGCCACCGGCGATCTCGCGCGGTCCGGGGGAGCCCTGCGAGGTCCAGAGGAAGAGCAGGACGAAGGCCGGGATCGCGAGGGCGCACAGTTTGAGCCAGTACTGCATGGCCTGGACGAGGGTGATCGAGCGCATCCCGCCGGCGGCGACACCGAGGGTGACCGTCACGACGACGACGACCGGCCCGACCCAGGTCGGCCACCCGGTCACCGACCGCAGCGACAGCCCCGCCCCCTGGAACTGGGGGAGGAGGTAGAGCCAGCCGATGGCGACGACGAGGAGGGCGGAGAAGCGGCGGATGGTCTGGGACTGCATCCGCATCTCGGCGAAGTCCGGGATCGTGTATGCGCCGGACCGGCGCAGCGGGGCCGCCACCAGGACGAGGAGGACGACATAGCCGGAGGTGTAGCCGACCGGCAGCCACAGCGAGTCGAAGCCGCGCTCGTAGATCAGTCCGGCAACACCGAGGAAGCTTGCCGCGGAGAGGTATTCGCCGCTGATGGCGCTCGCGTTGCGGGTCGGTCCCACCTGCCGGGAGGCGACGTAGAAGTCGCTCGTCGTCCGGGACAGCCGCAGCCCGAAGAACCCGACGACGAGGGTGGCGGCACAGACCAGGACGATCGCGGTGACCGCGAACAGGTCGACCTTGGTGCCGGTCATGTCCGCGACCGCCCGGTCGCTGCGCTCATGAGCGTCTCCGGACCAGTTCGGTGAAGTCGGCCTCGATCCGGGTGGCCCGGCGCACGTAGTGGGCCGCGATGAGGAAGGTCGCCGGGTAGACGAGGACCGCGATGAGCAGCCACGAGATCGGGACCGAGAACACCCGGGCCTGGCCGGTCGCCGGGACGAGGAAGAACAGCAGCGGCAGCCCGCCCAGACCGACGACCCCCATGCCGATGATCGACGCCGCGAGGGTGAACTGGGCGCGCATCAACCCGCGCAGGTAGACCTCACCGAGCTCGGTCTGCTCGTCCAGGTCGGCCTGGAGCGGTCGACGTGCCGGTGCGCGGGAGGGGCGTCGCGAACTCGTGATGCGCACCCGCTGGGCGCCGCTGTCGGTCTGCCGCGAGGACCGCGCGCGCCGGGGCTCGTGCCGGGTCACCGGTCGGCGGAGTGCGGCTTGAGCAGGCGCTCACGCAGATCACGGGTGTGGCGCCGGCTCACCTGCAACTCCGCGCCGTCGATGACGACGACGAACCGGCCGCGTTCCAGACGGACCTCCTTGATGTGATGCGTGCAGACCAGGGTGGAGCGGTGGATCCGGACGAACCCGGCCGACTCCCACCGCTCCTCGAGGGTGTTGAGCGGGATCCGCACGAGGTGCGATCCGCGGGCGGTGTGCAACCGGGCGTAATCGCCCTGCGCCTGGGCGTAGCGGATGTCGCTGCGGTTGATGAAGCGGGTCACCCCACCGAGTTCGACCGGGATCGTCTCGTCCTCGACGACGGCGTGATCGGTGTCG
This sequence comes from Intrasporangiaceae bacterium, assembly GCA_012838445.1. Taxonomy (GTDB): domain Bacteria; phylum Actinomycetota; class Actinomycetes; order Actinomycetales; family Dermatophilaceae; genus F2B08. Next base: position 17,150 of record DUPF01000231.1, on the reverse strand, counting down.
GAGCCGCGCAACTGGCTGACCACCCGGCGGATCGCCTCGTGCAACCGCTCCTCGCGCACCGGCTTCATGACGTAGTCCGTCGCCTCGACGGCGAAGGCGTCGACGGCGTGCTCGTCGTAGGCGGTGACGAAGACAATCTGGGGACGCTGGGCGAACCGGGCGACGATCCGGGCCAACTCCATCCCGTCCAGGCCGGGCATGTTGATGTCGGAGAAGACGACGTCGATCTGCTGCGACTCCAGGGCCCGCAACGCGTCCGTGCCGCTGCTCGCGGTGATGACCCGACCGATCCGGTCGTCCTGGTCGAGGAGGAAGCGCATCTCGGCAAGGGCGGGTGCCTCGTCGTCGACGACGAGTGCCGTGAGACGGTCTGCGCCGGTGCCAGGCATGGCAACACTGTAGGACGACAAAGGCCCTCACGGGCCGGTCCCGGGCGGCGGACCGCGAACCGGACGGTGCCGACCGGGTGCGGACCGGCTCCTAGACTGAGCCCCATGTCACGACCGATCGGCAACACCGAGTACTCCACCGACGTCACCTGGACCGCTGTCCCCGGGTTCGAGCACTTCGAGGACGTGCGCTACGAGCACTCCGAGGACGGCATCGCCAAGGTGACGATCGACCGGCCCGAGGTGCACAACGCCTTCCGCCCGCAGACGCTCATCGAGGTTTCCGAGGCCCTCACCCACGCCCGGGAGGACGGCAGCGTCGGGGTCATCATCCTCACCGGCGCCGGGGACCGAGCGTTCTGCTCCGGCGGGGACCAGAACGTGCGCGGCGACACCGGCTACCTCACCGAGCCGGGCAAGGCCGGCGCCGTCGGTCGCTTCCACGTCACCGACCTGCAGATCCAGATGCGACGGCTGCCCAAGCCGGTCATCGCCATGGTCGCGGGGTATGCGGTCGGCGGGGGACACATACTCCATCTCGTCTGTGACCTGACCATCGCCGCCGACAACGCGATGTTCGGCCAGGTCGGTCCCAGGGTCGGCTCCTTCGACGGCGGCTACGGCGCGGCGCTGCTCGCCGAGCAGGTAGGGCCGAAGAAGGCCAAGGAGATCTGGTTCCTGTGCCGGCTCTACGACGCGCAGGAGGCCCTCGACATGGGGCTGGTCAACACCGTCGTCCCGCTCGCCGAACTCGAGGCCGAGACGGTGCGCTGGTGCCGGGAGATGCTCGACAAGAGCCCCTTCGCGCTGCGGCTGATGAAGGCGAGTTTCAACGCCTCCCAGGACGGGATGGCCGGCCTGCAGCAGCTCGCCCACGACGCCAACCTGCTCTTCTACGCGACCGACGAGGCCGCAGAGGGGCGCGAGGCGTACAAGGCCAAGCGACGCGCCGAGTTCGAGAAGTTCCCCCGCCGCGCCTGACCCGGGCCCCGGCCCCATCCCCGTTCCCGCCATAACTTCGCGATCGCGAAGTTATGGCGGCGGCGGTGGCCATCCCACAGGGTGGACCTCAGGCGGCTCCGGCGATCTTCGGGGCGAACTTCGGCACGCGGAAGGACACCTTCGTTCCGGCGTCGGGAGCGGTCTCGATGACCAGGCCGTAGCCGTCCCCGTAGACCTGACGCAACCGCGCGTCGACGTTGCCCAGGCCGACGCTGTCGATGCCGCCGACCCCGTCGAGGGCGGAACGGATCTGCTCCGGGTCGGCGCCGACGCCGTCGTCCTCGATGACGATCTCCGCCTCCGACCCGAGGTCGCGCGCCTCCAGCGTCAGCGTCCCGGGCGTGGGTTTGCCGGCCAGTCCGTGCCGGACGGCGTTCTCGACGAGCGGCTGGACGGCGAGATAGGGCACCTGGACGGGCAGCACCTCCGGGGCGATGAGGAGGGAGACCGAGAGTCGATCGCCATAGCGGGCCTGCTCGAGGACGAGGTAGCGCTCCACGTTGCGCAACTCCTCGGACAGGGTTGTGAAGGCGCCTCCCTTGCGCAACGCATACCGGGTGAAGTCCGCGAACTCGAGGAGCAGTTCCCGGGCCCGTTCCGGGTCGGTCCGCACGAACGAGGCGATCGCGGCGAGGGAGTTGTAGACGAAGTGCGGGCTGATCTGGGCCCGCAACGCCCGCAGTTCGGCCTCCATCGCCCGGGTCCGTTCCCGCGCCAGTTCCGCGAGTTGGAGCTGGGAGGAGGCCCAGTTAGCGATCTCCTCGGTCGCACGGGCCAGTCCGGCCGAGCTCTGCGGAGCGTAGGCAGCGAAGGCTCCCACGACGAGGTCGTCGACGACGAGGGGCGAGATGACCGCCGAGCGGATGACGCAGTCGGGGTGGGAGCAGGTGATCTCGGCCGGGCCGAGGACGATCGTCTGACCGTCCTCGAAGACGCGGGTCGTGTGTTCGGTGACGTGCTCCCGGTGGTGGTCACCTTGGCCGACCCAGGTCAAGGTGCTCGTCGGGCCCTGGATGGCGACGGCCTCGGCGCCGACCATGTCGATGAGTTGGCGGGCGGCTCGGGTGGCACCCTCCTCGGTGAGCCCTTCTCGGAGGGGACTGGCGGCGAGGGACACGGTGTGCAGGGTCTGGTAGGTGGCCCGGTCGATGTGGGACAGGAAGCCACGGTCGCGGCGGCGGCCGCGGGCGTAGAACGCCCACCCGATCGCGACGACGGCACACAGGGCGAGGACGAGGAGTGCGGTGGGCAGGTGCAGTCCGCCGGACATCGGTGACCTCCTGCCGGGTCGTCGCGTGCGGCTGCGGCCGCCGGATGGCTTCTCTGGTGCACGCAACGATAGTGGTGCCGGGCGGGGCGTGCCGACCTCTGCTGGCCTACCGTTGGGGAGTGTCCACTTCCACCACACCCCACCCTGCCGTCGCCGCACTCGCCCAGATCGCGACCTGGCCCGAGCTTGCGGAACCGATCGCTGCGGCCCGGGAAGCTCTGACCGCACTGCGGTGGCATCAGGCGTTGCGCCGGCGGATCCCCGAGTGTGCGGCCGAGTCCCGGGTCCAGGGGGCGCAGGCCAGTGGCGAGTTGGAGGGGGCCCGGCTGCCGATCGAGGTCGTTCGCGAATACCTCGCCGGGGTCCGCGACTGGCCGCAGGACCCGGATCCGGTCGATGCGGTGATGAAGGGTGTCATCGCCGCGACAGTTGCGAGTGAGGATGTGCGGAGCGTGGTGCTCAGCGCCCCCTCGCAGGCGCTGGCCCGGTTGCACGTCGCAGCCGCGGGGGAGCGGGTGGATGCGGACTCGGTCGGTCGCCCTCGCCAGGACGGGGAGGTATGCGGTGAGTTCGTCGAGGTGGGACCGCTCCCACCGGCAAGAGAGATCCCGGAGCGGCTCGCGCTGCTCGCCGAGGTGATCCGCGGGCACGGGCAGGTGCCCGGCGTCGTTGTCTCGGCGGTTGCGCACGCGGAGGTCGCGACCTTGCGTCCGTTCACGGTGGGCAACGGTGTCGTCGCGCGGGCGCTGGACCGGGGACTGGTGCAGGCCACCGGGCTGGACCCGACCGGTGTCGCGGTCACCGAACTTGGCCATTTCCGTCAGGGGATGCCCGCGTATGTCGGTGCGCTGACCGCCTATGCCACGGGCACCCGGGACGGCGTCCGGCTCTGGCTCGAGCACTCCTGCGCGGCCCTCGTCGCGGCGGCTCAGGACGGTCAGGCGGTCGCCGATGCGGTCCTTGCGGGACGGGTGCCGCGGGCCCGCGGGTGACCGTTTGTTACTCACGAGTTGGGTCGAGCTCGAGGTGACCGCGGCCGTGCTCAGATCGAGGCTGCGGAAGCAATAGTTAGGGCCCTCCCGAACAACGGAAACCAGCATCCGAATCCGGTTCCAACAACAGAATCATGCAAAGGTCAACCAGTCATGGATCTGGAGGGGCGTGGGCTTGCATCGGCGGCGGTTTTGGCCCAAGATGGAGTCACTCGCTCCCCGCAAGGGTTGCAGCGAACGACGCACCGGCCTCTCCCCCCCGGGGCCAGGCGCGTCGACGGCCCCGGTTGTCCCCCCGACCGGGGCCGTCCCCTTTCCTGGATTCCTTCGTCGTCGTGGAAAGGTGGCCGTCCCCGCTCGGGTGGGCCCGCCCCCGACCGGGGCCGTCCCCTTTCCGGGACTCGTTCGTCGCCACTCCTTCGTCGTCGCGCAGAGGTCGTCGTCCCCGCAGTCGACTTTCCACACCGCCCGTCGCAGTCGGGAGTGTCGTCCACACCTGACCACCTGCCCCTCGCCGGTGCTCCTGAGGTGAATCACGCTGGGCGGCATGGGATTCACGATCGGCGTCGTCGGCGCGTCGGGTGGGGTCGGTGCCTCCACCTTGACCGCAGCCCTCGTCACGCGAGCACAGACCATTCTCGACTCATGCGGGGCCACCGTGGCCGTCGATCTCGACTCGCGTGGCGGCCTGGACACGACCTTGTGCCTGGAACACCTCGACGGGCTGCGCTGGCCGGACCTCGAGGTTCTGACGTGGGGGTCTGAGCCGGCCGAGGACCTGCTGCTCGCGCAGTTGCCCGCTGCCGACGGCGTCCACGTCCTGGCCGGTCGCGGCGAGGAGAACCCGCAGTGGTCATTGGTCGCCGACACCCTCGATGCGCTGGGACCACAGAGCGATCTGATCGCTCTCGACTGCGGGGCACGCCCTCCGGTGCCGTTGCTCTCCCGGTTGGACGTCCTCGTCATCCTCACCCGCACCACTGTCAAGGGGTTGGCCGACCTGCGTGCGCTCGAGGCCGCGTGTCCGCTCGGTCGCACTCATGCGGTCCTCGTCAGTCGCGGACCCCGAGGGGTGGGCAACTCCGCGGCAGCCGCACGGATCAGCAGGCTGCCGTCCGCGATGCATCTCGTCGACGACGCGCGCGTCGTCCGGCAGGCTGAGCGCGGACTGCCCCCGGGCACCGATCGATCCGCCCTCGACGCTGTCGCCGACGAACTGCTGACGATGGCGGACACGACCTGGCTCAACGCGCTCATCTCGCGGGTGCCGGCAGGTCGGGGGCGGTGATGGAGCGCCTCCTGCGGTCCCTCGTGGCCGATCCGCGGGTCACCGACATCCTCATCAACGGTGACGGGACGATCTGGGTGGACCGCGGTGCCGAGCTGGAGCGGTTGACCGACCGGATCCCGGACGCCGCAGCAGTGCGTCGCCTCGCCGTCCGGCTCGCCGCCGATGCCAGACGCCGCCTCGATGACGCGATGCCGTATGCCGACGGTCAGCTGAGCAGCGGGATCCGCCTGCATGCCGTGCTGGCGCCGGTGGCGACCGACGGCGCGCACATCTCTTTGCGGGTGCCACGTCGCACCGCATTCACCCTCGAGGATCTGATCGACTCCGGGTCGGTGTCCGACGAGCAGGGCGCCCGGTTGCGGGACCTCATCGCCTCGCGGCGGACGGTTCTCGTCTCCGGCGGCACCGGGACCGGCAAGACCACCGTGCTCGGCGCGTTGCTCGGACTGGTGCCCTCGGGAGAGCGCCTGGTCGTCGTCGAGGACGTCACCGAGTTGCATGTCGAGCACCCGCACGTGGTCCGGTTGCAGGCGCGGCACCGCAACGTCGAGGGAGCCGGTGAGGTCACGATGACCGACCTGGTCCGCCAGGCGATGCGGATGCGTCCCGACCGACTCATCGTCGGGGAGGTGCGAGGCGCGGAGGTGATCGACCTGTTCCGGGCGTTCAACACCGGCCACGAGGGTGGCTGCGCCACGATCCATGCCAACTCTGCGCACGATGTGATGACCCGGTTGGAGGCCCTCGGCGCACTCGCCGGACTGCCGGCCGAGGCGGTGCGCAGCCAGGCCATGGCAGCGATCGACGCGGTGGTTCACGTTCACCGGGTCGACGGCCGCCGTCAGGTCCAGGAGATCGTCTCCTGGCCCCCGCAGCGCAGTGGGCTGTCGATGATGGTGCGGGAGGTCGTCCCGAGGTGAGGCAGCGGCCGAGACAGCGACCGAGGCAGCGACGCCCCGCCCGCAACGGTCGAGCTACGGTCGGGGCGGATCCCGACGTGTTCGCCGACGCCCTGGAAGTCGTGGTCTCGGCGCTGCGAGCCGGGCTGCCCCCGCTCGAGGCGCTGCGCATCATGGCCGAGTCGACCGAATGGGGTCGGCTCGAGCACCGGCGCGTGGCGGGCGTCTGTGGCCGGATCGCTCAGGGTGCTCCGACCAGGCCCGCATGGACGGATCCGGACGGGGAGGGGGAGGTGCCCGACGCATACCGGATCGTCGGTGGGGTGTGGGATCTGGCCGGCCGGACCGGAGCCCCCCTGGCCGATGCGGTCACCCAGGTCGCGGGACATCTGCGCGAGCAGGCCAGGATGCGGCATCGGCTCGATGCCCTGGCGGCAGCGCCCCGCACGTCACAACGTCTGCTGACCCTGCTCCCGCTCGTCGGTCCCCTCCTGGCCGTCCTCGTGGGGGCGGATCCGATGTCGCTGTATGCCTCCTCGCCCGTCGCTGCGGGCTCGGCGCTCCTCGGGCTGGCTCTGACCGCGGTCGGTTGGCGGTGGAGTCGGCGACTCGTCACCGCCGCCGCTCGGCCCCGGCGCTACCCCAGCGGGTTGCCGACGATCTCGACGCAGCGACGATGACGCCGGCGCTCCTGCTCGCAGCGGGCGCCATCATGGCGCTCGCGGGAGTTGTCGTGTGGCCGCCTCCATGGACCGATCCACGGAACGTTGCGTGGTGGGAACGGAGCAGATCCCCTGGGACCGGGCCCGTGCCGGCAGCGGAGGTGGCCGTCATCGCGCACCTGATCGCGGTCGCGTTGCGGGCCGGACTGCCGATCGGCACGGCACTGGAGGAGGTGGCGGCCCAGGCGCCGAGCGATATCGCGCGGGACCTGGGCGCGGTGGTCGGCGGCTACGAGCGGCGCGACGACCCGGATCTCGCCTGGCGAGCCGCGCCGTCGGTGTGGCAGCCGGTCGCTGCCGCGTTGACCGTCGCCGGACGGGCAGGGGTAGCGCCGGGGCCGTTGCTGTTGGCGGCCGCCGGCGCCATCCTGCGCCGGGAGAGCTCTGCCCAGGAGGCGGCCCTGGGGCGGGTCAGTGTCCGGCTCGTACTGCCACTCGGACTGGCGTTGCTGCCGGCGTTCATGTGCACCACCGTGATCCCGCTCGTGCTCGTGATGACCCGCGGATATCTCGGTCCGTGAATCCACAGCCGAGTCGACGGTCGGGGGTGTCGTCCACAGCGGCGAATCCGGGGGTGTCCCTCAGGCTTGGCCGGATCCAGGCTGAGAGAGCGACGATCCGCAGCGGGCGGATCTGCTCGCTCAACGAAAGGTGAATGATGTCAACCAGATTGACCAGATCAGTGACGCGGCATCGGGGCCTGTGGGTCCGGATCCGTCAGGTCCGCGAGGCGGGTATGACCACCGCAGAGTATGCGGTCGGAACCTTGGCGGCCGTGGCGTTCGCGGTCGTGCTGCTCGCGGTCGTGAAGTCCAACGCGGTCAAGTCCGCGCTCACCACCATCATCACGACCGCGTTGTCGTCGGGGTCGTGATGGGACGGGACGAGCAGGCGGCGGGCCGTGAGACGGGCATGGTCACGGCCGAGTTGGCCGTCTCGTTGGTCACGCTCCTGCTCGTCCTGGCCGCGGTGCTCGGTGCCGCCCGGGTCGGCCTGGACCGAGCGGCGGCCACCTCGGTTGCTGCGGCCGTGGCGAGAGAGGGGGCGAGGGGAGGCCCGACGGACCAGGTGTGGGGTCGGTTGCAGACCGGCCTGCCGCCCGGCTCCGCGGTGTCCGTGTTCCGTTCGGCCGACGCGGTCACCGCGACGGTGAACGTCCCGGTCCGGGTGGGCCTGATCGGCACACTGTTGCCGGACCGGATGACGGTGCGGGCTGTGGCGGTCACGGAGGAGCCATGACTCGACGGACGCGATCTCGATGGACCCGACCTGGACGCGAGCGTGGCTCGGCCACGGCGCTGGTGGTCGGCGCGTGTGTGCTGGTGCTCCTCATCGGGATCGCAGCGGTGGCCGCGGGTGCTGCGGCACAGGCGGCGGCCCAGGCCCGTGCCGCCGCAGACCTGAGTGCGGTTGCGGCCGCCCGGACACTCGTCGACGGACTCACCGGACGCGACCGCGGCCAGCCCTGCGCGGTGGCCGCCGAGGTGGCGACCCGCAACGGTGCCACCCTGCACGGGTGCGCCATCGACGATCAGGTCAACGTGACCGTGCGGGTCGTGGTGCCGTTCATGACCGGGGTCGGATGGCTACCGAGCGGGCTGGGCGCCGAGGCAGCGGCCCGGGCCGGGCCGGCTCCGTGAAGACACGAGAAGGTCCGGAACCGATCATTCGGCCGGGTCGTCTAACCAACATGCGACGACTCCCCACGCTCAGCCGGCGAGGCCGGCCCGCGGGGACCATGACCGTCCTCGGTGTGCTCCTGCTCTGCGCCTGTGGGTCCGGACCAGCGTCACCGGACGAGCCAGCGACCGGCCCGACCGACGACCCCACCACCCACGGCTCCGAGGATGGACTGCTCGCCGACACGCGGGGGGACGATACGTTCTTCCTCGACACGGCCTCGGTCCACGTAGCCGAGTCGGATCCGGTCCAACTCTTCCTCGAGGTCAGCGGGCACGCGCCGACACCATGTCACCGCGTCGCCTACACCGTCTCTACCGAGTCGGCCGACAACGGGACCGACGAGATCAAGGTCGTGCTGACCACCGTCGCCACGGACGGAATGTGCGCCCAGGTCCTCCAACCGCACCAGTTCACCGTCCCGCTCGGCACGGCGGACCTTCCGGTCACGGTCCGGGTCGGCGACGACGAGTTCGTCAAGACCATCCGGTCCTGAGCCGCAACGGTTCAGCCCCCGACTGTGCCCCGGCGGACGCGGGCAACCTCAGCCCCGCAGACGCAACCCCCGCAGCGTCGGCAGGCGCGTGATCAGGGTCGCCGCCCGTCGCCATCGGCAACCGGTCGGTCGGCCCGAGCCGGGGCCGCAGGCTCGTCGGCGACCTGGTGCTCGGCGACCTCGGCGCGACGACGGGCCTCCTGCGTCGAGATCTTCTGCTCGGCGAGGCGGGCCTCGGTCTCGCGGACCTGGCGCTCCCGGTCACGCAGCTCCCTTTCCCACTTGGCCTGGTTCTCCTTCTCCCGGGCGGCCCGGTCCAGTTCGGCCTGACGGGCCGCCTCCTTGGCCTCCCGGCTCTTGCGGACCCGCCGCCGGGTGCCCATCCGCACCAGCGCCCATCCCCACCACAGCAGCGTCATCGCGACCGCACCGGAGATGACGAGCGCCAACGGTGACATGTGGTACGTCGTGCCGAGGACCTCGAGTTCCATCGTTGGCAGGGCCGAGGTGCCGAGGAAGAGGAACAGGGCCGCCACGAGGGCCAGGACGATGAGGATGAGACCCAGGATGATCATGGTGTGCCTTTCGCGCAGGGGCGTCGTTGCCAGGGTAGTCGCCGTGCGTCGCTCGCGCCGGGCACGACGCGTCGGCGTCTCGACGTCACCCCTGCAACATCAACGGGACGACATTGGCGGCGACATCAACCCTGCCCGGTGGCGCTGCGCAGCAGCAGCAGCGCGCCTGCCTTGTCGAGCGGTTCGTTGCCGTTGCCGCACTTCGGCGACTGGACACACGACGGGCAGCCGCGCTCGCACGGGCATTCGGCCAACCGGTCGATGGTCGCGGACATCCAGGCCCGCCACTGCGCGAAGGCCCGTTCACTGAACCCGGCCCCGCCGGGATAGCCGTCGTAGACCATGATCGTCGGCAACCCCGTGTCCGGATGCAGATCCGTGGAGACCCCGCCGATGTCCCATCGGTCGCACGTCGCCATGAGCGGCAGCATCCCGATCGCAGCATGTTCGGCGGCATGCGCCGCACCGGGGATCGCCACATCGGACACCCCGGCCGCCTCGAGACGGTCCGGTTCCTGGGTCCACCACACCGCCATGGTGTGCAGGGTCCGCTCCGGCAGGTCGAGCGCATGCCGGTCGATGACCTCCCCGCTCGGCAACCGCCTCGTGAACGACGTCACCTGACCACTGACCCGGACGGCGCCGAAGCAGACCCGGGCCCCCGCATACTCGGTGGTCCGCTCGATCCGCTCGATCCGGAACTCGCTGCGGGTCTCGGCCGTCGTCGTCCAGCCCGGATCGCCCCGGACCACGGTGGCCGCACCCGCGTCCAGATCGAGGTCGACGACGACATAGGCCTGGCCCTGGTGGACGTGGACGGCCCCGGTGTGCACCTGCTGGTGCGCACTCGCCTCGTCGATCGTCCCGACGACCCGGCCGGTGTCCCGTTCGACGATCGCCACCACCGCCGCGACGCCACGCAGCGACACGTGATCGGTCGCGCGGTCCTCCCGGGCCCAGAACCATCCGGTCGGGCGCCGCCGCAGGATCCCGGCCCCGGTGAGCCGCTCGACGACGTCGCGGGCGTGCGGACCGAACAGATCCAGATCGTCCTCCGTCAGCGGCAGTTCGGCCGCTGCAGCGGCCAGATGGGGCGCGAGCACCCGCGGGTTCCCGGGATCCATGACCGTGTGTTCGACCGGCTCGCCGAAGAGCGCCTCCGGATGTCGGATGAGGTATGCGTCGAGCGGGTCATCTGCTGCCACCAGGACTCCCAGAGCGGGTCCGCCGGCCCGCCCGGCGCGTCCCCACTGCTGCCACAGCGAGGCCCGCCGACCCGGCCAACCGGCCACGACGACCGCGTCCAGGCCACCGATGTCGACGCCGAGTTCGAGTGCGTTCGTCGCGGCCAGGCCGCGGATCGTGCCCGCCCGCACGTCCCGCTCCAACTCGCGCCGCTCGGCGGGCAGGTAGCCGCCGCGGTAAGCTGCCACCGCTGCCGCCAGGTCGGTCTCGCTGCGGGCCTGCAGACGCCGACGCGCCGACGTGGCCAGCGCCTCGACCCCGGCGCGGGAGCGGGCGAAGGCGACCGTCTGCACCCCTGCCCCGACGAGGTCGGCAACGAGGGCGGCGGCCTCCGTCGTCGCCGACGATCGGGCCCCCGTCTCCGGGTCCGGGCGCGGCTCCCACAACGCTGCCGTCAGCCCGGCCCGCGGCGAGGTGTCGACGGTGACCGCCGCGACCGGGCGACCGATCAGGGCCGCACCGTGGCCGGCCGGGTCGGCGACCGTCGCCGAGGCCAGGACGAACGTCGGGTCGGTGCCGTACCGCGCACACACCCGTCGCAGCCGGCGCAGCACCGACGCCACGTGCGAGCCGAAAACCCCTCGGTAGACATGGCATTCGTCGATGACGACGTAGCGCAATGACCGCAGGAAGCGGGACCAGTGCCGATGCCCGGGCAGGAGGGAATGGTGGACCAGGTCCGGGTTGGACAGGATGATGTGCGCGTGGTCGCGGGCCCAGCGGCGCTCCTGCGGCGGGGTGTCGCCGTCGTAGGTCGCGGCCCGCACGCCCGGGACCGCGAGCGCCGCCAACCGGGCCGCCTGGTCCGCGGCGAGCGCCTTCGTCGGGGACAGGTAGAGCGCGCTCGCCCCCCGGCCGGTGACCGCGTCCAGCCCGGCGATCACCGCCGACAGGGTGGGCACGAGATAGACGAGGCTCTTGCCCGAGGCGGTCCCCGTCGAGACGACGGTGTCCGTGCCGGACCACGCCAGGTCCATCCCCTCCCGCTGGTGTTCCCACAGGGTCGAGATCCCGGAGCCGGCGAGGGCCGCATACACCTGCGGATCGGTCCACTCCGGCCAGGGTGCGCTCCGTCCCTCCCGTGGCGGGAGGTTCTCGACGTGGGTGAGCCGCTCCGCCCCGTGCCGGTGGGTGAGCAGGTCCAGCCAGCTGCGCGGATCGTCGGTCGAGGGCACCGGTCGGACCGGCCGATCAGACCAGGCGCCGCACGACCGACAACGGCAGGTGACGCAAGGCGGTGCCCATCGGCTTCCACGGCCACGCGGGCACCCGGGCGTGGGCGCTGCGCTTCTCGATCGCTGCGATGATCGCGGCCACGCCGGCGTCGGTGTCGACCATGAACGGCGGAGTGTTCTCGACCATGTCGTTCATCTCCGAGCGGATGTATCCGGGGTAGATGACCGACACGTCGATGTCCAGGTCCGGTTTGCCGACGAGCTCGTGCTGGATCCCCTCCGCGAGAGCGGCCACGCCGGCCTTGGTCGCCGCGTAGGTGGTCATCGCCCCGGGCATCCCGCGCAGCGCCGACAGCGACGAGATCATGACGAGGTGGCCGTAGCGCTGCTCCCGGAAGATCTCCATCGCCGCCTCGCTCTGGGCCAGGGCGGCGACGAAGTTCGTCATCGCCGTCGCCCGGTTGGCGTCGTAGCCACCCTTCCCGATCGGGGCGCCCTTGCCGATCCCCGCGTTGACGACGACCCGGTCGATCGTCCCGAACTCGTCCCGGAACGCGGCGAACACGGCGAAGACCGCGTCGTCGTCGGTGACATCGAGGGCCGCGACACTGACCCGTCGCTCCGGGTGGGCGGCGAGGATCTCGGCGCGCAGCTCCTCGAGCCGTTCGGTCCGGCGGGCGCACAGGGCCAGATCCTCACCGCGCGCAGCGAGTTGGCGGGCCATCTCGGCACCGAGCCCGGAACTGGCGCCGGTGATGAGGGTTGTCGTCATGGGAACTCCTGGGAGTCGCGGGTTCGCGGCTGCGGCGGGAGGTGCCTTTGGGTCAGCCGGGCTTCCTCGCTACCGTATGCGCAATAGTTCATGCGCAATAGTTCGCATTCTCCCAAGGAGTGGTTCTTCGCGTGCAGGTCACTGTCACGACGTCCCAGCATGACGGCGTCTTCGTCCTCGCCTTCGGCGGGGATATCGATGTCGCGAGTGCGGTGACCGTGCGCGACGCCCTCGACCGGGTGATCGCTGCGGGGCATCACCGCGTCGTCCTCGACCTCAACGAGGTCGAGTTCCTCGACTCCACCGGGCTGGGGGTCATGGTCGGGCGGCTCAAGGCGGTGCGGGACCTCGGTGGGGACCTGCGCCTGGTCTGCACCTCCCCGCGGATCATCCGGGTCCTCTCGATCACCGGCCTGGACGAGGTGTTCGCCGTCCACCCCAGCGCCGACGAGGCCGTCGCCGCCCTGTCCGCTGCCTGACCGGGCCGGCCGCGTCACCCGATGTGACGGAGTCCTCACCGACTGACCCAGGGGTCGCCCGCATCTGTGAACCAGAACACAGGTAGTCTCAGCGGCGGAGTCTGCCGCTTAACCTGCGGCTGAAACCCCCTTTTCACGCACCCATCAAGGAGGATGGAATGGTCAGCTCGGCATTGCCGGCCGCAGCCTCAGACCTGCAACTCAGCGGTCTGAACTACACCCTCGTCATCGTTGTCGCAGTCATCGCCGCGATCGCCCTCGTCATGGGCCTGGTCTTCCGCCAGCAGGTGCTGGCCAAGGCGACCGGCACCGACAACATGCGGCAGATCGCCGGTGCGGTCGAGGAGGGCGCGGAGGCGTATCTCGCGCGGCAGTTCAAGACACTCGGGGCCTTCGTCGTCCTTGTCTTCTTCCTCCTCCTCGTGCTGCCGGCCGACACCTCGGGCGTGCTGTGGGGGCGCTCGATCTTCTTCGTCGTCGGTGCCGTCTTCTCCGGGATCATCGGCTACCTCGGCATGAAGCTGGCCGTCAAGGCCAATGTCCGGGTCGCCGCCGCCGCCCGTGAGGGCGATGAGCAGCTCGGTATGCGGATCGCCTTCCGCACCGGTGGCGCCGTCGGCATGACGACCGTCGGGCTCGGCCTCCTTGGAGCCGCGGTCGTCGTCATGATCTACGAAGGGGATGCGCCCAAGGTCCTCGAGGGCTTCGGCTTCGGTGCCGCGCTGCTCGCGATGTTCATGCGGGTCGGCGGCGGTATCTTCACCAAGGCCGCCGACGTCGGTGCCGACCTGGTCGGCAAGGTCGAGGCGGGCATCCCCGAGGACGACCCCCGCAACGCCGCCACCATCGCCGACAACGTCGGCGACAACGTCGGCGACTGCGCCGGAATGGCCGCCGACCTCTTCGAGTCCTACGCGGTCATGCTCGTCGCGGCACTCATCCTCGGGTCGGTCGCCTTCGGCACCTACGGCCTGATCTTCCCGCTCATCGTCCCCGGCGTCGGTGCCGTGACCGCCCTCATCGGCGTCTACATCACCAAGGTCCGCAAGGGTGAGAGCGCCCTGTCGGCGATCAACCGCGGCTTCTACATCTCTGCCGTCATCTCCGCCGTGCTCAGCGGCATCGCCGCCTACGTTTACCTGCCGAGCAGCTTCGCTGAACTCGGTGCCGCCGAGAACTCCGGAGTGGCCGAACTCGACGGTGACCCGCGACTGGTCGCCTTCGCCGCCGTCATCATCGGCATCGTCCTGGCCGGCATCATCCTCTGGCTCACCGGCTACTTCACCGGCACCGACAAGCGACCCACCAAGGACGTCGCCCGCACCACCTTGACCGGTCCGGCGACGATCGTCCTCTCCGGTATCGGTGTCGGTCTGGAGTCGGCCGTCTACACCGCCGCCATCATCGGTGGCGCCGTCTACATCGCCTTCGTCCTCGGCGGCGGCTCGGCGGCGTTGTCGCTGTTCCTCGTCGCGCTCGCCGGCTGTGGCGTGCTCACCACGGTCGGTGTCATCGTCGCCATGGACACCTTCGGCCCGGTCTCCGACAACGCCCAGGGCATCGCCGAGATGTCCGGCGACGTCGACGAGGACGGCGCCCAGATCCTCACCGACCTCGACGCCGTCGGCAACACGACCAAGGCGATCACCAAGGGCATCGCGATCGCGACCGCCGTCCTGGCCGCGACCGCGTTGTTCGGCTCCTACACCGACGCCTGGCAGTCCACGTTCCGTGACATCGAGCCCGGTGACATGACCGCAGAGCAGTCCCAGTCCTTCTTCGCCGACGCGTCGGGTCTGATCACCGCCCCGAACGTCCTCGTCGGACTCATCCTCGGCGCCTGCGTGGTGTTCCTCTTCTCCGGTCTGGCGATCAACGCGGTCACCCGTGCCGCCGGTGCCATCGTCTTCGAGGTGCGCCGCCAGTTCCGCGAGAAGCCCGGCATCATGGACTTCACCGAGAAGCCCGAGTACGGCCGCGTCGTCGACATCTGCACCAAGGACTCGCTGCGTGAGCTGACCACCCCCGGCCTGCTCGCGGTGATGTCCCCGATCGCCGTCGGCTTCGGCCTCGGCATCGGCGCGCTCGCCGGGTTCCTCGGCGGCGCCATCGGTGCCGGTGCGCTCATGGCGGTGTTCCTCGCCAACTCCGGCGGCTCGTGGGACAACGCGAAGAAGATCATCGAGGACGGCCATCACGGCGGCAAGGGCTCCGAGGCCCACGCCGCAGCCGTCATCGGCGACACCGTCGGCGACCCGTTCAAGGACACCGCCGGCCCGGCGATCAACCCGCTGCTCAAGGTGATGAACCTCGTGTCGGTGCTCATCGCCCCGGCGATCGTCACGTTGAGCATCGGCGCCAGCGCCAGTGCCCCGATCCGCTACGGGATCGCGGTGGTCGCGTTCATCATCGTCGCCGCCGCGGTGACCTGGTCCAAGAGCAAGGACCTGGCGATCGGTGGGGACGAGCACCCCGACGCCCAGATCGCCACCGCGCAGTTCGACCGTCTCATCGAGTGATCGGACTCCACCACGACGACGAGGCCGCCCGGACCAGGTCCGGGCGGCCTCGCCGTTGGTGCGGACCAGTAGGCTCGATGCCACTATGCGCACCTCCCTGCCCGTGGTCGACGCCGACCTGCTCGCCCTGCTGCGGACCGACCTGATCGCGGCCCGGTTCACCGTCCCCGGCATCGCCGAGGTCCTCGGTCCGATGGCCGGTGCCGCCCTGGCCCGCGAGCACCCACTGCCGGCCGAGCGGGTCACCGACTCCTCCACCGACCCGTGCGCCGCGCTGATCCGGCTCTTCACCCTCGGCGCCCCCGTCGACGTGCGGGAGGTCCAGGCGGCCCTGCCGAATGTCGGAGTGGACGGGATCACGACACTCGGTCTGGTCCGCCACGAGGGGGACGCGGTCGTGGCCACCTGCGATCTGCGGCCGTATGCGACGGAGCGCGACACCTGGTGGGTCGCCTCGGACCTGGATGAGCTGGCGACGGGCGAACCGTTGCGGCCCGATCATGTCCTCGGCATCGGCGGGGCCTCGACGACACTCGCCTCGTGGACCCCACGTTGCCCGGTGGACCGGGCCCTCGACGTCGGCACCGGGTCGGGGGTTCAGGCGCTGCACCTGTCCCGGGACGCGAGCCAGGTCGTGGTGAGCGACCTCTCCGAGCGGGCCCTCGCATACGCGGCCTTCAACGCCGCCCTCAACGGCGTGACGTGGGACATCCGGCGCGGCTCGATGCTCGAACCGGTCGCCGGGGAGACCTTCGACCTCATCGTCAGCAACCCGCCGTTCGTCATCACCCCGCGGGACGGCTCGGTGCCGCTCTTCGAGTACCGCGACGGGGGTGCGGCCGGGGACGCCGTCGTCGCCGATCTGGTCGCGGGGCTGGGTGCGCATCTCGTCCCCGGCGGGGTGGCCCAACTGCTCGGGAACTGGGAGATCGCCCGCGACGCCGACTGGCGGGACCGGGTCGGGGCCTGGGTTGCCGACTCCGGCCTCGATGCGTGGGTGGTGCAGCGGGAAGTCCAGGACCCGGCGCAGTATGCCGAGACATGGGCCCGCGACGGCGGTCACCATGCGGGCACGGCCCAATTCCGGGCGATGTATGCGTCCTGGCTCGACGACTTCGCCTCTCGCGATGTCGAGGGGGTCGGGTTCGGGATCATCACCCTCCACAAACCGAGCACCGACCGGGAGCCGTTCGTCGACCTCATGGATGTGCGCGGGCCGGTCGCGGCGGTCATGGGACCGACCATCGCTGCGGGTCTGGCGGCGCGGGAGCGCCTGGCCACGCTCTCCGACGAGGATCTGCTCGACGTGGCCTGGGCTGCTGCGGCCGATGTGACGGTCGAGCACCACCTCGTGCCGGGCTCCTCGCAGCCGCGGGCGGTCAGCGTCGTCCAGGGCGGCGGGTTGCGGCTGCGGGTGCCGTTGGACTCCTACGCCGCCGGCTATGTCGGAGTGGCCGACGGGTCGATCACTCCGCGCCAGGCGTTGGTCGCGGTGGCCGCCATTCTCGAGGAGGACGCCGCCGAGGTCACCGCCCGGGTGGTCCCGATGCTGCGCTACCTCATCGCCAACGGCTTCCTCATCGACTGACACCCCGGCTCGTGCGGAGGTCCGGTGCTGCCCAGGCAACACCACGCCTCCGCACG
>DUPF01000230.1 GCA_012838445.1 Intrasporangiaceae bacterium | reverse complement strand
GGCAGGGCACGCGCCATGCCCGACCCGGGACGGTTCCGCAATGCAGCAACTCCTCAACGGACTCTTCGTCGGGTCGATCTATGCGCTCTTCGCGATCGGCTTCACCCTCGTGTTCGGGATCCTCGACCGGCTCAACCTCGCCCACCCCGCCGTCTTCGCGGCCGCGGCGTTCGTCGGCATCGAACTCGTCGCGGTCGGTGGACTGTCGATCTGGGCGGCCCTGCCCATCGTCGCGGTTGTCGGGGCCGTCCTCGGTTATCTCATCGAACGGCTTGCCTTCCGTCCCCTCAAGGGCAGACCCGACGCCCACTTCGCCGGACTGATCTCCTCGATCGGATTCGGCGGTATGGTCATCGCCCTGCTCCTGTGGCGCTACGGCCCGGACACCCGGCGCTTCCCGATCGATGCCTTCCCCGGGAAAGCGTTCGAGGTGGCCGGTGCGCGGGTGACCCTGCTGCAGGTCGCCATCCTTGTCATCTCCGTGCTCCTCATGGCCGCCCTGACGTGGCTCGTCGCCCGCAGCCGCCTCGGGCGGGCCATGCGGGCCGTGGCCGAGAACCCCCGTGCCGCA
The DNA here is from genome assembly GCA_012838445.1 of Intrasporangiaceae bacterium. Taxonomy (GTDB): domain Bacteria; phylum Actinomycetota; class Actinomycetes; order Actinomycetales; family Dermatophilaceae; genus F2B08. The sequence continues at coordinate 14,396 of DUPF01000230.1, read as the reverse complement.
ACGGTGCTCGGTATCAACGTCGACCGGGTGACCGTGACGACGTTCGCGTTGTCGTCCGCGCTCGGTGCCGTCGCCGGTGCGCTGTTCGCGATGAACGTCAACTCCGCCCAACTCGGGATGGGTGCGGCCATCGAGCTCAAGGGCCTGGCCGTCATCATCGTCGGCGGGATGGGTTCCCTGCCCGGGGCGCTCGTCGGGGGCATCCTCCTCGGCCTGGCGGAAGTGTTCGCCGTCCAGTACGTCGGGTCCTCCTGGCGGGACCTCGTCGCCTTCGGGATGCTCTTCCTGCTCCTCGTCATCCGCCCCCAGGGGCTGTTCGGCAGCCGCCGCGTCCGCGAGGTCTGATGAGCACCTCGGTCCTGGTCTTCATCGCACTCAACGCGATCCTCGCATACTCCTTCTATGCGGTCCTCGTGGCCGGCCAGCTCTCCCTCGGGCAGGCCGGATTCGCCGCCATCGGCGGGTTCACCGCAGCCCGCCTCACGCCGGCGCCGGCCGACATCGGCGACCTGCCCGCACTGCTCATCGCGATCGCCATCGGCATGGTCGTCGGCGCGATCGCCGCGGTCCTGCTCGGACTGCCGACGATGCACCTGCGCGGGGTGTTCCTCGCCATCGCCACCCTCGGGTTCGCCGAAGCGGTGCGCATCCTGCTCATCAACTCGGAATGGACCGGCGGCGCCAACGGGATGAGTGTGCCCAAGGTCGTCACCCCGACCATCGCGTGGGTGTGCCTGGCCATCGTCGCCTACTGGTTCTGGCGGCAGGGACCGAGCAGCTACGGCCGGGCGCTGGCCGCGATCCGGGAGGACGAACTCGCCGCCCGCTCCATGGGCGTCGACGTCGGACGGCACCGGCTGTCCGCGTTCGTCAGCGCCGGAGCAGTCGCGGGACTCTACGGAGTCCTGTGGGCATACTTCGTCCGGCTGCTCGCACCCGAGGACTTCGACTTCGCCCGCGCCATCGACGGGCTCGTCACCGCCGTCGTCGGTGGATCGACCGCCTGGATCGGACCGATCCTCGGCGGCGGGTTCCTCACCCTCGTCCCCGAGGTGCAGCGGGCCATCGGGCTCGAGGCCGGCTGGATCCGGCCGTTCATCGCCAGCGCCCTGCTCCTCGTCGTCATCCTCTTCCTGCCCGGCGGGCTCGGCTCCCTCATCCCGCGCCGGGGCGTGCGCGTCGGTGCCGACGTCGGGACCGGCGACGACTTCGCCGGCCGCCCGCACCCACCCGCCGGCGAGCCCGTCGTCCAGGTCAGCGGCGGCAACAAGGACTACGGCGGTGTCCACGCCGTCCGCGACGTCGACCTGACCGTCCACTCCGGCGAGGTCGTCGGACTCATCGGACCCAACGGCGCCGGCAAGACCACGCTCGTCAACATGATCAGCGGCGTCATCGCTCCCTCCTCCGGCCGGTTCGAGGTCCTCGGCACCAACCCCGGCCGGACCAAGGTCCACAAGATCGCCCAGGCCGGCGTGAGCCGCACGTTCCAGCACTCCAAACTGTTCCCACGACTGTCGGCACTGGAGAACGTGCTGGTGGGGGCGCATACCATCAGCCGACCGACGTTCCTGCGGCGCCTGCTGTGGCTGCCCTCGGCCCGGCGTGACGAGACCGCCGCGATCAACCACGCCGCCCGCTGCCTGGACCGGGTCGGGCTCAGCGAGCAGGCGCGCACGCACGCGTCGGCGCTCTCCTACGGCGACCAGCGGCGGCTCGAGATCGCCCGGGCGCTCGCAAGCGACCCGTCGCTGCTCATCCTCGACGAACCCGCCGCCGGGATGAACCACGTCGAGGCCGACGCCCTCTCCGACCTCATCGCCGGCCTGGCCGCGCAGGGGCTGACGATCCTGCTCATCGAACACAACGTCGGCATGGTGATGAAGACCTGCGACCGGATCGTCGTGCTCAACTTCGGCGAGGTCATCGCCACCGGAAGTCCGCAGGAGATCGCCGACAACCCGGTGGTCATCGAGGCCTATCTCGGTGGGGATGAGGCTGAGTCGCAGGGTTCGGCTGTGGGGAAGGTGGGGTCCGATGACTGAGCCGATCCTGTCCGTGCGCGGACTGTCCGTCTCGTATGGGCGGGTCCAGGCCGTCCGGGACGTCACCTTCGACGTGCCCCGAGGGGGTCTGGTCACCCTCGTCGGGGCGAACGGAGCCGGCAAGAGCTCGATCATCAACGCGATCAGCGGGGTGCTGCGTCCCTCGGCCGGGACGGTGCGGTTCAACGGCGCCGACACCACCCGCACCCCGGCGCACACCCTCGTCCGCAAGGGTCTGGTCCAGGTGCCCGAGGGGCGCCAGATCCTCGCCACCTTGACGATCGAGGAGAACCTCCAACTCGGTGCCTGGCACACCGACGGATCACGCACCGCAGAGGTCTATGAACGGTTCCCGGTGCTCGCCGACCGGCGCACCCTGCTCGCCGGGAGTCTGTCCGGTGGCGAACAGCAGATGCTCGCCATCGGACGCGCCCTCGTCGCCGAACCCTCGCTCATGCTCCTCGACGAGCCGTCGATGGGGTTGGCGCCGCGCGTCGTCGACGAGGTGTTCGCCGTCATCGAGGCGATCCGGGCCAGTGGCACGAGCGTCCTCCTCGTCGAGCAGAACGCCCGTCGCGCGCTGCGGGCCGCCGACTACGGCTATGTCCTGTCCAGCGGTGAGCTCGTCCAGTCCGGGCCGGGTGACGAGCTGCTCGCCGACGAAGGGATCGTCGCCGCCTATCTGGGGCTGGAACGCGACTGACACCGGCAGTTCGGGGCGGTGTTTCCCGCTCCGAGTCCGGTGTTGGTTCGGGCTACGGTGGACTGGTGGAGGATCTGCTGGACCTCCGGGAACGCTTCTCCCGGACGATCACCGTCCTGGACGGAGGACTGGCCACCGAACTCGAAGCCCAGGGCCACGACCTGTCCGGACCGCTGTGGTCCGCCCGGCTGCTCGCCGACGACCCGGAGGCGATCGCCGCAGCCCACCGCGCATACTTCGAGGCCGGTGCCGACATCGCGACGACCGCGACGTATCAGGCCTCCTTCGAAGGGTTCGAGCTGGCCGGCTTCGATGCGGAGAAGACCGCGAAATCCATGCGCCGAGCGATCATCGTCGCCCAGAACGTCCGTGACATCGTGCGCCCCGACGGCGGGCTCGTCGCCGCGTCGATCGGGCCCTACGGTGCCGTGCTCGCCGACGGATCCGAATACCGCGGCAACTACGGGCTCACCGTCGAGGAGCTCCGCAAGTTCCACCGGCCCCGGCTCGACCTGCTCGCCACCTTCGGCGCGGATCTCTTTGCGGTCGAGACGATTCCGTGCCTCGCCGAGGTGGAGGCCGTCTGCGCAGAACTGGTCTGCACGAGACACCCGGCCTGGCTCAGCCTGACGACCCGCGGCGGGTTGACGCGCAACGGCGAACCGCTCCGGGAGGCATTCGCAATGGCCGACGAGGTGGAGGAGGTCTTCGCCGTCGGGGTCAACTGCTGCGCGCCGGAGGACGTCGGGATCGCCCTCGAAGAGGCCCGCAAGGTCACGACCAAGCCGCTCATCGCATACCCCAACTCGGGCCGGACCTGGAACGCCCAGACCCGTCAGTGGGAGGGTGAGCCGACGCTGACCATGACCCTCGTCAGCGCATGGAAACGGTTGGGCGCCAAGACGATCGGCGGTTGTTGCGGAGTCTCCCCGGCCGACATCGCCCTCCTTGCCGAGACGCTGGCCAAGTCAGCGCCGCGGCGGGAACGCGCCCCGCGCGGGCGGCGCGAACGGCTCGATCCGTTCGCCTGAGCCGACCGCTCAGGCCGCAGCGGACTCCAAGGCGGCGATGACATCCTCCGCCGTCATCGGGTGGGAGAACATCGGATAGTCGAAGGCGACCGCATTGTCGTGCGCATCCTGCGACGTCGCGGCGGTCCCGTCGGTGAGGGTGACGACGCGGAAGCCGTTCTCGTAGGCGGAGCGCATCGTCGACTCGACACAGCAGTTGGTCAGGAAGCCGCCAAGGATGACGGTGTCGATGCCCTTGCTGCGCAGGATGAAGTCGATGTTCGTGCTCGCGAACGTGTCCAGTCCGCGCTTGCCCTCGATGACGATGTCGCCCTCGGCGGGGGAGAGCTGGTCGACGATCTCCGCTCCCCACGTGCCCTTGACGAACGCATTGCCGTCGACGACGCCCTTGAGGATGCCGTAGGGGTGGTCAGTGATCTCCCCGTATCCCGGCGCGAACGTGATCGGGGCGTGCAGGACCGCGACCCCGGCCGCACGGGCCGCTTCGGTGAGGCGGACGGTCTTGTCGAGCATCCCGGTGCTCTCCATGACCGGCGCGACCGCCTCGTGCAGGACGCCTCCGGGGGTGGCGAACTCGTTCTGGTATTCGATGAGGACCAGTGCCGTGCGGGCCGGGTCGATGGTCAGGGTCTCGGACATGATTGCTCCCGTCGTTGAGGTGCTTGGGGACAGTCTGGCGGATGGGGGCGCGCCTGTCAGCAGGTTGCGCTGTCAGTGGTGACCCCTAGGTTGGGGGGAGCGGATCGAGAGGGGATGTATGCGGTCCGCGGCTCCTCGTGAAACCTGCCGGAGAACTCTGCGGAAGTTGTGCCGGAAAGGGCTTGAATCAAACATGTGTACGATATAAGGTAGGGATATGAGCATCGCCGCCAGCCCCGTCCGAGGACCCCTTGGTGTGGTCCGGGACGGTGTTGCTGGGGTTGGTGTCGGCGTGGCTGGGCTGCTCGCCCTTGAGGGCGACTCGTTCCTCGACCGGCTCCTCGCCGCGGCCAAGGGGCCGGCGAGTGTGCAGCAGGGCGACATCCGGGCGGTCGAGGTCGCCATCCGACGTCTGGAGTCGGTGAAGCTGGCGCTGATCGCCAAGGCCGACAAGGAACAGGTGGCCCTGGACAGTGGCGCTGCCTCGACGGCGTCCTGGGTGGCGACCGAAACAAAGACCGCTCCCGGGGCGGCAGCCGGACAGGTGGGGCTCGCGACCGCCCTCGACGGCGAGTTGCCGCTGGTGCAGCGGGCGCTGGAGGCCGGCGAGGTGTCGACGGCCAACGCCGGGGTGATCGCATCGGTCATGGGCCGACTGCCGGAGTCGCTCAGCGAGCCGGAGCGCGAGAAGGTGCAGGCCAGTCTGGTGCGCGACGCCACACGACTCGACCCATCCCGGCTGCGCAAGGCCGGGCTGCAGGCGCTCGCGGCCGCTGAGAAGTCGGCGCGCGAGGTGGCCGAGCACCAGGAGCAGACCCTGGCCGACCAGGAGCGACGCGCCTATCAGCAGGCGCAGATCACCATGCACGACCGCGGTGACGGCACGACGACCGGACGATTCACCGTGCCCACAGGCGCGGCACACGCGTTGCGGAAGATGCTGCAGGCGATGACGGCGCCGCGCCGCGACCATCAGAAGCGTGCCGGTTCGGGTGCGCCTGGTGCGTCGGGGATGCGGACCGACGAGGACTGGACCGAACTGCCCTGGGAGCAGAAGCGGGGCCGGGCGTTCGTCGACCTGCTCGAGCACCTGCCGACGGACCGGTTGACGACCAAGGTGGCCAGCACGGTCATCGTCACCATGACGCTCGAGCAGGCGCTGGGGGCTGCGAAAGCCGCCGAGTTGGAGACACTCACCGGGATCGAGGCGGGGCCGGACGTCGGCGCGACGAGCACCGACACCGGACACGTCCTCTCGACCGGGGCGGCACGGAGACTCGCCTGCGAGGCCGGCATCCTCCCGCTCGTGCTGGGTGGGAGATCGGTGCCGTTGGACCTGGGTCGGCAGGAACGTTTCTTCAGCGAGCCGCAACGGGTCGCGCTCGCGGCCCAATACGACGAATGCGCGGCGGAAGGATGTGATCGACCCTTCGCGTGGTCGGAGTTGCATCATGAGGATCCGTGGTCCCGACAGGGACGCACCGACCTGGACAAGGCCGTGCCGTTGTGCGGGTTCCATCACCATCGCGTGCACGACACCGGCTATGCGCACTCCATCCATGTCGATGACCACGGCCGCAAGGTTGTCCGCCTGCGTCGACTATGAGCCCTGGCCGCAGGGGTGAAGTGTGCCCAGCGCCGGGATCGGGGCCGGGGTGGGATTGGGATGGGCGTTCGCGGGAAAAGTGGGACGTGGCTCAAATGAGTTCGATCGGTGGATAGACCGGTTGCCACATCCGGCCGTACACCTCATCGATCGGATTGGTCAGCGGGCGGCGCGCGACCCCGTCGGTCTCGGCCTGGGCGGCGACCGCGAGAGCGACAGTCGCCGAGACCCGGCGCAGATCGTTCATCCCGGGCAGGAGTGAGGCGCCGGGGCGCCAGGCGTTGACGAGGCTCGCGAGTGCCTTGGCCGCGGCGGCGATCATCGTCTCGGTGACCCGCGACGCCTGACAGGCTGCGACGCCGAGACCAAGTCCGGGGAAGATCAGCGCATTGTTCGACTGGGCGATGCTGTAGCGGACCCCCCGGTGATCCACCCGGTCGAACGGGCTCCCGGTAGCGACGAGCGCACGACCGTCGGTCCACGAGATCAGATTCGCCGGCGTGGCCTCGGCCCGGTTCGTCGGATTGGAGAGCGGGAAGATGATCGGCCGCTCGGAGTACTCGGCCATCTCGCGCACGATGTCCTCGGTGAACGCGCCACCCTTGGTCGAGGTGCCGAGGAGGATCGTCGGCCGGACCGCACGGATGACCTCCGGCAGCGTGATCCGAGTCGGATCCGCGACAGTCCAGTCCGCCACATCGGCGTGCGAGCGGGCCCAGGGGCGTTGGAAATCAAGAAGTTCCGGCTGTCCCTCGAGATAGAGACCGTTGATCCCGATCGACCAGAAGCGGCTCATCGCCTGCTCCTCGGTCAGGCCACCCTCACGCATCATCGTGTCGCGGATCAGACTCGCGATCCCGAGCCCGGCGGTCCCGGCGCCGAAGATGACGACCCGGTGCTCATCGAGATCGTGTCCGGTGATGTCCACGGCCGCGAGCAGGGCAGCGAGGACGACGGCACCGGTGCCCTGGATGTCGTCGTTGAAGGTGCAGTACTCATCGCGATAGCGGGTGAGCAGCCGGTGGGCGTTGTGGGTGCCGAAGTCCTCCCAGTGCAGCATCGCGTTCGGGAAGAGTCGGGTGGCGGTCGTGACGAAGTGCTCGAGGAACTCGTCATAGCGCTCACCGCGGACCCTCGCCTGCCGCTCACCGAGGTACATGTCCGAACTGAGCAGGGTGAGGTTGTCCGTGCCGACATCGAGGACGACGGGCATGACCCGCCGCGGGTGGATCCCGGCGGCTGCGGTGTAGACGCTCAGCTTGCCGATCGCGATCTGGATCCCGCCGATGCCCTGGTCGCCGATGCCGAGAATCCCCTCCGAGTCGGTGACGACGATGAGGTCGACCTCGTCGTCGCGCAACCCGTAGTTGAGCAGCGACTCCTCGACGAGTTCCGGCTGGTTGATGGACAGGAACACCCCGCGCGGGCGGTTGTACTCGTGGCTGAACCGCTCGATCGCCTCACCGATGGTCGGGGTGTAGATGATCGGCAGCATCTCCTCGAGATGGTCGGTCAGCAGCCGGTAGAAGAGCACCTCGTTACGGTCCCGCACCTGGGCGAGATGGAGGTACTTGCCGAGCGGGGACGTCGCCCGCAGGTACTGCTCGTAGCTGCGCTTGGCCTGGTTCTCCAGCGTCGTCACCCCGGTCGGGGTCAGCCCGACCAGCCCGAGCGCCCGACGCTGCTCGATGGTGAATGCGGTGCCCCGGTTCGTCATCGGGTTGGACAGCACGGCCCGGCCACGGGCCCGGATCCGCAGCGGCGTGCCGGCGGTCGTGCTGTCCTGGTCGAAGTCCCGTTTGGGGGCAGGAACCGCAGGGGTATGCATGGCTACAGTCTCCCCGGGCGTACGACCCGGGGGCCAATCGCCCCCGCCACCCACCCCACCGAACCTGACCTCCTCGGCGACCCCGGCCACCCCCGTCGACGGATGGTGGTGGCACCGCCTTTCGCCCGGAACCGGGCCCAGAACCATCCGTCGACTGTGCGCGGGCAGTGTTGAGGGATGGTTGTGGCACCGCTTCTTGCGTGGAACCGGGCCCGAAACCATCCGTCGACTGTGGGCGGGCAGGGCTGGCGAGGGGTGGGGCGGGTCGGCAACCTTCCTATTGTTAGGTCCGTGGACTGGTGGAGCGAGATCACGGCGCGGGTGCTGCCCGCGGCGGAGCCGATCCCGCTCGCGGGCACGCCGCTCATCGGCACCATCGTCGCCGCGCTCGCCGTGGTCGTCATCGCGCCGCTATGGCGGGTGCTGCGCCTGGCGATCACCCTCGTCCACGAACTCGGGCACGCGTTCGCCGGCAGGCTCGTCGGCCGCCGCTTCACCGGATTCGTCGTCCGCGGCGACATGTCCGGCCACGCCGTCACGGTCGGCCCGAGCCGCGGACCCGGGCGGATCGTCACGACGTGGGCCGGCTATCCGATGCCGGCGCTCGTCGGGGCCACGATGGTGTGGCTCGCGGAGGCGGGGTGGGCTGCGGGGCTGCTCACCGCATACCTGGTCCTGCTCCTCGTGTCGCTGACCAGGGTGCGGTCCCTGCTCACCCTTGTCGTCCTCGCGGTGGCGACCGCGGCGACGGCGACGCTGTGGTGGTGGCGCGACGACGCCGTGCAGACCCATGTGCTCGTCGGGGCCGGGATCGTTCTCATCGTCGGGGCGTGGCGCCACCTTGCTGCCGTGGCGAGCGGGGGTCGTGGCGACCGGTCCAGCGACCCGGCCGTTCTCGCGCAGCTGACGTGGCTGCCGCGACCGGTGTGGGTGCTCAGCTTCGTCCTCGCGTTGGCGGTGGCGACCTACGTCGCCGGGGCGACGCTGTGGGTGGGGTTGAACCGCTGACCCGGTGACGCGCGTACCGTGGGGATCATGCTTGTCGCCTTCTCCGTCGCACCGTCCACCGCCGCCGATGAGACCGGGTCGGTCTCGGCGGCCGTCGCCCGGGCCATCGCCGTCGTGCGGGCCAGTGGCCTGCCGCACCGCACCGATGCGATGTTCACGACCATCGAGGGGGAGTGGGACGAATGCATGGCCGTCGTCAAGGAGTGCTGCGACGTCCTCGCCGAGGCCTCACCCCGCGTGGGACTCGTGCTCAAGGCCGACATCCGGCCGGGGTTCAGCGGAGAACTCGACGGCAAGGTGGAGCGGCTCGAGGCGGCCGTCGCGGAGTTGTCCGACTGACCCCTCCGGGGCAGTCACGGAGGGCTCACGGAGGGCTCACGGAGGGCTCACCGACCCGACACCACCCGTGCGAGGTGGACGCGACCTACCGCCGAGGCAACGCCAGTCGCAGCACCGACGCAGTGTCGTCGACGTGCAGGTTCATCGTGCCACCGGCCTCGATGACGTTGAGCAGAATGCGGCCCAGCCCCGCACCGCTGCCGAACGCCCGGTCCGGGAGCCGATTGGGCGGACCGTGCCCGTTGCGGATCGAGATCGTGAACGGGTCCTCACGCCAGTCGACCTCGACCGCCACCGAGGAGATCCCGTAGTTCGCGGCGTTCGTCACCGCGTCCCGCACGCATCGGGTGGCGCACTCGTCCATGGCGGGGGATAGCGGCACCGACTCCCCGATGCTCGTCACATCGACGTCGACGTCGGCCCATCCCAGCGGCCTGCATCTGCATGAGGGTGGACTCGAGGTCCTCGAGTTCCGGCTCGTCCTCGCCGTCCTCGCCGCGCAGCACGGTGACGATCTCCCGGGTCTCCTGCATCGCCAGTTGGGAGGATTCGGTGATCAGGTCGAGTGTGTCGGCCGCCGGGGCAGGCAGATCCGGCTGGATCCGGCGGATGCCGTCCAGCCCGAGGGTGACCGCGGCGATCGAGTTGGCGACCTTGTCGTGCAGGTCGCGGGCCAGTCGCAGCCGGTCCTCCTGGAGCCGGACCTCGATGATCGCGTCATAGACCTGGGCCCGGGTCGCCTGTAACGTGGCCGTCACCTGCTGACTGTGCCCGAGGAGGACGACGACGACACCGGCGGCCGCGTAGATGACGACAGTGCCGGCGAGGTAGAAGAAGGCGTCGCCGAGCGATTCGTTCAAGCTCATGTCGACGGCGATGGGGGTGGCCACCACGATCGCGAGGACGAGGCAGGCCAGGGCGATCAGACTGTCCCGCAGGGGCCGCTGGCGGGCGATCGCGTGGAGCCCGAGCAGCACCGCCAGCATCGGCAGACTGTCCGGGAAGATGATCGCGAACGCCACGGTCTGCACGAGGGCGACGATGAAGACCGGCCAGGGGTGCGCATACCGCCACAACGCTGCGACGAACGCCGGCAGGGTGACGAGCGCGACGATCCAGGCGGGCACGATCGTGTCGAACCTCGTCTCACCCCACAACTGGGAGAGGGCCAGTTCGCCGAGATACCCGAGACCGGCCGCGAGTGCGAGGGTGCGTCTATTAGGGTCCGGGGACCGGCGCAGCAGCCACGAGGGCAGGCTTCGCCCCCCCGCGTTCGACCCGATCACCCATGGGGCAAGGATGCTGTGCTCCGGACCGGAGAGCAAACCCGCGCATGGGATGCAGGCCCTGACCCGATGCGCAGGTATGCGGTGCGCACCTGGTCAGCGACGCATACCCGAGATGCGGCTCAGGACCGGGGCGAGCATCTCATCGACCTCGGACACCCGCAGGTATCGGGCGATCGCGAGGGTGACCACACCGAAGATGCTGCACAGGACGAGGGTGACGACGATCCCCATGACGCCGCCGGACCAGCCCGCGGGGACGAGGAAGGTCAGCCCCCACACGAGCAGCGTCGCGATGACCGAGGCGAGGGCGAGGCGGACGTTCTGGCGGACGACGCCGCTCAGGTGGAGCGGCCCGAGTCGGCGGCGCAGCAGCCAGAAGCCGCCGATCGAGGATGCGAGGTTGGCCAGGACCTGGCCGATGGCGACGATGACGGCGATCTGGAGGGGCGCGAAGGTCAGGGCGGCGAGGGCGACGGCCGCGGCGGTGACGGAGACGACGATCTGCAGGTAGAACGGGGTCTTGGCGTCCTCGTGGGCGTAGAAGAACCGGGTCTGGATGAACTGCCAGCTCATCGGCAGGGAGCCGATGAGCAGGGCGATGGTGACCTTGGAGACCATCGCGGCGTTCTCGGGGGAGGTGTCGATGAGGATCGTGCGCACGATGAACGGGATGAGGACGATCGACCCGATCGTGATCGGCACGAGGAACACCGCCGGCATCCGCAGCCCGCGACGCAGGTCGGCCTTGATCGCCTCGACGTCCCCGTCCTGGACCGCGTGCGAGACGCGGGTGAAGATCGCCGTCGCGAGACTGACGGTGATGAGGGAGTGCGGCAGCATGAACAGCAGGAAGGCGGTGTCCCACACGGTGCGTCCGGCGCCGGCCAGACCGAGGTCGCTGGCTCGTCGGGTCGCCTCGGTCAGCACCTGCGAGACGACCGCGAAGCGCGCCTGGGAGAGCACGATCGCGAGGAAGGTCCAGAACGCGACGACCGAGGCGCTGCCGAGCCCGACGCCCCGGAAGCCGAACGTCGGCCGGTAGCGGAACCCCATCCGGCGCAGCGGGATGAGCAGGACGAACGCCTGGACCATGATCGAGGCCGTGGCGCTGCCGGCGAGCAGCCAGATCATCGCCGAGTCCCACTCCGAGACCTCCGCCTGCAGCGGGAAGTCGAGCACCCGGAAGGCGATCAGGCCACCGATCGCGACGACGTTGGCGAGCGCCGGGGCCCACATGTACGCCGCGAACCGGCCGTGCGCGTTGAGCACCTGCCCGAGGATCGTGTACATCCCGTAGAAGAAGATCTGCGGCATCGCGATGTAGCCGAACGCGTACGCGAGCGCGAGGGTCTCCTGCGACCAGCTCGAGGTCGCGAAGATCCGCACGAGCAGTGGGGTCGCCGCCGTCATGACGAGCGTGGAGACCCCGAGCAGGAGGAAGCACAGGGTCAGCAGCCGGTTGATGAAGTCGCTGCCGCCGTCGGCGTTCTTGCTCGCCTTGACGATCTGCGGGACGAGGATCGCGTTGAGCACACCCCCGGCGAGGATGAGGTAGATCTGGTTCGGGAGGGTGTTGGCGACCTGGAAGGCGTCGCCGCCGAGCGCATACCCGATGACGCTGAGCAGCAGCATCATCCGGACCAGGCCGAGGACCCGCGAGACCATCGTGCCGCTGGCCATCACCGCCGTGGCGCGGCCGAGCCCGCCGTCGGGGCTGTTCCCGGACGCGGGTGCGGGGCTGCGCTCACTCACGTCGAGAGTCTTGCACGCTCGGGGCGAGAATCCGTCGACCGGAGTCGGTGAAGGCGGCTCGGATCGAGGTGGGGGCGGGCCGTCCGAGCGACGTCGATCCGGTCCCGACCGGGCCGGCCCCGATCGCGCCGACCTAGTCGCGGGCCGGTCCGGCGTGCCGGGCGAGGAGCTCGGCGAACGGCGTCGGGTCGGTCCACTCGTCCCGGGCGGGCGTGACGACCTGGCCGCCACCGACGAGGCCGGCAAGTTCACCGGCGGCGCGCTCGATCCGGGCAGCGAGGCCAGGGGCGGCCTCCCCGCCGAGGTCACCGGTCGCGGCGAATACCCCGGTCGGGACCGGGATGGCGCCGAGGTGGGCGAGAAGGGGACGCAGCGCATACTCGATGGCGAGCGAGTGCCGCTCGGTCCCACCGGTGGCGGCGAGCAGCACCGGCCGGCCGCGCAGCTGCCCCTCCTCGATGAGGTCCATGAACGACTTGAACAGTCCGCTGTAGGAGGCCTGGAAGGTCGGGGTGACGAGCACGAGGGCGTCGGCGGAGATCACCTGGTCGAGCGCCTCCTTGAGGTCGCCGGTGGCGAACCCGCTGAGCAGGGCGTCCATGATCGCGTGCGCGTGGTCGCGCACCTCGACCATGGTGACCTCGACCGGTGGGGCCTGCGGGGCGGCATAGGCGGCCTCGACGTTGGAGTATGTGGTGCTCGCCCGCTCCCCGCCGAGCGCCTGAGCGGCGGCCTCGGCGAGGTGGTCGGCGAGCATCCGGGTCGTCGACGGGACCCGCAGGCCGGCGCTGACGACGGTCAGGCGCCGCACCTGGGGTGTCGGGGTGGTGGTCATGCGACCCCGACCTTCGCGGTCTCGATCGTGGCGGTCTCGTCGAGGTTCCCCAGCGTCGCGGCATCCCGGGCGGCGAGGCGGTTCGTGTGGGTCGGGGCATTCGGCACGTGGGCGGGGCGGCCCTTGGCGAACTCCTCGCGGAGCACCGGCACGACCTCCTCACCGAGGATGTCGAGCTGCTCGAGCACGGTCTTCAGAGGCAGGCCGGCGTGGTCGATGAGGAATAGCTGCCGCTGGTAGTCGCCGACGTAGTCGCGGAAGCTCAGGGTCCGCTCGATGACCTGCTGCGGCGAGCCGACCGTCAGCGGCGTCTCGCGCATGAAGGTCTCGAGGGAGGGACCGCCGCCGTAGACGGGCGCCTCATCGAAGTAGGGCCGGAACTCACGGATCGCGTCCTGGCTGTTCTTGCGCATGAAGACCTGGCCGCCGAGGCCGACGATCGCCTGGTCGGCGCTGCCGTGGCCGTAGTGCTCGAAGCGGCGCCGGTAGAGCCCGACCATCCGCTGGGTGTGCTCCTTGGGCCAGAAGATGTGGTTGGCGAAGAAGCCGTCACCGTAGAACGCGGCCTGCTCGGCGATCTCGGGGCTGCGGATCGAGCCGTGCCAGACGAAGGGGGCCAGGTCGTCGAGTGGGCGGGGGGTCGCGGTGAAGCCGTGCAGCGGGGTGCGGTGCTGGCCGGACCAGACGATGTTCTCCTCACGCCACAGCTTGTGCAGCAGCGCGTAGTTCTCGACGGCGAGCTCGAGGCCGGCGCGGATGTCCTTGCCGAACCACGGGTAGACCGGTCCGGTGTTGCCGCGGCCGAGCATCAGGTCCATCCGGCCGTCGGCGAGGTGCTGCAGGAAGGCGTAGTCCTCGGCGATGCGGACCGGGTCGGTCGTCGTGATGAGGGTCGTCGCGGTGGAGAGCAGGATCCGCTCGGTCTGGGCGGCGATGTGGGCGAGGAGCACCGGCGGGTTGGCCGGGGCGATGAAGGGCGGGTTGTGGTGCTGGCCGGTGGCGAAGACGTCGAGACCGACCTCCTCGGCCTTGCGGGCGATGGCGAGGGTGGCCTTGATCCGCTCGTTCTCGCTCGGGATGCGCCCGGTCACCGGGTCGCGGGTGACGTCACCGATGGTGAACACGCCGAACTGCATGTGGTTCGCCGTGGTGGTCATGCGGGCCTCCTCAGGTCCGTGGGGAAGTAGTTGACCTGTCAACAATCTACCAGAAGGCGGCATTCCCCGCCAACTTCGGGCGGCCCATCCCCGCCGCCACAACTTCGCGATCGCGAAGTTGTGGCGGCGGGGATGGGCCGCCCGAAGTTGGCGGGGAATGCCGC
>DUPF01000026.1 GCA_012838445.1 Intrasporangiaceae bacterium | reverse complement strand
GTGGTGGTGCTCGCGGGAGTTTTGGTGCAGAATGGGCGCACGGTGTTCGTGAGCACTGGAGTGACCCCTGTGGTGACTGTGATCGCGAAGCCGACAACCGCATACTCGCAGCCCGCCCCGAGCATCCGCTCGGTGGCCATCCAGGCTCAGCACGACATTCGTGGCGTTGGGGAAGACGTCCACCGCACGTGAGGAGACCCGGATGTCAGTGCTACCCAGCCACACCGGCGCAGCCCGCGCCGGCTGGACCCGCGGTGTCGTCTACATCCACGCGACACCGAAGGCGTTGTGCGCCCACATCCAGTGGGCGCTTGAGAGTGTGCTCGGCTCCCGCGTCAGCCTCGACTGGCGCGACCAGCCCGCCGCCACCGGCATGATGCGCGCCGACCTGTCCTGGACCGGCGCCCCCGGCACCGGCGCCGCCATCGCCTCCACCCTCAAGGGATTCACCGGCGTCCGCTACGAGATCACCGAGGACGCCAGCGCCGGCGTCGACGGCTCCCGCTGGTCCTACACCCCGTCACTCGGGATCCTGCACAACCGCACCTCCGCCAACGGCGACATCGTCCTCACCGAGGACCGGTTGCGCGAGATCATCACCCTCGCCCAGGGCAGCGCCGAGGCGATGACCGAGATGATCGAGGAGTGCCTCGGCGCCGACCACGACGCCGAACTCGACATCTTCCGCCACGCCGGGGAGGGCACCCCGGTGCGCTGGCTGCACAAGGTCGGCTGACCGCGCCCGCCCACCCCGGGAACCACATCGGGGCGCGAGGCGTTGACTTCGACACCAGACCTGCCACAAGGCCGAGGCCCCCGGTTGACGCTCCTCATCCCGGGGGCCTCGATGCTGTCCGCAGTGCGGCTGAGGTGTGGATGCTGTATGCGGTGCTCGCCTCAGAGCGGAATGTTGCCGTGGTCCCCGCGCCGCTGGGGTGCGGCGGCCAGGGCCGCCACGAGGGCCGAACGGGTCGCCTTGGGTTCGACGATCTCGTCGACGACGCCCATCTCGATGGCCCGCGGCAGACCGCCGGAGAGCGTGTCGTGCTCGTCGGCGAGCTGCTGCTCGACCGCCGCACGGTCGGCGTCGTCGACCTCCGCGAGCCGGCGCCGGTGCAGGATCCGGACCGCCGCGACCGAGCCCATGACCGCGACGTGCGCGGTGGGCCAGGCGAAGACCCGGGTGGCGCCGAGCGCGCGCGAGTTCATCGCGATGTAGGCCCCGCCGTAGGTCTTGCGGGTCACGAGCGTCACCCGGGGCACCGTCGCCTCGGCGAACGCGTGCAGCAGTTTCGCGCCGCGGCGCACCACCCCGTCCCACTCCTGCCCGACCCCGGGCAGGTAGCCGGGGACGTCGACGAGGACGACGAGCGGCACCCCGAACGCGTCGCACATCCGCACGAAGCGGGCCGCCTTCTCCGCAGAGGGGGAGTCGAGGCAGCCACCGAGGCGCATCGGGTTGTTCGCGATGACCCCGACCGTGTGCCCGCCGAAGCGACCCAGTTGGGTGACGATGTTCGGGGCCCACTTTGCGTGCAGTTCCTGCGTCGGGGCGCCCTCGTCGAGGAGGTCGTCGATGACCGGGTGCACGTCATAGGCCCGCTTGCTCGACTCCGGGAACTGGGCGGCCAGGTCCCGGTCGGTCACCGCGTCGACATCGAACCGACCCCGGTTGACCAGGAGGTCGCAGACGACCCGGCCCCGCGCATACGCATCCTCGGTGGAATCGGCGAGGACATGCACCACCCCGGAGCGGCGACCGTGCGGCTCGGGTCCGCCGAGCCGCAACGCATCGACCGACTCGCCGGTGACCGACCGGACCACTTCCGGGCCGGTGACGAAGATCCGCCCGTCCGGGGCGAGGATGACGATGTCGGTCAGGGCCGGACCGTAGGCGGCGCCCCCGGCGGCGGCCCCGATGACGATCGAGATCTGCGGGATCCGGCCCGAGGCGCGGGTCATGATCGCGAACACCTCACCGACGGCGTGCAGCGAGGCAACCCCCTCGGCGAGGCGGGCCCCACCGGAGTGCCAGATCCCGACGACCGGGATCTGCTCGGCCAGCGCCCGCTCATAGGCGGTGAGGATGACCCGACAGCCCTCGATGCCCATCGCCCCACCCTGGATGGTGGCATCGGAGCAGAACACGACGACCGGGGCGCCGTCCGCCGTGCCGGTCGCGGCGAGCATCCCCGAGTCGTCCTCGGCGGTGATGAGCTCCATCGACCCGGGGTCGAGGAACGCCGCCAGCCGGGTGCGGGGGTTGCGCGGGTCGTCGGCCTTGTCGACTTCGGGTCGGGTGGCTGCGGAGACGGTGGCGGAGGCGTCGTTCGGCTGGTGCGCCATCAGATGCTCTTGACGACGAGCGCGACGTTGTGCCCGCCGAACCCGAAGCTGTTGTTCAGCGCCGCGATGTCGCCGTCGGGCAGGGTGCGGTGCTCGCCGTGGACGACGTCGAGGTTGATCTGCGGGTCGTGGTCCTCGAGGTTGATCGTCGCGGGGGCGATCCGGTCCCGGACCGACAGGACGGTCAGGATCGTCTCGAGCGCACCGGCCGCACCGAGCAGGTGCCCGCTCATCGACTTGGTCGCGCTGACGCACATCCCGTCCGCGGCGTCCCCGAAGGCGCGCCGGATCGCGTTGTTCTCGGCGACGTCGCCGACCGGGGTGGAGGTCGCGTGGGCGTTGATGTGGACGATGTCGGCCGGCGTCAGACCGGCGTTCTCGACCGCCTCGATCATCGCGCGGGAGGCGCCGGCACCCTCCGGCTCGGGAGCGGCGATGTGGTGGGCGTCCGCGGAGGTGCCGACCGAGGCGATCTCGGCGTAGATCTTCGCGCCCCGGGCCCGCGCATGCTCCTCGGACTCGAGGACGACGATCGCGGCACCCTCACCGAGGACGAACCCGTCCCGGCCGGTGTCGTAGGGGCGGGAGGCCCGCTCCGGCTCGTCGTTGCGGGTGGACAGCGCCTGCATCTGGGTGAACCCGGCGAAGCAGATCGGGTGCACGGCCGCCTCGGTCCCGCCGGCGACGACGATGTCGGCCCGCCCGGAGGCGATGAGTTCCAGCCCCAGCCCGATGGATTCGGCTCCGGAGGCGCAGGCCGAGACGGCGGTGTGCGCCCCCGCCCGGGCGCCGAGGTCGAGCGACACCGCGGCGGTGGCCGAGTTCGGCATGAGCATCGGCACCGAGAGCGGGAAGACCCGCCGGGTGCTCTTGCTCGCCTTGAGGTTGTCCCACTGGTCGAGCAGGGTCCACACCCCGCCGATCCCGGTGCCGATCGCAACCCCGAACCGGACCGGGTCGACCTCCGGACCACCGGCGTCGGCCCAGGCCTCGCGGGCGGCGATGAGCGCATACTGACCGCTCGGGTCGTTGCGGCGGACCTCGACCTTGGCCAGCACCTCACTCGGGTCGGTGTGGATGAGGGCACCGAAGGTCACCGGCAGGTTGTACTCGCTGACCCAGTCGAAGGGCATGGTGCGGGCGCCGGACCGGCCGGCGAGGATGCCCTGCCAGGTCTCCGGTGCCGTCCCGCCCAGGGGGGTGGTGGCGCCCAGGCCGGTGACGACGACGCGCTGTGGGTTGCTCACGTTCGTGTGCTCCTCGTGAGAGTGGTTGATGCGTGGGGGTGCTGCATGGGTTGGTGACCTGATGAGAGGTCGAGGGACAGTGCTGCTGGAGGGCGGAGGTATGCGGTGCGCACCGCATACCACCGCCTCCGGCGGATCGGGTGGACCGGTGGGTCAGCCCTGGTTCGCGGCGATGTAGTTGACGGCGTCGCCGACGGTCGCGAGGTTCTTGACCTCCTCGTCGGGGATGCGCACGCCGAACTTGTCCTCGGCGTTGACGACGATGGTCATCATCGACAGCGAGTCGATGTCGAGGTCGTCGGTGAAGGACTTGTCCAACTGGACCGACTCGGCGTCCAGGCCGGTCTCCTCGTTGACGATCTCGGCGAGGCCCGCGAGGATCTCCTGCTCGGTCATAGCCATGGTGTTCTCTCCTTGGTGATGGGTGGTGATGTGGGTGGTGATTGATGGTGCTGGGGTGGCCCGTGGGTCCCGCGGACCGGCGGGAATCTGTCGGCTCAGGGGATGCGGATCACCTGAGCGGCGTAGGACAGGCCGGCGCCGAAGCCGATCTGCAGGGCGAGCCCGCCGCGGGGGACGAGTCCCTCACGGATGAGCCGCTCGGTGGCGAGCGGGATCGAGGCGGCCGAGGTGTTGCCGGTGGTCTCGATGTCGCGGGCGATGACGACGTCGTCGGGGATCTTCAACTGCTTGGCCATCGCGTCGATGATGCGCATGTTCGCCTGGTGGGGGATGAACGCATCGAGGTCGGCGACGGTGATCCCGGCGGCGTCCAGGGCCCGCTGGGCGACCGGGGCCATACCCCACACCGCCCACCGGAACACGGTCTGGCCCTGCATGACGATGTTCGGCCAGCCGAGGTTCTGGTCGCGGACCTCGATCCAGCTGTCCTGCTGGCAGATCGCGTCCCACTGCTTGCCGTCCGAACCCCAGATCGTCGGGCCGATGCCTTCGACGTCGGAGGGGCCGACGACGGCGGCACCGGCTCCGTCGGCGAAGATGAACGCGGTGCCCCGGTCGGTGGGGTCGGTGAAGTCGGTGAGGCGCTCGACCCCGACGACCAGCGCATACTCGGCCGTGCCGGCCCGGACCATGTCACCGGCCAGGGTGATCCCGTGGCAGTACCCGGCGCACGCGGCGGAGATGTCGAAGGCCGCGGCGGTGTCGGCGCCGAGGCGGAC